>JAKLER010000115.1 GCA_022711615.1 Acidobacteriota bacterium
TCCCCCCGACGGCCGCTGGCCTCGAGTGCGCGCGGGTCCGGGTGAACCCGAGAATGTACACCGAACCGGCGACCGGCCCCGCCGGGCCGGAGGTATCCTTGGATTTCGGAGGTCACGCGAAGATGGCGCAGAAGAAACCGAAGAAGCCGGGTCGGCCGGCGCCGGCGAAGAAGCGCGCCGCCGCCCGCAAGCCCGCCCCCGCGAAACGGACCGCGGCTCCGCCGGCGAAGAGGGCCGTGAAGGCGCCCGTCCGGAAGGCGACCCGCCCGGCGCCGGCGACGAAGAAGGCCCCCGCGGCCGACCCGTTCGGCGAGAAAGCGCTGGTCGCGACGTTCACGGAGCTCGTCCGTCGCGCCGCGACGTGCATGCCACCCGACGTCCTCGCCGCCCTCGAGGCGGCGCGCGACCGGGAAGACGAGGGTTCCGTGGCCCGCGAGACGCTCGGGGTCCTCCTCGAGAACTCGCGGCTCGCCGACGAGACGTCGCGCCCGGTCTGTCAGGACACGGGAATGCCGCTCTTCGAGGTCGCCGCCCCGCGCGGCGTCTCGATCGGCGCGATCGAGCGGGCCGCGGCGAAGGCGGTCGGGATCGCGACGGCGAAGGGGTATCTCCGTCCGAACTCCGTCGACACGCTGTCGGGGAAGAACACCGGGAACGAGCCGGGACGCGGGATGCCGATCGTCCACGTCCACGAGCACGCGCGCGCCGGGCTGAAGGCCGACCTCATCCTCAAGGGGGGCGGCTGCGAGAACGTCGGGGCGCAGTACTCGCTCCCGAGCACGGAGCTCGGGGCCGACCGCGACCTCGAGGGGGTGAAGCGCTGCGTCCTCGACGCGGTCTTTCAGGCGCAGGGGAAGGGGTGCGCCCCCGGCATCCTCGGCGTCTGCATGGGCGGCGACCGCGCGAGCGGCATGGCCGAGGCGAAGCGCCAGCTCTTCCGCAAGCTGGGAGACCGTCACGCGGAGCCGGCCCTGGCGGCGGCGGAGGAGGAGCTCCTGGAGAAGGGGAACCTCCTCGGCGTCGGCCCGATGGGGTACGGCGGGAAGACGACGCTCCTCGGCGTGAAGATGTCCCACCTCGCGCGCCTTCCGGCGTCGTATTTCGTCTCCGTCAGCTACATGTGCTGGGCGACGCGGCGGGCCTCCGTCGAGGTCTCGCCCTCCGGAAAGGCGGTGTACGCGCAATGAGCGAGGCGAGAAAGCTGACGACGCCCCTCTCCCCGGAGGTCGTGCGCTCCCTCAAGCGGGGAGACGCCGTGGAGGTCTCGGGGCTCATGGTGACGGGGCGGGACGCCCTCCACAAGCTCTGGACGAAGAGCTGGCCCGAGTACCCCGACCTCGACCTGCGCGGGTCGATCCTTTACCACTGCGGGCCGGTCATGCGGAGGGAGAAGGACGGCTCCTGGAGCGTCCTCGCCGCCGGGCCGACGACCTCGATCCGCGAGGAGCCCTATCAGGCCGCCGTGATCGGCAAGTACGGCTTCGCCGGCGTCGTCGGCAAGGGGGGGATGGGGCTGAAGACGCTCGCCGGCCTGAAGGAGCACGGCGCCGTCTACCTCCACGCCCACGGCGGGGCCGCGCAGGTCCTCGCGCGGCGGGTCGTCCGCGTCCTCGGCGTGAAGCACCTCGAGGAGCTCGGAGTCCCCGAGGCGATGTGGATCTACGAGGTGAAGGACTTCCCGCTCATCGTCACGATGGACGCGCACGGCGACTCGCTCCACGAGGACGTGAAGAGGTCCTCGAAGGAGGTCCTCGACGGGCTCCTCGGGAGGAAGAAGCCGGCCGCCTGATGCGGATCGTCTCCCTCTGCCCGTCGACGACCGAGTCTCTCGTCGCCCTCGGCCTCGGCGGGAGCCTCGCGGGGGTGACGCGCTACTGCGTCCACCCCCGCGAGGCGCTCGAGGGGATCCCGCGGGTCGGCGGGACGAAGGACCCCGACCACGCCGCGATCGGCGCGCTGGCGCCCGACCTCGTCCTGTGCAACGCGGAGGAGAACCGCGAGGCCGACGTCGCCGCGCTGGCCGCGCGCCACCGCGTCGACGTGAGCCACCCGACGCGCGTCGCGGACGTCCCTCCGCTCCTCCGCCGCCTCGGCGCCCTGACGGGAAGCGAGCCGGCGGCGGAGGGATGGGCGCGTCGGGTGGAGGAGCGTCTCGCGGCGGCCCGTCCGGCGGCGCGCCCGGTCCGCTTCGCCTACCTGATCTGGAAGGGGCCGTGGATGGCCGCCGCCGCCGGGACCTACATCGCCGACCTCCTCGAGACGTTCGGCGGTGTGGACGTCTTCGCGCGCGAGCGGGGCCCGTGGCCGCGGACGGACGAGGCCGAGCTCGCCGCTCTCGCGCCCGGGCTCGTCGTCCTCCCCGACGAGCCGTACCGATTCGGGGAGAAGGAGCGGGCGCTCTTCCGCGGGCTGCTCCCGGAATCGCGTGTCGAGCTCGTCTCCGGCGACGATTTCTGCTGGCACGGCGTGAGGACGCTCCGCGGCCTCGAGGCGGCCGGAGCGCTCCTGCGCGGAAGCGTCCCGTGAAGGCCGGTGCGCTCTCCGCCGCGCTCGTCGGCATCCTGGCCGTGCTCGCCGGGAGCGCCGCCGGCGGAGAGAAGGCGGCCGGGTCGTGGGTGGTCGTCCAGTCGGACGGCGCACGCGTCGTCTTCGACTCGCCCCCGGTGCGCAGGGGGACGAGGCTCGTCGGACGGCTCCTTTCGGGCGGCGCGCTCGTCTCCCTTCCGCTCGCGCGGATCGACGAGGCGGCGACGCGTGCGGCGAACGAGCCGGGAGCGCCGAAGCCGACCCCTCCTCCGGCGGCGACGCCCGCCCCCGGGCCGTTCGAGACGCCCCCCCTCGGAAACCTCGTGAAGCTCCGGACCTCCGCCGAAGAGGCCCGCGCGCACATCGAAGGGGCGCGTAAGGGGACCCCCGCTCCGCCTCGACCCGCGCGCGAAGTCCCTCCGGTCGAGGTCGCCGAGCCGACAGACCTTCTCGGCCGTGGCGAGCGCTACTGGCGGGAGCGGGCGGACGAGCGGCGCGAGGCCCTCGAGGCGGCGGCGGCCGACCGGCAGATCGCCGAGCGGACGCTCGCGGAGGCGGAGCGGGCCTGGCTCGGCCTGAGCGAGGCCGAGACGACGACGTACGTCCTCTACCTTCTCGAGGCGCGGGAGCGGGCCGAACGCGCCCGCCAGCGGCACCTCGGGGAGCAGCAGCGGTGGGAAGAGCTCGGGGAGGAAGCCCGAAAGGCCGGCGCCTTCCCCGGCTGGCTACGCTGAAGCGCGTCTCCGGCCCCCCCCGCTGCCGCGGGCGCTTCGACGCTCATCCCCTCCTTCGGAGCAGATCCAGAAACTCCTCGCGGACCGTCTTCTGCTTGAAGACTCCGCGGAGGGCGGACGTGACGGTGACCGAGCCCGGCTTCTTCACGCCGCGCATCTCGACGCAGAGGTGGCGGGCTTCGATGACGACCATGACGCCGAGCGGCCGGAGCTCCTCCCAGAGGACCCCCGCGACCTGCTCGGTCAGCCTCTCCTGGAGCTGGGGCCTGCGGGCGAAGAACTCCAGGATCCGCGGGAGCTTCGAGAGGCCGACGATCCGCTCCTGCGGGATGTAGGCGATGTGGCCGTGCCCGTAGAACGGGACGAAGTGGTGGGCGCACATCGAGTAGAAGGGGATCTCCTTCTCGATGACCATGGCCTGGTAGCCCTCCTCGTTCGGGAAGGTCGTCAGGTCCGGGAAGTTCCCCTCCTCGAGGCCGGAGAAGATCTCGAGGTACATCTTCGCGACGCGCCGGTCGGTGTCGCGAAGGTTGTGGTCCGCCTCGGGAGAGAGGCCGAGAATGCGGATGATCTCCCTCACGTGGCCGGCGATCTGGTCGATGCGCGGATCGGTCGGCGCCGGGGCGTCGTGGAGCACGAGATGGGAGCCCGTATGGGATTCCGGAATCTCAGCCATCGAGAGATCATAAGGTCCGCCGGAGGGAAGAGATGGCCAAGCCGATCCGGGAGCCTCGCGCCACGAAGATCGTCGCCACGATCGGCCCGCGTGCCGAGACGGGAGGCGAGCTCGTCCGACTCCTCTCCGCCGGGGTCGACGTCGTCCGGCTCAACGGAGCGCACTGCCGGCCCGGGGACATCGCGCGGCGCGTCGCCCTCGTCCGGTCGGCCGAGAAGGCCCTCGGGCGGCCGGTCGGCGTCCTCCTCGACCTCGGCGGGCCGAAGATCCGCGTCGGTCCGATCGAAGGCGACACGACCGCCTGGGAGGCCGGAGACGCCGTCGAGATCGTCCCGGGGCACGCGATGGGCTCCGGCCGGACGATCTCCGTGACCTACCCGGCCCTTCTCTCCGAGGTGGCGCCGGGGGCGGAGATCCGGATCGCCGACGGTCTGATCCGGCTGAAGGTGGAGAGGCGGGAGCGCGGGGCGCTGCGGGCGCGGGTGCTCGCGGGAGGTACGGTCCGGAAGGGGGCCGGCGTGAACCTGCCGAGCTCGGCGCTCTCGGCGCCGGCGGTCACGCCGAAGGACCGGCGCGACCTCCGCGAGGGGCTCGAGGCCGGCATCCAGTTCGTCGGCCTCTCGTTCGTGAGGAGCGTGGATCACGTGAAGGCGCTCCGGCGCCTCCTCGCGGCCGCTCCCGCCGAGCGCCGGCCCTGGATCGTCTCGAAGATCGAGCGCGTCGAGGCCGTCCGCGCACTTCGCGAGATCGCGGCGGCGTCGGACGTCCTGATGGTCGCGCGCGGCGACCTCGGCGTGGAGATCGGCCTCGCGGCGGTCCCGGGCGTTCAGAGGGCGATCCTCGCGGTCGGGCGCGAGAAGGCGGTCCCGGTGATCGTCGCGACGCAGATGCTCGAGTCGATGGTCGAGAACCCGGTCCCGACGCGGGCGGAGGTCTCCGACGTCGCAGGCGCGGTCCACGACGGCGCCGACGCGGTGATGCTCTCGGGCGAGACCGCGGTCGGGGCCCATCCGATCGAGGCGGTCAGGACGATGGACGAGATCGCCCGCGTCGCGGAGGCCCAGCGCCCCGTCGCGATCGAGGCGACGGAGCGGAGCGCGACGGGCGCGGACCACACGCCCGTCGTCTGCGACATGGCGGTCGTCGCGGCCCGGCGCGCGGGGGCCCGCGCGATGGTCGTCTACACGGCGTCGGGACGGACCGCGCGCCTCCTCTCGAAGGAGGGGACCCGCCTGCCGATCGTCGCGATCACGAGCTCCGAGGAGGTGCGCCGGAGGCTCACGATCCTCCGGAACGTCGTCTCCTACCGGATTCCGGCCTCCTCCTCCGTGGAGGAGATGATCGCGAGCGGGGACGCCGTCCTCCGGGCGCACGGCCTCGCCGGAGCGACCGTCGTCGAGGTCTCCGGCGCCGCGGCGCTGGAAGGGGCGACGAACACCGTCCGGATCCGGACGCTGCGGCCCGCGGCACGATGAGCGCTCTGGCCGGCGTCGGGACCGGGGCGACGCGGGCCGCCTTCGGCGGGGCCGACCTTCACGTTCACTCGACGGCTTCCGACGGCGTCGAGAGCCCGGAGACGCTCGCGGCGCTCGCCGCGGCCGCCGGCCTCTCGGTCGCGGTCCTGACCGACCACGACGCCGTCCACGGCGTGGCGGCGTTCGTCGCCGCGGCCCGCGGGACCGGGCTCGTCGCGGCCGGGGGAGCGGAGCTCTCGGTCGACGAGGCGGGACAGGACGTCCACCTCCTCGGCCTCTTCGTCGACCCGGACGAGCCGCGCCTCGGCTCGCGTCTCGCCGAGCTTCGGGAGGTCCGGGAGAGGCGGGCGGAGCGGATGGTCGAACGGCTCGCGGCGCTCGGGATCGTCCTCGACCTGGAGCGGCTGCGGGCGGAGGTCGGCGACGGCGCGTTCGGCCGGCCGCACGTGGCGCGCGCCCTCGTCGCGGCGGGCGCGGTCGCCAGCGTCGCGGAGGCGTTCGAGAGGTATCTAGGGGACGGCGCGCCGGCGTTCGTCCCGAAGGCGAAGTGGAGCCTCGGGGAGGCGATCGCGTCGGTCCGCGCGGCGGGCGGCCTCGCCGTCCTCGCGCACCCGGTCTGGTACGCGGACGTTCCCGGCCTGCTCCGGAGAGGGCGCGAGCTCGGGCTCGACGGCGTAGAGGTCTTCCACCCCGACAACGAGGGGCGCGAGGAGGAGCTGCTTTCCGAGGCGGACGGGCTCGGGCTCCTCGTCTCGGGCGGGTCCGACTTCCACTCTCCGTCCTACGGATGCCCCGTCGGCGGCTGCAGGGTCGGATGGCCGCTCTGGGAGCGGCTCGCGGAGGCGGCGGTCGCGCGGAGGCGCGACGCGGCGCGGCCCGCGCTCGACCTCGCGCCGCGCTGAGACGGTTCCCGCCCGGATGGTGTAGAACAGGCGATCCATGGCGGCCGTCCTCCCCGTCGAGACCGAGTCCCTCCCGTCGCGCCCGGAAGCCGAGCGGAGCCTGCTCGGCTCCCTCCTGATCGACGGCGGGCTGCTCACGCGGGTCATGGAGCACGTGATCCCGGAGGACTTCGCCTCGGAGCCGCACCGCCTCGTCTACGAGGCGTGCCTCGCGCTCTCGGACCGGAAGGAGGCGGTCGACCTCGTCACCGTCCAGGCCGAGCTCGAGAGGCACGGCCGGCTGGAGCGCTGCGGCGGAGACGCCTACCTCGCGGGCCTCCTCGACAACGTCCCCGACGTCGAGAGCGTGGAGAGCTACGCGCGCCTCGTGAGGGAGGCGTCGCTCCGCCGGCAGCTCATCCTCCAGTCGCGCCGCGCGGCACGGGCCGCCGTCGAGGCCCCCGACGCGCAGGCCGTCCTCGAGGTCGCGCAGCAGGAGCTCGTCGACATCGCGAAGGGGAGCCTCCGCGGCGGCTTCGTGCGGCTGTCGGACATCGCGGAGAAGAACGAGGAGGAGATCCAGAAGATCCAGGCGCGCGGCTCGATGCTGACCGGCCTCCCGACCGGCTTCGCAAAGCTGAACGCCCTGACCCAGGGGATGCAGAGGACCGACCTGATCGTCCTGGCGGCCCGGCCGGGCATGGGGAAGACGGCCTTCGCGCTGAACATCGCGTCGTACCTGACGATCCACTCCGGCTACTGCGTCGCCTTCTTCTCGCTCGAGATGAGCGCCCCGCAGCTGGGCTTCCGGATCCAGTGCGCCGAGGCGCGCGTGAACCTCCAGCGCCTCCGCGAGGGGCGGCTCTCGAAGGAGGAGAAGAAGTACCTCTTCTACACGACGCAGCAGATGCGCGACGCCCGCTTCTTCATCGACGACCAGCCGTCGATCTCGCTCCTCGAGATGCGCGCGCGCGCGCTGCAGCTCAAGCAGGCGCAGAAGGGCCTCGACGCGATCTTCGTCGACTACCTCCAGATCATGGGCTCGCGCCAGAAGTACGAGAACCGGACGCAGGAGGTCGGCGCGTACTCGCGGGGCCTGAAGGCGCTCGCGAAGGAGCTGGACGTCCCCGTCATCGCGCTGTCGCAGCTCTCGCGCCGGACGGAGCAGCGCGGAGCGGAGAAGGAGCCCCAGCTCTCGGACCTCCGCGAGTCGGGCGCCATCGAGCAGGACGCCGACCTCGTCATCTTCCTCTCCCGCCCCGAGTACTACGACAAGGACACGCCGGACAAGAACGTCTGCGAGGTGATCGTGGCGAAGCAGCGGAACGGCCCGACGGGCCGCTTCTCGCTCGGCTGGTCCGGCGAGACGACGCGCTTCTCCGACCTCGCCCAGGTCCCCGAGGGCTCCGGACCGTAGGCGCGGGCCACGCCCGCGTATCATCGGAGGAGAGGTGATCCCGTGAATCCGCCGCGGCGCGAGTCCGCTTCCGGACGGGGGGGCGATGGCCCTCCTTGAGGCCTTCGGAAGGCTGGCGCTCGTCGCGCTCGAGTTCCACGGCCGCTGCGTCGCGCTGCTCGGGCTGACGATCCGCGGGCTCTTCCGCCGCCCCTTCGACGGCCGGGCCATCGCGACGCAGGTCGTCCGCGTGGGCGTCGAAGGGCTCCCCGTGGTCCTCCTGACGGCGGTCTTCACGGGCGCGGTCCTCGCCCTCCAGACCTACACCGGCTTCCAGAGGTTCCACGCCGAGGCGTGGGTCGGCTCGGTCGTCTCGCTCTCGATGCTCCGGGAGCTCGCGCCGGTCCTCACGGGTCTCATGGTGGCCGGGCGCTCCGGGAGCGCGATGGCCGCCGAGATCGGCTCGATGCGCGTGACCGAGCAGATCGACGCGCTCGTGGCCCTCGCGACGGACCCCGTCCAGTACCTGTTCGTCCCGCGGATCCTCGCCGGGATCATCGTCCTGCCGATGCTCGTCGTCCTGGCGAACGCGTTCGGGGTGATGGGAGGCTACCTCGTCGCCGTGAGGCTGCTGGGAGCGAACCCGGTCGTCTACATGGAGAACTCGTTCCAGTTCCTCGACCTGAACGACCTCTGGTCGGGTCTCATCAAGGCGGCCGCGTTCGGGCTCCTCATCACGCTCATCGGCTGCCAGCAGGGGTTCGACACCCGGGGCGGGGCGGAGGGCGTGGGACGCTCCACGACGGCGGCCGTCGTCCTCGGCTCGCTCGCGATCCTGGTCTCCGACTTCTTCCTGACGAAGGTGCTGTTCTGAGCGCGGCGCCGCCCCTCGCCGCGCCGAGCGCGCCTCCCGAGATCCGCCTTTCGGGGCTCCGGAAGGCCTTTGGCGCGAAGGTCGTCCTCGACGGGCTCGACCTGACGATCGCGAAGGGCGACTCGATCGTCATCCTCGGGAAGTCGGGGACCGGGAAGAGCGTCCTCCTGAAGCACATGATCGGGCTCCTGGCGCCGGACTCGGGGACGGTCGAGGTCGAAGGCGAGGACTTCTGGGCCGCCTCGCTCTCGCGCCGGGACGAGATGAGGCGCCGTTTCGGGATGTCGTTCCAGGAGGGGGCCCTGTTCGACTCGATGAGCGTCGGGGAGAACATCGCCTTCGCGCTGAAGCGCCACACCCGTATGACGCCGGCCGAGGTGCGCGAACGCGTCGCGGAGTGCCTGGCGCTCGTCCGGCTCGACGGGATCGAGGGGAAGCGCCCGTCGGAGCTCTCGGGGGGGATGCGCCGCCGCGTCGGCTTCGCGCGGGCGATCGCGCTGAAGCCGGAGATCCTGCTCTTCGACGAGCCGACGACGGGGCTCGACCCGATCACGACGGACGCCCTGGCCCGCGTGATGATCCGGCTCCGGGACCGGCTGAACCCGACGATGGTCACGATCACGCACGACCTGAAGGTCGCCTTCGCCGTGGCGGAGCGCGTCGCCCTTCTCGACGCCGGGAAGATCCAGGCGGACCTCCCGCCGTCGGAGTTCGAGGCGTCGGACGACCCGCGGGTCGCGGCATTCGTACGCGGGGACGGGAGCGAGGACGCGGGTCCCGCCCGCCGCGAGGAGGTTCGGGAATGAACGCGACCGCCAAGATCGGGCTCTTCGCGATGGCCGTCCTGATCGCCCTGGCCGTCCTCGTCCTGAAGATCGAGGACCTCCCCTTCGGCGGTCGGGCGAGAGCGGCGACCGCCGAGGCCGTCTTCAAGGACGTGGCCGGGCTGGACGACAAGTCGACGGTGCGAATCGCGGGCGTGCGGGTCGGCCGCATCGACGGGATCCGCCTCCTCCCCGACGGGACGGCGGTGGCGCGGCTGCTGTTCGACTCCGACGTCGAGCTGCGCGAGGGCGCCTACGGCCAGGTGAAGAACCTGGGCCTCCTCGGAGACAAGTACGTCGACCTCTACGCGGGCGACCCGGCGAAGCCGGTCCTGCCGAAGGGGGCGCGGATCCCCGGCTCGGTCCCGGTCGAGTTCGACCAGCTGACGAAGCTCGCGGAGGAGATCGGGAACGACGTCAAGCAGCTGACCGGGGCGCTCTCGTCCTCGCTCGGCGGCGAGACGGGCGAGGCGAAGATCAACCGGATCGTCGACAACGTCGGCGCGCTCGCCGAGGAGCTGCGGGCCCTGGTCGCGGAGAACCGGGCGAACGTCGACGTGACGGTCGCGAACCTGAAGGAGTTCTCGTCCTCGATCCGCGAGACCCTCGCGCGCCTCGACCGGATCCTGGACGAGAACCGCCCGGGCGTGAAGGGCTCGGTCGAGAACATCGAGGAGCTCTCCGCGAAGCTGAAGACCTCGGCCGACAACCTCAGCTCCATCACGGGGAAGATCGACAAGGGGGAGGGGACGCTCGGGAAGCTCGTCAACGACGAGACCTCCCACAAGAACCTGAACGAGGCGCTCACGTCGATCAAGACGGGCGTCGAGGAGCTCCGGACGACGCTGACCCGGATCAACCGGATCGAGCTCGACCTCGGGTTCTACGGCGAGTACGCGACGCGGACGGAGGAGTCGAAGGGGGCGTTCCGCATCGACGTGACGCCGCGGGAGGGGAAGTTCTACCGCGTCGAGCTGCTCGGGCTTCCGAACGGCCGCCGATACGACGAGACGTACCGCTACGAGACGAGCGTCGACGGCGGGCCGCCGAGCGTCGTGACGACGAAGGTGACGCGGACGGAGGACGAGTTCGGCCTCTCGGCTCAGCTCGGCTACCGGTTCAAGGACACGACGCTCCGGGCCGGCCTCATCGAGTCGCGCGGGGGCTTCGCGATCGACCAGCACCTCCTGAAGGACCGGCTCCAGCTCACCGCGGAGGCGTGGGACTTCAGCCGCGACGACGGGGACGCGCAGGTGAAGCTCTACGGCCAGTGGCAGAGCCGCGGCGCGATGTTCTTCCGCGCCGGGGTCACCGACGTCATCAACCCGGCGGGGCGTTCGTTCTTCCTCGGCGCGGGGCTCCGCTGGAAGGACGAGGACATCAAGACGCTCCTCCCGGCCGCGATCGGAATGCTTCCCTGATGGCGAAGCGCGCGGGGCGCGTCTTCACGTGCACGGCGTGCGACGCCCAGAGCCCGCGCTGGCTCGGCCGCTGTCCGGAGTGCGGCGGCTGGAACACGTTCGTCGAAGGAGAGCCGGAGCGACCGGTGCGTCCGGGGGAGAGGGCTCCGGCCGCCGCGGGCTCCACCGTCGTCCGGATGAAGGACGTCGACGCCGCGGACACGCCGCGCCTCCTGACGGGCCTCTCCGACGTCGACCGGGTCCTCGGCGGAGGCCTCGTCCCGGGCTCCGTCGTCCTCCTCGGGGGGGAGCCGGGGATCGGCAAGTCGACGCTCCTGCTGCAGGTCGCCGCCCGCCTGGCCGGGCTTGCCGGGGAGGTGCTCTACGTCTCGGCCGAGGAGTCGGCGCGGCAGGTCCGCCTGCGCGCGGATCGCCTCGGCGCGGTCGTGGACGGCCTCCATCTCCTCGCGGAGACCTCCGTCGACCGGGTCCTCGAGGCGGCGGCGTCGCGGCCCTGGGCCGCCGTCGTCGTCGACTCGATCCAGACCGTCTCCTCGCCCGACCTGCCGTCGACGCCGGGCTCCGTGTCGCAGGTGCGGGACGGGGCGGCGCGGCTCTCCGTCTTCGCGAAGACGGGCGGGACGCCGGTCGTCCTCGTCGGGCACGTCACGAAGGACGGCACGCTCGCCGGGCCGAAGACCCTCGAGCACCTCGTCGACACGGTCCTTTCGTTCGAGGGGGAGCGCTTTCAGGCCCACAGGGTGCTGCGCGCGCTGAAGAACAGGTTCGGCCCCGTCCACGAGCTCGGCGTCTTCGAGATGACGGGGACCGGTCTCGTGGAGGTGACGAATCCCTCGGCGCTCTACCTCGGAGGCCGCACGGGCGGGCGGCCCGGCTCGGCGATCCTCGCGGCGGTGGAAGGGACGCGGCCGCTTCTCCTCGAGGTTCAGGCGCTGACGGTGCCGGTGAAGTACGGCACGCCGCGGCGAACGGCAATCGGCTTCGACGGCACCCGTCTCGCTCTCCTCCTGGCCGTCCTCGAGAGGCACGGCGGTCTCCCGATGTCGGGGCACGACGTCTTCCTGAACATCGCCGGAGGCGCAGAGAGCGAGGAGCCCGCGGCGGACCTCGCCGTCCTCGCCGCGGTCGCGGGGAGCGCTCGGGAGACGGCGCTGCCGAAAGGGGCCGTCGCGTTCGGCGAGGTGGGGCTCCTCGGCGAGGTCCGGGCCGTCACGGACGCGACGCTGCGTCTGAAAGAGGCCGTGAGCCTCGGCTTCACGGAAGCGTTCCTCCCCGCGGGGAACGCGGCGGAGGCCGCGGCCTTCCCGGACCTCGGCGTGACGCCGGTCGCGAGCGTCGAGGAGCTCCTCGCGCGGACGGCCGTCAGGCCGGCAGGACCGGGTCGACGCCCGTGAGCGTGCGGTACGCCTCGACGTAGCGCGCGAGCGTGCCGGCGACGACGTTCGGCGGCAGGAGCGGGGCGGGCGGCGTCTTGCCCCAGCCGGTCGTCTCGAGCCAGTCCCTCACGAACTGCTTGTCGTAGGACGG
>JAKLER010000116.1 GCA_022711615.1 Acidobacteriota bacterium
TCCGGTAACGGATCGGGACGTTTCGTCACACTCCCTCCTTCGCGGGAACCCGGCGGGCGGCGACGACGTAGAGGGAGCCATGACCGCCGTTCTCTCCGCCGAAGGCCTTGCGAAGACCTTCCGGACCCCGTTCTCGCGGCGGCAGGTGAGAGCCCTGGACGGTCTTGACCTTCAGGTCGCCGCGGGCGAGGTCTTCGGACTCCTCGGACCGAACGGGGCGGGGAAGACGACGACCGTCAAGATCCTCCTGGGCCTGACTCACCCCTCCTCGGGGAGGGCCGAGCTCTTCGGCCTCCCCGTCTCCGACCCCGCGAGCCGGCGGCGCGTCGGCTACCTGCCGGAGGGGCACCGCTTCCCCGGCTACCTGACCGCGCGTCAGACGCTCTCGATCTTCGGGAGGATGTCGGGCGTCGCGGAGGCCGACCTGAAGGCCCGGATTCCCGAGCTCCTCGCCCGCGTCCGACTGACGGACTGGGCGGACGTGAAGGTGAAGCGCTTCTCGAAGGGGATGACCCAGCGCCTCGGCCTCGCCTCCGCGCTCGTCCATCGCCCCGACCTCCTCCTCCTCGACGAGCCGACCGACGGCGTCGATCCGGTCGGGCGGCGCGAGATCCGCGACCTCCTCCGGGAGGAGGCGGCGCGCGGCACCGCGGTCCTCCTGAACTCCCACCTCCTCTCGGAGATCGAGGCGACGTGCGACCGCGTGGCCGTCCTCCGGAAGGGAAAGGCCGTCGCCACGGGGCGGATCGCCGACCTGACCGCGCAGGGCTTTGCCTACCGCTTCGTCGGCGCCCCGATGGACGAGGCGCTCGTCGGCCTCTTCCGCGACGCGGGAGCCGCGGCCGAGCGCGTGAACGGCCACGTGAAGCTGACGGCGCGCGACGTCGAGCACCTCAACACGCTCGTCGACGCGGCGCGCGCCCGCGGCGTCCTCGTCACCGAGCTGACCCCGCTTCGATCGACGCTCGAGGACGTCTTCGTCGACCTGGTCTCGGCGGGCGATCCGGGCGAGGCGGGCGGGACGGTCCACGGGTCGCAGGGAGAAGGGAGGCCCCGGTGAAGGTCCTCGCCGCGAACGTCGAGGAGGTCTTCCGCGAGGCCGCGGCTCGCTGGACCCTCGTCGCCTACGGAGCCCTCTCGACGCTCTTCATCGCCCTCTTCGCCGCCGCCGTGAACCTCGACGTCGTCGACGGCGCGCTCGCCGGGGCGAAGCTCTTCGGCAAGCAGCTCGAGATCGGGCCACGGTCGGTCGACCTCGACAAGCTCGTCCTCGGGTTCGAGTCGGGCTTCTCGGGGTTCCTCTACGTCGTGGCGACGTTCCTCGCGGTCTTCGCGACGGCGCACCTCGTGCCGAGGCTCCAGGAGAAGGGGACGATCGACCTCTACCTCTCGAGGCCCGTCGGCCGCGTGCCGCTCCTCCTCTCGCGCTACGTCGGCGGGCTTCTCCTCGCCGGCCTGAACGTCGTCTATCTCATCGGCGCGATGGGGCTCCTCATCTGGTGGAAGACGGGCGTCGTCCACCCTCGATTCTTCCTCGGCGGCGCGATCATCCTCTTCACGATCGCGACGCTGATGGCGTTCGCGTTCCTCGTCGGCGTCGTGACGTCGTCCACCGCGGTCTCGATCATGGCGACGTTCGCCGTCTTCTTCCTTGCCGCGATCCTCTCGGGCCACAGGCAGATCGAAGCCGCGCTCGCGACGGAATGGGCGGCCTCCCTCGTGCGCGGCTTCTACTGGGTCCTCCCGAAGACGGGGCAGCTCGCCCAGGCGACCGTCGACTACGTCTCCGGCGGCGAGCTGTCGAGACACAAGGTCGAGATCGACTCCCTCGCCGTCTTCGGGACGACCGGCCTCTTCGGTGTCGTCTCCCTCGCCCTCTCCGCCCTCCTCTTCCGGAGAAAGGACTTCTGACATGAAGCGCACCGCCTCCCTCGCCCTCGCGGCCCTCTTCGCCTTCGCTCTGCCCGCGGCCGCCGCCCGCCCGTCCGACGACGCCCTCGCCCTCGTCCCGCCCGACGCGGTGGCGGCGGGGATGCTGCGGGTCTCGGACCTGCGAACGAGCCCCCTCGCCGCCCGCCTCTTCGCGGACTTCGACCGGGCGACGGTCGACGGCGACGCGGCCCGGTTCCTCGCCGAGGCGCGGCTCCATCCGATCGACGACGTCGACCTCGTCGTCTTCGCCGCCACGGACGGCGGCAAGGGGAAGGCTCTCGTCGCGTTCGAGGGGCGGTTCGAGCCCCGGCGTCTCGCCGCCGCCGCCGCCGCGCGTGGCGCGGAGGCCCGGACGGCCGCCGGCGCGACCTACTTCCTCCTGAAGGACGACCGGCAGACCGGGAAGCGGGGCGGCGGAGCGGTCGCCTTCGTCAGCGACCGGCTCCTCGTGGCCGGCTCCGAGGAAGGCGTCGCGGCGGCGCTCGCCGCCCGCGCCGCGGGAGGCACCGGCTTCGACCGCGGCGCAGGGCTCGGCGCGTGGCTCGAGAGGGTGAACGGCAACGCCTCCGGCTGGCTCCTCGTCGACCGGACGAAGCTGCCCGAGGCGAAGGGGTCGGTCACGCTCTCCGGGAACGACGGCGCCGTGCGGAACGTGATCGGCGCGATGAACCTCGTCTCGGCCTTCACGCTCGAGATTACGGTGAAGGGGGATGCGATCCGCCTCGCCGGAGCGGGATACAGCGACGACACCGAGACCCGCGAGCTCCTCGAGGACGCGCTCCGCGGCATCCTCGCGACGATGCGGATCGCGGCCCAGGAGAAGCCGGACGTCGTTTCGGCGATCCGGAAGTTCAAGGTCGCGTCGGACCGGAACGCCGTGACGATCTCCGGCACGCTCGACGGGGCGACGATCAAGGCCCTCAGCGCGGCGAAGGCCGAGCGCGAGAACGCGCGCGCGGCGGGGTCGAAGGCCGCGACGAAGTAGGCCCCGGGGACGGAAGCCCCGGCTTTCCGGGAGCGCGCGCGGGGCCTATTCTTCCCGGCCGGAGGTCCCGCGTGCGCACGATTCGGACGGTCGCCCTCGTCTCCCTCCTCGTTCCCTTCACGGCCGGGGCGGGCGAAACTCCCGCGGTGAAGCCACCGGTCGCCAGGAAGCTCCCGAAGGTCACCGAGATCCACGGCGAGAAGCTCTCGGACGACTACGCCTGGCTGAGGGAGAAGCAGGCTCCCGAGGTGAAGGCGTACCTCGACGCCGAGAACGCGTATGCGGACGCCGTCACGGCGCCCTCCGAGGGGCTCCGGAAGAAGCTCTACGAGGAGGCCGTCGGCCGCGTGAAGGAGACGGACCTCTCGGTCCCGTACCGGCACCGCGGCTTCTGGTGGTACGCGCGGACGGAGAAGGGGCTCCAGTACCCGATCTCCTGCCGGAAGAAGGAGAGCCTCGAGGCGAAGGAGGAGGTCGTCCTCGACCTGAACGAGGTCGCGAAGGGCGAGGCGTTCGTCGGGCGGGGCCTCTTCGAGCCGAGCGACGACGGGAAGCTCCTCGCCTACACGATCGACACCACAGGCTTCCGCCTCTACACCCTCTTCGTAAAGGACCTGACGACCGGGACGTTTCTCCCGGACCGGGTCGAGAGGGTCGACTCCGTCGCCTGGGCGGCCGACGGGAAGACGCTCTTCTACGTCGTCGAGGACTCCGCGAAGCGGCCTCACCGCCTCTACCGGCACGTCGTCGGGACGACGGGGCCCGACGCGCTCGTCTACGAGGAGAAGGACGAGCGGTTCACGCTCGAGGTCTCCCGCTCGCGCGACGACCGCTGGATCCTCGTGAAGTCCGACAGCCACACCCAGAGCGAGTGGCGGCTCCTTCCGGCTTCGGAGCCGGAGGCGGAGCTCCGCGTCGTTCAGCCCCGCGAGCCGGACCACGAGTACGACGTGGAGGCCGCGGGCGACCTCCTCTACATCCGGACGAACGGCGGCTGCCGCGACTTCCGCGTCGTGACGGCGCCGGCGGCGAGCCCCGGGAAGGCCTCGTGGAAGGAGCTCGTCCCGTGCCGGGACGGCGTCATGGTCTCCGGCGTCGACGCCTTCCGGCGGCACCTCGTCCTCTCCGAGCGGCAGGACGCGCAGCCGCGCCTCGCGGTCCGCGACCTCGCGACGGGAGAGACGCACCGGATCGAGCTCCCCGAGGCGATCGCCTCGGTCTTCCCCGAGGCGAACCCCGAGTACGACACGACGTCGTTCCGCTTCACGTTCCAGTCCTACACGACGGCCCCGATCGTCTTCGGCTACGACCTCGCGACGCGGGAGCGGACGGTCCTGAAGAAGACCGAGGTCCCGGGCGGCTACGACCCGTCGCGCTACCGGTCGGAGCGGGTCTTCGCCACGGCCCCCGACGGGACGAAGGTCCCGGTGAGCGTCGTCTCCCGGAAGGACCTCCCGCGCGACGGGACGGCGCCCCTCTTCCTGACCGGCTACGGCGCCTACGGCTACCCGTCGTTCGCCTCGTTCAGCCCGGCGCTCCCCAGCCTCCTCGACCGCGGCGTCGTCTTCGCCGTCGCGCACGTCCGCGGCGGCGGCGACCTCGGCAAGAAGTGGCACGACGGCGGCCGGATGACGGCGAAGAAGAACACCTTCACCGACTTCGTCGCGTGTGCCGAGGCGCTCGTCGCGGCGAAGGTCGCCTCGAAGGATCGCCTCGCGATCCAGGGCGGCAGCGCGGGAGGGCTCCTGATCGGCGCCGCCCTGAACCTCCGCCCCGACCTCTTCCGGGCCGCGATCCTACAGGTCCCCTTCGTCGACGTCATCAACACGATGCTCGACGAGACGCTGCCTCTGACCGTCGGCGAGTTCGAGGAGTGGGGGAACCCGAAGAAGAAGGACGAGTACGCCTACATGCGCTCGTACAGCCCCTACGACAACCTGAAGAAGGGGGCGTATCCGTCGATCCTCGTGAAGACCTCGTTCAACGACTCGCAGGTCATGTACTGGGAGCCGGCGAAGTGGGTCGCGAAGCTCCGGACGCTGAAGACGGACGGGAACCCGCTCCTCCTGAAGACGAACATGGCGGGCGGGCACGGCGGCTCCTCGGGGCGGTACGACCGGCTGAAGGAGACCGCGTTCGACCAGGCGTTCGTCCTGACGCAGCTCGGCGTGCCGGACCTGCCGACCTCGATCCCGGTCCCGGCGCGGCCGGTCCACACCTACTCGATCGTCGCGCGCGACCCGGCGACGGGCCAGCTCGGCGTCGCCGTCCAGTCGCACTGGTTCTCCGTCGGAGCTCTCGTCCCGTGGGCCGAGGCGGGCGTCGGCGCCGTCGCGACGCAGTCGTTCGTCGACGCGAGCTACGGCCCGCTCGGCCTCTCGCTCCTGAAAGCGGGGCGGAGCGCGCCCGACGCCCTCGCGGGCCTCCTCGCGGCCGACGCGGGACGCGACGTACGTCAGGTCGCGATGATCGACGCCGCCGGGCGCGTCGCGGCGCACACGGGCGCGCGCTGCGTCGAGGCGGCGGGCCATTACGTCGGGAAGGACTTCTCCGTCCAGGCGAACATGATGCGGAGCGCCTCCGTCTGGCCCGCGATGGCGAAGGCGTTCGAGGAGACGAGAGGGGACCTCGCCGAGCGGATGCTCGCGGCGCTCGAGGCGGCCGAGGCCGCGGGAGGCGACATCCGCGGGAAGCAGTCGGCGGCGCTCCTCGTCGTCTCCGGGAACCCGACGGGGCGCGCGTGGCAGGACCGGCTGTTCGACCTCCGCGTCGAGGACAGCCAAGCGCCTCTCCCCGAGCTCCGGCGGCTCGTGACGCTCGCGCGGGCCTACGCCCTCATGAACGAGGGCGACCTCGCCGTCGAGCGGAAGGACGACGCCGCGGCGCTGAAGGCGTATTCCGCCGCCCAGGCGATCGTCCCCGGGAACGCCGAGATGACCTACTGGACGGCGGTCTCCCTCGTCGGGATGGGAAAGGTCGACGAGGCGCTCCCGCTCTTCCGGAAGGTCTTCGCGATCGACCGGAGCTGGGCGGAGATGACCCCGCGCCTCCCGAAGTCGGGGCTCCTTCCGGACGACCCGGCGCTCCTCGCGAGGATCCTGGCCGAAGCTCCGGGCGCGCGGTAGGGGTTCCGCCCGGGGCTAGAATCGCCGGCACGCCGATGAACAGCGCCTTCGCTCCGACGAGCGGGTCGGCGACATCCGGCTCGGAGGCGAAGACCGGAACCGAGCGAGGCCCGGAGGCCTCGGCGCCTCCGCGCGACGATTCCGGCCCCGGATTCCGCCAGCTCGCCGAGGTGGCGCCGATGGGGATCCTCGTCGTCGGCGCGGACGAGGGGCTCCGCTACGCCAACCCGAGCGCCGCCGCGATGCTCGGCCGCTCGGTCGACGACCTCCTCGCATGTCGCTACGGGACCCTCGCCGACCCGTCCTGCCGCGACCTCCTCCGGCAGCGGATCGCCGATCGAATCGCCGGCGCTCCCGTCCCCGGGACCTACGAGACGCTCTTCCGCCGGGCGGACGGGTCGAGCGTCGCGGTGGAGCTGAGCGGGAACCTGCTGGGCTGGCACGGCGAGCCCTGCGACCTCCTCTTCCTCTCGGACGTCACGGTGCGCCGGAACGCGCTCGCGGCCCTCGAGGAGGAGCGGGAGGCCTTCCGCTCGGTCTTCGAGAACGCCGGCGAGGCGGTCTTCCTGACCTCTCCGGACGGCTCGATCTCCGCGGCGAACCCGGCGGCCTGCCGGATGCTGGGCCGGAGCGAGGAGGAGATCCGTCGGCTCGGTCGTTCGGGGGTCCTCGACCTGTCCGACCCGCGTGTCCCGGCGGCCCTCGAGGAGCGCGCCCGGACGGGCCGGTTCCACGGAGAGCTCCGCGCGCTGCGGGTGAGCGGGGAGGCGTTCCCGGCCGAGATCACCTCCGATCTCTTCACCGACGCCCACGGAAAGCCGCGATCGGCGACCATCCTCCGCGACGTGACGGAACGAAGGCGGGCCGAGGAGGCGTTCCGGCGGAGCGAGGCGCTCGTCCGCTCGCTGAACGCGGAGCTGGAGCAGCGCGTCGCCGAGAGGACGGAGGCGCTCGCCGCGGCGAACGAGGAGCTGCGTGGCTTCTCGAGCTCGATCGCGCACGACCTGACCGCCCCTCTCCGCGGGATCAACGGGCTTGCCGGACGGCTCCTCGAGGACCACGGGTCGAACCTGGGCGAGGAGGCGCGGGGGCTGCTCCGGAGGATCGTCGAGGCGAGCGCGCGCGGCGGGAGGCTCATTGAGGCGCTTCTGGACCACGCGAGGATCTCGGTGGCGAGGCTGGAGCGGGAGGCGGTCGACGTGGGGGACCTCGCCGCGGCGATCCTCCGGCGGCGCGCGGCGGAGGAGCCCGGTCGGAACGTCACCTGGATCGCACCCTCCGGCCTCGACGCTCGCGCGGACCGCCGCCTCGTCGGCGAGATCCTGGAGCACCTCCTCGCGAACGCGTGGAAGTTCACGTCGCCCCGCGAGGCGGCCCGCATCGAGGTGGGGGCGGCGACGGAGGGGGGCGAGACGGTCTTCTTCGTCCGGGACGACGGCGTCGGCTTCGAGCCAGCGCATGCCAGCCGCCTCTTCGAGCTCTTCCACCGGGCCCACGCGGGGACGGAGCTGTCGGGCCTCGGCGTGGGGCTGGCGCTCGCGGAGCGTGCCGTCCGCTGCCACGGCGGGTGGATCCGGATCGACGGAGCGCCGGGAGCCGGCGCGACGGTCCGCTTCACGCTTTCGCCTCGCCGCTGAGCCGCGCACGGCGGCCGCGATCCGGCCGCGGGGTGCCGCTTCGCGGCCCGGATGCGTGCGGCTCAGTCCGGCGACTTCGGCGAGGGGACGGGCTCGTCCATCGGCCCGTCGCCGGGAACGGTCTCGAGGGCCTTCCTCACCCGCGCGAGCTCGGCGCCGATCCGGTCGAGGAGCGGCTCGAGGGTCGATGTCTCGTTCTCCTTCGCGCGCGCTTCCGCTTCGCGGCAGAGCGCGGAGAGGTCGAGCGCGCCGAAGCTCGCGCTCGTCGAGCGCAGCGTGTGGACGGCCCGGTGGAGCTCGTCCGCGCGTTCGGCGTCGGCCGCGGACCGGGCGGCGGCGAGGAGCCCGTCGGATTCCCGGGCGAAGGAGCGGACGATGCCCGGGAGGAGGTCGACCGCCCGGGCGCCGAGCGAGGCGTGGAGACGCGCCCAGGCCTTGCCGTCGAGGCCGGGCGGCGTCGCGAGCGGCGGCGTCGGGGAGGGCGTCGGGGTGACGGGCACGTCGTCGCCGTCCCCTTCCGTCAGGGGGGAGAGCGCGGTCGCGGCGCGCTCGAGCGCCGCGACGAGGTCCGAGATCCCGATGGGCTTCACGAGGTAGTCGTTCATGCCGGCCGCGAGGCACGCCTCGCGATCGCCCGGCAGGGCGTGGGCGGTCATCGCCGCGATTCGGGGGCCGTCGGCTCCCAGCGCGGCGCGGATCTGGCGGGTCGCTTCGATGCCGTCCAGCTCGGGCATCTGGACGTCCATCAGGACGAGGTCGAAGACCCGGGAAGAGACCGCCTCGACCGCCTCGCGGCCGTTCGTGGCGACGTCGGCCGAGTAGCCGAGCCGGCCGAGCATGAGGAGCGCGAGCTCCTGGTTCGTCGGGTTGTCCTCGACGAGGAGGATCCGGAGAGGGAGCCGGCGGCCCATCGCGCCGTCGAACCGCGGGCGGATCGCGGACTCGCGCCTCTGGGCCGGACGGCTCCCGCCGAGCAGGGCGGCGACGGCCTCGATGAGGACGGCGGGCTTGACGGGTCTCGTCACGCGTGCGACCGGGCCGTCCACGCCTTCCTCGGCCTCGGCGCCCATCGGGACGACCAGGACGAAGGGGAGGGACGGTGCGAAGCGGGATCGGAGGCCCGTGAAGGCGGCGAGGCCGTCGCCCTCGGGCAGATCGCGGTCGACGACGGCGAGGTCGAAGCGCTCGCCGGACCGGAAGCGCTCCGCCGCAGCGGCGATCGAGCCGCTGGCCGCCACCTGGAGACCTCGTCCCGACAGGGTCTTCGCGAGGAGCGCCCGGCTCGTCTCGCGCTCCTCGACGACGAGGACCCGCCGCCCGGCGAAGCTCGCGCGCCGCGACGGGACGATGGCGCCAGAAGGAGGCATCGCCGCCTCGAGGCGGGCGACGAATCGGAACGTCGAGCCGCGCCCCGGCGCGCTCTCGAACGCGATCGAGCCTCCCATCAGCTCGGCGAGACGCCGAGAGATCGCGAGGCCGAGACCGGTGCCGCCGAAGCGCCGGGTCGTGGAGCTGTCCCCCTGGCGGAACGACTCGAAGAGGTTCGCGGCGCGCTCCGGACGGATGCCGATGCCGGTGTCGCGGACCGCGACCTCGAGCTCGACGAGCGTCCCCGGAGGAGGGCTGCCCGAGGGACGGGAGACGACGGTGACGGCGACCTCCCCGGCGTCGGTGAACTTCACGGCGTTCCCGACGAGGTTCATGACCACCTGCTTCATGCGCGTCACGTCGCCCAGGAGCGCCACCGGGACGCCGTCGTCGACGTCGAGCGTCAGCTCGAGGCGCTTCTCCTCGGCGCGGGGGGCGAGGAGGTCGACCGCCGACTCGAAGCACGGCCGCACCTCGAAGGGGCGCCTCTCGAGGCCCATCCGCCCGGCCTCGATCTTCGAGAAGTCGAGGATGTCGTCGATCAGGTGGAGGAGCGTCTCTCCGCTCTGCCGGATCGTCTCGGCGAACTGGCGCTGCTCTCGGGTCAGCGGCGTTCCGAGGAGGAGGCTCGTCATCCCGATGACGCCGTTCATCGGGGTCCGGATCTCGTGGCTCATCGTCGCGAGGAACGCGCTCTTGGCCCGGTTCGCGTCCTCGGCCTCGCGCGTCGCGGTCTCGAGCTCCGCCGTCCGGGCGGCGACGAGCTCCTCGAGGCGAGCGCGCCGCTGCCGCTGCTCGCGCCCTCGCCGGATGAGCGCGAAGGCGAGGAGGGCGACGGCGCCCCCCGCGACGGCCGTGCGGAACCACGCCTTCTGGGCGAGGGTCGGCTCGATCCTCACGGTCGTCTTCGCGCCGGTCGTCCAGGGTCCCGCGCCGCGCCGCGCGGCGACCTCGAAGACGTAGCTGCCCGGGGTGAGGTTCGTGTAGCTCGCCGAGCGCTCCCTCCCCGCGTCGACCCAGGCCGGGTCGACGCCGTCGAGACGGAAGCGGAAGCGGACGTCCGCCGGCGCGACGAGGCTGATTCCGGTGTAGCGGATCTCGAGGCGGGAGGAGCCGGGCGGCACGACGACGGTCTCTCCGGGCTCGATCGGCGCCCCGTCCGCCCGGACGCCCTCGATCCGGACCGAAAGGAGCGCCGCCGGCCGCTCGAGCCGCTCGGGGTCGAGGACGGCGAGGCCCCGCGTCGTGGCGATCCAGATCCGGCCGTCGGAGGCGCGGATCGCGCCGGGGAGCGTGCCTCCGGAGCACCCTTCGCTCCTCATCCCGTCGGCGAGTCCGAAGTGCTCCGACGCGAATCTCTTCCTCTGGCCGTCCATCGTCGCCGAGACCTCGGCACGCCGGATCCGGAAGACGCCGTGGTTCGACGTCAGGAAGATCCAGCCGTCGTGCAGGACGAGGCCCTTGATGACGGAGTCGAAGAGGCCCTGGCTCGTTCCGACCGACGCGATCGCGCCGCCGCGAAGGCGCGCGAGGCCGTTCCCCGTTCCGATCCAGAGGGTCCCTTCGTCGTCCAGGGCGAGCGCCTGGATCCTCTCGTCCGGCAGGCCGTCCTTCTTCGTGAAGGCGCGGAAGCGGTCGCCCTCGAGCCGTGCGAGCCCGGCCGTCGTGCCGGCCCAGACGCCACCTCCGCGGGCCGGAAGGAGGCAGAGGAGCCGGTCGGAGGGGAGGCCTTCGGCGACGCCGAAACGCCGGGCGTCCCCGTCGCGAAGGCGAACGACTCCTCCCGGCAGGAGCCCGACCCAGATCGAGCCGTCCTCGTCCTCGACGAGGGCGCGCACGTCGCGCGACGCCCACTCCGGCGGCGGGAGGGCGAACCGCCGGAAGACGCCGTCGCGGCCGACGGCGAGCCCGTCGGTGTAGGTGCCGACCCAGAGCCTCCCGTCGCGGGCCGGAAGGAGGGCGGAGGTCTGGTCGGAGGGGAGGCCGTCCGCCGTCCCGAAGGAGCGGATCGAGGTCCCCGAGATCCGCTGGAGCCCTCCGCTCGCCACCGTCGCCCAGATCGTCCCCGAGGCGTCCTCCGCGACGGCGCGGACGTTCTCTCCGGCGAGCCCCTCCCGACGCCCGAAGCTCGCGAAGACCCCGTGACGCAGGCGGAGGAGACCGTCCGTCCAGGTGCCGATCCAGACGCTCCTCTCGCGGTCCTGGAAGAGGCTCCAGACGTGGTCGGACGGGAGGTCGCCGGTTCGGGCCGACTGGCAGGCGACTTTCTCTCCCGAGACGAGGCAGACGCCGCGACCCCAGGTACCGGCCCAGAGGTTGCCGGCGTCGTCGACCAGAAGCGCGGAGACCTGTCCGGTCGGGAGGGCCGGCGCGCCGCTCGCGAGGACCTTCCCGTCGGCGATCCGCGCGAGGCCGCCGCCGGCCGTGCCGGCCCAGACTCCTCCCGCCGGATGGGCCGCCAGGGCGACGACGGTGTCGTTCGGAAGGCCCTCTCTCGTCGTGAACGAGACCGGTCCGTCCGGATCGAGTCGGGAGACGCCGCCCCCCATCGTCCCGGCCCAGACGGCTCCGGAGCGGTCGACGCAGAGCGTGCGGACCGGCATCTCGTGCGGACCGGCGCCGACCCGGACCCTCTCGAAGCGTTCGCCGACGCGCCGGAAGAGCCCTCGATCGACGGTCCCGACCCAGAGCGCGCCCCGTCCGTCGCGGGCGAGGGCCTGGATCTTCAGTCCCGTCAGACCGGTCTCCGGGCCGAACCTCTCGAACCGGCTGCCGGTCATCCGGAGGAGGCCGCCTCCGTTCGTCCCGACCCAGAGCGCTCCGTCGAGGTCGGCGAGGAGCGCGAAGACGGAGCTGACCGAGAGCTCGGCGTTCGTCCGCTGGTCGAACAGGGTGAACTGCGTCCCGTCGAACCGGACGAGGCCTTCCTGGGTCCCGATCCAGAGATAGCCCTCCGGGGTCTGCGCGATCGCCTGGACCGTGTTCTGCGGGAGGCCCTGGCCCGTTTCCCACGAGTCGAGCGTCGACTGGGCGAGGGAACGCGCCGGGTCGACGCTCGCCCGGGACGTGGGCGCGGCGAAGAGAAGCGCCAGCACGAGGACCGGGAAGGCGGCGCCAAGCGCGTGCGCCGGCCGCGCCCGTCCCGGCGCGCGCTCAGAGGAGCCGCTCGGCCCCGGATGCATCCGCCGATGATAGAGCGGCCCGGCCCCGAAGGGGCGGGCCGCCCCGCGGTCA
>JAKLER010000117.1 GCA_022711615.1 Acidobacteriota bacterium
AGGTCCCGGTGCGCGCGAACGGACGCTTCGCGATCCGCGTCGCCGACCCCGCCCTCTTCGTCCCGAAGGTCGTCGGCACGCGGCCGGACTTCCGCCAGCGCGACCTCGAGGAGTTCCTGCGCGCGCAGTACGTCGTGTCGGCCCTCACCGACGCCCTCGCCTCGCTCGGGAAGCCGTTCGTCGAGCTGCCGCGGTTCACGCGGGAGCTCGGCACCGGCGTGCGCGCGATCCTCGCCCCCGAGTTCGCCGCGCTCGGCCTCGAGCTGACGGACCTCTCCGTCAACTCGGTGACGACGGCCGAGGAGATCCAGGGGACGCTGAACGGGAACGCGAAGATCGCCTCCGAGGCCTTCGCGAAGGCGAAGGGGATCCAGTACGACCTCCAGGCGCGCGCCGCCGGGGCGGAGGCGCTGAAGAAGGCCGGGACGAGCTACCGCGAGGTGGGAGCGACCGACGCCCTGAAGGAGCTGGCGGCGAACGTGGGCGAGGGGGGCGGTGGCTCGGCGCTCGACGCCGGAGTCTCGCTCGGCGCCGCCATGCTCGTTCCCCAGATGATGCAGGGGATGCTGCGGACGGAAGCCGCGCCGGGCGGCCCGGCCGCGCACGCGGCGGAAGAGGTCGACCCCGTCGCGCGCCTCAAGCAGCTCAAGGAGCTCCTCGACCTCGGCGCGATCACGCAGGAGGAGTACGACGCGAAGAAGGCCGAGTGGCTGAAGCGGCTCTGAGCGGCGGACGCGCCCCTTGAGCGGCGACCTGCCGCGCGTCCTCTTCCGGACGAAGCGCGGCCTCTGCCCGTCGTGCGGCGTCCCCCTCGAGCTCGACGAGGACGCCCCCGAGGTGACGTGCCGCTTCTGCGGCGCGCCGGCCGTGCTCGAGAGGCGCCTCCGGCGGGTCGAGCCGGAGGTCGAGGGGGCGCCGTTCCGGCTCTACCTCGACGCCGCCTCGGCCGAGGCGGGGGGGGACCCGTCGGCGACGCCCTGGGTGAGGTCGAAGGGCTTCCGGCAGTCCGTCGTGACGCGGACGCTCTGCCCCGGCTGCGGCGAGGCGCTCGAGTGGAAGGACGACGCCGAGCGGGTGGACTGCCCGTCCTGCGGCACCGACTGCCGTCTCGAGAGGCGCCTGCAGGCGCCCCCCCTCGACCCGGCGCGCGGCGTCCCGCGGCGGCGCACGGCGCACGAGAACGCGACGGCGGACGACGACGACCCGCGAACGGAGCAGCTCGTCTGGCGCGTCGTGAACGAGGAGGACCCCAGGCGCCGGTTCGCGCTCGCACTCCGCTTCGAGGAGTGGCTCTTCGTGAACGCGACCGCCGCGCGCCTCCTTCCCTCGCTCCTCCGAGTCCTGGGCGAGGCGGAGCCGGCCCTCCAGGTGGCGATCGCCGACCTGGTCGGGAAGCTCCTCTGCGAAGGGAGCGTCGAGCTCCGCAACGCGACGCTCCGGGCCACAGAGCCTTTCGCCTTCGAGCGGGCCGTCCCGCCGACGCTCCTCTTCGCGCTCGGCCTCGGCGACGGAACCTCCCTGAAGCTCCTCCTCGACGCCGCCGAGCTCGCCCACCGGCGCGGCGACGACGACGCGGCGACGACGGCGCTCCTGGCCGTGAACTGGATCTTCCAGCGGAACTACCCGCACCACGCCGTGATGGGAGAGATCCTCCTCCACCGGATGCTCTACCTGAGCGGGCCGCCGCTCGCGTTCGCGCTCCTCCTCGCGCGCCGCCGCGTCACCGGAACCGGCTTTCATTACTCCGCGGAGACGCTCCTCTCTTTCCTCGACGAGGCCGCCCTCGAGCGCCCCTCCCTCGTCCCCGAGCTCGGCCGCTGCTTCTACGTCGGGCTCCCGAAGGACGAGGGCGAGGCCCGCGCGCGGATGGCGTTCTTCGCAACGCTCCGCACGAAGGCCGCGCGCGAGGCCTCGCTCCGCGAGCACCTCCTGCCGCCGGAGGAGGCGCCGGACGCCCTCTACGCGGAGATGGCCGCGCTCTTCCTTCCGCTGGCCTCGGACGCCGCGCTCGCCGGAGCCGCGGAACTCGCGCTGAAGCGGCTCGTCGACGCCCCGCGCGAGGTCCCGGCCTGCGTCCATGCGCTCGTCGCGGAGCGCGGGCGAAGCCTTCCCGACGAGGTGCAGCGGGCGTACCTGCGCGCGGTGCCCGGCACACCCCACCTCTCGTGGGACGACGTGGGATACGGAGAGGTCGAGCGCGAGGAGCCCCTCGCGCCGGAGCTGCAGTCGCTCCTCGACCGCTGGAACGAAGACCTCCGCCGCGCCGCGGACGAGGTCGACGCGGCGCGCGCGGCATTCCGCGAGCGGAAGGACGAGCTCTCGGGGCTCGACGTCCCGCTCTTCGACCAGGGCTGAGAACCGCCTCCCCAGGATCGTTCGCGGCCGCTCGTCGAGCACCTCGGAAACGAGAGCACCCGGCTCTCGCCGGGCGCTCTCGGACCATCGAGAGGCGCGGCGCCAGGGGTGGCGCCGCGCCTCACTCCGTCACCTCTTCAGCCACTCGTCCAGCCAGCCGAGCACGGTGTCGTGCCACTGGAGGGAGTTCGCGGGCTTGAGGACCCAGTGGTTCTCGTCGGGGAAGATCAGGAGCTTGCTCGGGATGCCGCGGCGCTGGAGGGCGGTGAACGTCGAGAGCCCCTGCGCGTAGACGACTCGGAAGTCCTTCTGGCCGTGGATGACGAGCGTCGGGGTCTTCCAGTTCTTCACGTAGTCGATCGGGTTGTGGTGCCCGAAGCTCTTCGCCGTCCAGGGCGTCCCGCCGTTCTCCCACTCGGGGAACCAGAGCTCCTCGGTGTCGTAGTAGGCCATCCGCTCGTCGAGGTTCCCGTCGTGGACGACGAGGCACCTGAAGCGGTCGGTCTGGCCGTGGATCCAGTTGATCATGTAGCCGCCGTACGACGCGCCGAGCGCCCCGACGCGGTTCCCGTCCAGGAAGGCGTACTTGCCGAGGACGAAGTCGAGGCCCTTCATCAGGTCCTCGTAGGGCGCGCCGCCCCAGTCGCCGTTCACGGCGTCGGTGAAGGCCTGGCCGTAGCCGGTCGAGGCGTGGAAGTCGATCATCACGGTCGCGTAGCCGGCGCCGGCGTAGGCCTGAGGGTTCCAGCGGTAGTGGAAGTCGTTCCCGAAGGAGCCCTGCGGGCCGCCGTGGATGAGGTACGCGACGGGGTACTTCTTCGCCGGGTCGAAGTCGACCGGGTAGACGATCCAGCCGTAGACGGTGTCCCCCTTCGCGCCCGTGAACGTGAACTGCTCGGGCTTGCCGAAGCGGGCCGCGGCGACCTTCGCGTCGTTGATCGAGGTCAGCTTCTCGTACGCGCCGCCTGCGACCGGCATCGCGTAGATCTCGGTCGGCCCGAGGAGGGAGTGACGCGCGAAGAGGATCCGGTCCTTGCCGAGCGGGGAGGCGGAGTCGACGGAGCCGTCGGCGAGGAGGATCTTCGCCCTGCCGGTCGCCGCGTCGATCGCGAAAAGGGCCTTCTGGCCGAGGTGGTCGGCGGTGGCGAGGAGCGACTTCCCGTCCGCCGACCAGGTCAGGCTCGCGGGGGAGCGGTCGTCGTTCTTCCCGGGACCGGCGCGGAGGGTGAACGAACGGTCCTTCCCGGTCGCGAGGTCGCGGAAAACGACCTCGAAGCGATCGGCCTCGTAGCCCGCGCGGCTCATCGCCGCGTACGCCAGCGTCTTCCCGTCCGGAGAGAAGCGCGGAGTCGAATCCCAGGCCGGGTTCGTCGTGATCCGCTTCGGCGCGGCCGAACCGTCGGTCGGGACCTCCCAGAGGTCGTAGTTCGTCGACCAGGCCTCTTCGCGCCCGACGTCCTTGCAGGTGAAGACGAGCGTCTTCCCGTCGGGGCTGATCGCGGCGTCGTCGAGGCCGCCGAACGGCTTCGGCGGCGCGTCGGCGTCCATCGCCGGCATCAGGTCCTTCGCCTCACCGGCCGCCTTCCCGTCGGCGCCGAGCGGGAGCGCGAAGACGTGGTTCCGTCGCCCGTCCTTCCAGGTGTCCCAGTGCCGCACGAAGAGGCGGTCATAGAGCATCCCGCTCGCCTTGACGGACTCCTTCGCGTCGAGCGCGGCCTTCGTCTCGGCGGGGCTCTTCCCGGGGAAGACCTCCATCGAGATCACGAGGAGCTTCCCGCCCGGCGCGACCTCCAGGTTGTCGACGTCGAGCGGCTCGCTGGAGACCCTCTCCGCTTCGCCTCCCGCGAGGGGAATGCGCCAGACCTGCTGGGAGCCGCCGCGCGTCGAGAGGAAGTAGAGGCTCTTCCCGTCCGACGCCCAGCGGGGGCTCGAGTCGGCCGCCTCGTGCGTCGTCAGGCGGCGGACGCCCTTCGACCTCACGTCGAGGAGCCAGAGGTCGGTCCGTCCGCGGTTCGCGGCCAGGTCGGTCGTCCGGAGGACGAACGCCGCCTGCGTCCCGTCGGGCGAGAGCTGGACGTCGGAGATCCGGTCCATCGCGAGCATGTCGTGGATGGAGAAGGGGTGGGTGTCGGCGGCCGCGCCCGGGAGGGCGACGAGGAGCGCCGCGAGGAGGAGCGGGGTGCGCAGGAGGCGGAGCATGGCCGGATCGTAGCCCGAGACGGGGCCCGGACGGGCGCGGAAGCGCCCGGGCCGGGCCTCCCCGGCTAAGATCGGAGCGAGGAGTCCGAAGTGAAGGGAATCATCCTCGCCGGGGGATCCGGCACGCGTCTCCACCCGGTGACTCGCGGCGTCAGCAAGCAGCTCGTCCCCGTCTACGACAAGCCGATGATCTACTACCCGCTCTCGACGCTCATGCTGGCGGGGATCCGGGAGGTCCTCGTCATCACGACGCCGCACGAGCAGGAGGGGTTCCGGCGGCTCCTCGGGGACGGCGCCTGGCTCGGCCTGAAGATCGAGTACGCGGCCCAGCCGAGCCCGGACGGACTGGCTCAGGCGTTCCTGATCGGACGCGAGTTCGTCGGCGAGGGACGGGTGGCCCTGGCGCTCGGCGACAACATCTTCTACGGGCACGGCTTCCCGGAGCTCCTCCAGGCGGCCGCGCGGAGGGAGAGCGGCGCGACGGTCTTCGCCTACCGGGTCCGCGATCCCGAGCGCTACGGCGTCGTGGAGTTCGGGGCCGACGGGCGTGCGGTGAGCCTCGAGGAGAAGCCGTCGAAGCCCCGGTCCTCCTACGCGGTGACGGGGCTCTACTTCTACGACAACCGGGTCCTCGACGTGGCGGCGAACCTGAAGCCTTCGCCGCGCGGGGAGCTCGAGATCACCGACGTGAACCGCGTCTTCCTCGAATGGGGCGAGCTGAACGTCGAGGTCCTCGGCCGCGGGGTCGCGTGGCTCGACACCGGGACGCACGCTTCGCTCCTGCAGGCCTCGAACTTCATGCAGGCGATCGAGGAGCGTCAGGGGCTCAAGGTGGCGTGCCTCGAGGAGGTGGCCTACCGGATGGGCACCATCGGGGCGGACGAGGTTCGCGAGGCCGCTCGTGCGATGAAGGGAAACGAGTACGGGCAGTACCTGCTCCGGCTCCTGGAGGAGGAGGCGGAGGCGGGCGCGCGGACGGCGAGGTGACCGTGGGCGGCCTCTTCACGGAGCGGGATCTCTCGACGCTGGCCCGGGCCGGAATCGATCCGGCCGAAGCGGCCCGGCAGGTCGAGCTCCTGACGAACCCTCCCGCCCCGGCCGCGCTCGTCCGCCCCTGCACGCGAGGCGACGGGATCGAGCGGCTCCCCGAGGAGCGCCACCGCGACCTTCTCGCCCTCTTCGAGGAGGCCGAGAAGGAGGGGCGCCTCTCGAAGCTCGTCCCGGCCTCGGGCGCGGCGACACGGATGTTCCAGTCGCTCCGGAAGACGCTCGACGAGCCGGAGACCCCGTTCGAGGAGTGGAGCGCGCGCGCGGCGCGGGGCGACGCGGCGGCCGGGGAGGTCGTCCGGTTCGTGGAGGGGCTCGAGGAGCTGCCGTTCGCCGGGGAGCTGCGCGCGGCCGCGGGGGAGGCGGTCTTCTCCGATCCGCGTGCGCGCCTCGCCGAGCTGCTCGGGGTGCTCCTCCTGCCGTCGGGGCTCGGCCTGGCCTCCCGTCCGAAGGGGCTCGTCCCGTTCCACCTCGAGGAAGAGGGGGCGCGAACGCCGTTCGAGGAGCACCTCGTCGAGGCGGCGCTGACCGTCCGCTCGGCTTCGGGCCGGACTCCGGTCCACTTCACCGTCGCCGACGAGGCGCGGGCCGGCTTCGAGGCGCTCCTCGAGAGACGCCGGCCGGACCTCGAGCGCCGGCTCCACGCCCGCCTCGACGTCTCTTTCTCGGTCCAGGAACGCGCGACCGACACGCTCGCCGTCGCGCTCGACGGGAGTCCCTTTCGGACGGCGGAGGGAGAGCTGCTCCTCCGCCCGGGCGGGCACGGAGCCCTGCTCGGGAACCTCGCCTCCCTCGGAGCGGACGTCGTCTTCGTGAAGAACGTCGACAACGTCGTCCCCGACTCGAGGAAGGGCCCGACGCTCCTCTGGAAGAAGCTGCTCGCGGGGAGGCTCCTCGAGGTGGAGCGGAGGGTCCGGAACCTCGTCTCGCTCCTCGACGCGGGAGCACCTGGAGCGGCCGACGAGGCGCTCTCCTACCTCCGCGAGACGTTCGGGGAGGCGACGGCCGAGTCCGACACGCTCCCGGACGACGAGCGCCGCCGGTGGGTGCGCGCCCGTCTCGCGCGCCCCCTGCGCGTCTGCGGCGTCGTGAGGAACGAGGGGGAGCCCGGCGGCGGGCCGTTCTGGGTGAGAGGCCGCGACGGGAGGCTCGCCCGCCAGATCGTCGAGAGCGCCGAAGTCGACCTCTCCGACCCGGCGCAGAGGGCGCTCTGGAGCTCCGGGACGCACTTCAATCCCGTCGATCTCGTCCTCGCGCTTCGCGACGGCGAGGGACGCCCGTGGGACCTCCCGAGATTCGTCGACGAGGCGGCGGTCTTCGTCTCGAAGAAGTCGCACGAGGGTGTCCCGCTCCTGGCGCTCGAGCGGCCGGGCCTCTGGAACGGCGCGATGGCCTTCTGGAACACGCTCTTCGTCGAGGTGCCGATCGAGACCTTCGCGCCCGTCAAGACGGTCCTCGACCTCCTTCGTCCCGAGCACCAGTCCGCTCCGGGGTGACGACGGCGGGGCGGCGGAAGAGCCACTCCTCGCGCCGTCTCTCGTCGGGGGTGCAGGGCCACCCGAAGCTCGCGTCGAACGTGCAGCCCGGACGGCGGGGGGCGACGAGCGGCGGCCCCTTCGGCCTCGCGAGCGCCGGGTCGAGCAGCGCGAGGAAGTCCTCCGAGTAGAACGCGAGGTCGGCGATCGGGAGGGCGGGCGCGAGTCCCCGGAGCCGTCGGAGGAAGTCGGGAGAGACGACGGCGGAGGCCTTCCGCCTCAGGGCGGCGGCCTCTCCTTTCGAGAACGCCGAGAGCGGCGCGGCCAGGCGGCCGCGCGTCCCCTCGAGGACGAGGCAGGCGTCAGGAGGGCGTACCGACGCGCACTCCGGGAAGAGGACGACGGGCGCATGCGTGAGGACGCGCGAGACCGTCTCGCCGAGCGCGGTGTCGGTCACCTCCTCGCGTGTGTCGGAGCCGGAGGCGGGCTGCTTCGAGAGGAGCGACCAGCGCCCGCCCGGGGTTTCGACGAGGAGGCGGGTCTCGTCCTCCGCGTCGCTGCGGCGGAAGAGGACCGACCAGCGGACCTCCGGAGGCCCTGGCGCCTCGAGGTGCCAGCGCCCGCGCGGGACGAGGGCGCGCCCGGGCTCGGCGGCCGCGGCCGACGGAAGCGGCGCCACCGGAGAGAGCGCGAGGAGGAAGAGGAGAGAGGCGCGCCCCGCGCCCCTCAAGGCTGCCCCGAGGGGAGCCAGAGCTTCCCGCCGACGAAGGCCGAGACCAGCCAGGCGTCGAGGAGGCCGGAGCGGCTCTCGTCCTCGAGGATCCGGAGCGCCTTCTCCCGCGGCACGGCCTTCTTGTAGGGCCGGTCCGAGGCCGTCAGCGCGTCGTAGATGTCGCAGATCGTCATGACGCGCGACGCGACCGGGATCTCGTCCGCCCGCACGCCGCGCGGGTACCCGGAGCCGTCGAGCTTCTCGTGGTGGGCGTGCGCGATCTCCGGGACCCGGGCGAGGTCCGGGGTCCACGGAATCGAGGAGAGGAACCGGTAGGTATGGGAGACGTGGCTCTCGATCTGGGTCCGCTCCTCCACCGAGAGGCTTCCCTTCCGGATCGAGAGGAGCTGGAACTCGTCGTCCTGGAGCAGCGACCTCACGACGCCCCTGCGGTCGCGATAGGAGCGCGTCAGGAGCCGCCGGAGGACGCCGCCCGCCTCCTCGGGGAGGATCGTCGGCTCGTTCGCGCGGCGGACCTCCTCGAACATCTCCTCGAGCTCCTGCGCCCGGTCCCAGCGCGCGGCGTCGAGAAGGCGGAGGTCCTCCGGCGAAGGGGGGATGCCGGCCTCGGCGAGCCGTTCGAGGAGTCTCCGGCCGTCGCGGGCGTCCTCGGACTCGAGCGCGAAGTCGAACCGGTCGCGGATCCGGAGGATCGCCTCCTCGTCGACCTTCTTCGCCTTGACGAGGACCCGCTCCGGGATCGAGACCTTCCCGAAGTCGTGGAGGAGCGCCGCCGTCCGGAGCTCGCGCATCTCCTCGCGCGAGAACGAGACGGAGGAGTAGGGGCCGTCGTCCGCGCGGTCGACGAGGCGGGCGAGGGAGACGGTCAGGTCGGCCACGCGGTTGCTGTGACCCGCGGTCGTCGGGTCGCGCAGCTCGACGGCCATGATCGCGGCGCGCGCGAAGTCCTCGAAGAGCTTCCGGATGGAAGCGGTCAGCTGGTTCGCCTTGACCGACACGGCCGCCTGCGTCGCGAGAGAGTGCAGGAGCGGTATCAGGTCCGGAGGGTACGGGGCCGGGCTGCCGTCCGGGAGGCGCCGGTTCATCAGCTGGACGACTCCGACGAGCGCGCCCGTGTGGTCGGACATCGGGACGACGGCCATGGAGCGGGTCCGGAAGCCGGTCTGCTCGTCGAAGGCCGCGTTGAGGCGATACGGGGCACCGGCCGGCACGGCGTAGGCGTCCTCGAGGACGATCGACTCGCCGTGGCCCGCGACGTAGCCGGCGAGGCTCGCGTCGTCGACCGGCATCGTCCGCTCGGAGAACGCGAACTTCACCGCGTCGTTCTGGGCGAGCTTGAAGCGGAGCCGTCGGCCGTGGGGCCCTTCCTCGAGGAGGTAGAGGCTCCCCGCCTCCGACGAGGTGAAGCGCCGCGACTCCGTGAGGATCTTCTCGAGGAGGCGGTCGAGGTCCCGCTCGGCCGAAAGCGCGATCCCGATCCGGTTCAGGGCGCTGACGCGTTCTTCGGCCTCGGAGAGCCTTCGCGAAAGCGACGCCGAGGCCGCCCGCGCCGCCGAGACCTCGGCCGCGGCCGAGAGGATCGACGCGAGCGCCGCCGGCGGAGCGTGGGGCGGCAGGGAGAAGACGGGGATCGGGAGCTCCGCCGGCTCGCCCCAGGACAGGGCGACGACGGGGGAGCCGTCGTGCAGGAGAGGGGCGAGCGCCTCCGGGACGGGCGAGGAAGCGAGGTAGAGGGCCGGGCCTCCGTCGGGCTCGGGCGGGGCGTCCGCCCAGGGCCGGTCGGCGAGCCCGGCGAGGCGGACGGCTTCGGCGAGCGGCTCCGGAAAGCGCTCCGCCGAGTGATGGAACGGGACGCGCTCGCTCATGACCGGATTCTGTGCGCCCGTGCCCCGGAGGGTCAACGGAGAGGCGTACCGGAACGTGGAGACGGGAGCGGCGCGTACCGGGCGGGCGGCACGCCGCCGCGGGTCACTTCCCGCCGACGAGCGCCGAGAAGACGAGGTACGGGTTCACCACGAGCCCCTTCCAGGGGTTCGGGGCGTCGGCGTCGCGGAAGATGGCGAAGTGGAGATGGGCCCCGAACGTGCGACCCGTCGTGCCGACCTCGCCGATCTGCTGCCCCCGCTTTACCGTGTCGCCGACCTTCAGGCCGGGCGCATAGCGGGCGAGGTGGGCGTAGTAGTAGACGAATCGGCCGGTCGAGTCCCGCTGGTAGATGACGATGCCGCCGCGCCGGTCGCGCCCGAGGCGCTCGATCTTCCCGTCGCTCACGGCCACGATCGGGGTCCCCTTCGGGGCGCCGAGGTCGATCGCGTGGTGCCTCTTGTGGCGGCCGCGGGACGCGTCAAAGGTGTCGCGGAGCTTCTCCTTCGGGAACGCCTCGATCGGGAGCGGGAACCCGGTCGCGAAGAGCGCGGCGAGCTCCTCCTCGGGGATCGACGCCGGCTTGCTGTCCTTCTTGCGGACGACGAGGCCCTTCAGCGTCGACCGGAGGTCCCGCCAGAAGGAGCGCTGCTCCTCGGAGAGAGCCGGAAGCGGCGCGGCGGGGCTCGCGCCCGCGGCCCAGCTCCCCTCCTCGTACGGCTCCTCGCCGTCCGGGTCGGCCTCGAGCGGGAGATGCTCCTCGGCCTGGGTCCGGGCGACGGCGAGGACGGCCGGCAGGCCGGGGGGAAGGGCGACCTTCGGTGCGCGCGGCGCGGCGGCGCTGGCCCGGGCGATCCAGGCGAGGTCGGCCTCATCCGCGGAGGAGAAGCAGCCGCCGTCCTCGGGGTCGCGGAACGGGCAGGGTGCGGGAGAAGCGGAAGGCGCCCGCGCGGCCTCGGCCAGGACCGAAGGAGCGCCCTCGCGCGCGGTCTTCGCGGCGGCCGCTTCGGACCCCGCCGCGAGGGCGAGCCCGGCGAGGGCCACGGCCGCGGAGAGCGCGGTCCTGGTCAGCCCGCCCTCTCCAGGTAGGAGTCGTCGCGCGTGTCGATCTTGATTACCGTACCCGCCTCGACGAACTGGGGGATCTGGACGATGAGGCCGGTCTCGAGCTTGGCCGGCTTGTAGGAGGCGGAAGCCGTCGCCCCCTTCATCCCGGGCTCCGTCTCGACGACCTTCAGGTTCACCGTCGTCGGCAGCTCCACCGAGATCGGGTTCCCGTCGTAGAAGTCGACGTCGATGACCGTCTCGGGGAGGAGGTACTTCATGGCGTCGCCGACGATCTCGTCCGAGAGGCGGACCTGGTCGTAGGTCTCCTGGTTCATGAAGTGGTGCCCCTCGCCGTCCGAGTACAGGTACTGCATCTCGTGCGTGTCGAGGGTCGCCTTCTCGATCTTGTCCTCGGAGCGGAAGCGGTGCTCGTTCATCGCGCCGGACTTGAGGCTCCGGAGCTTCGCCTGGACGAAGCCGCGGAGGTTCCCGGGCGTCTTGTGGACGACCGAGTGGGCTCGGTGCAGCTCCCCGTTGTGGATGACGATCATGCCGGCGCGAAGTTCGGTAGCTGAGATCATGCCGCGGCCTGGTGCAACCCTTCCTGCGGGCACGGCTTGCGCCGGACGAACCGGACCTGCCGCGCCGAACCCGCGAAGGGTAATCCCAGTGCCGGCCCCAAAGCAAGCGGGACCGCCCGAGGGCGGTCCCGCCTGGAAGTCGTTGGTGGCGAAGGTTTAGTCGTCGATTCGGGCGCTCCGGCCGCGTGGCTCGGCCGGCACGGGGGCCTCTTCGGCCGCCGGAGCGGCCACCGCGGTGCGCGCGGAGACGGGGAAGGTTTCGGCGAGGGTCCGCATCACCTCGGGCGTGTAGACGGCGGCGCCCCAGGCGACCGCCTCCTCGGTCGTCAGGTTCGCGCCGAGGTTGACGGGGTATCCGCCCTGCGAAGAGTTGCCCGAGAAGAGGTAGCCCGAGATGTCGACCCGCGGGATCGTCGTGCCGTAGTTCGCGTTGATGAACCGGACCATCTCGTCGGCCCAGACGGCGTAGCCGAGGGAAGTCGGGTGGACGCCGTCGTAGGAGATGAGGCCGCCGCTGAGGAACGCCGCGTTCACGGTGATCCCGGCGTATTCGCGGCCGTGGGTCCGGAGGTCGGTGAAGAACGCGGTCGTGTCGAACACCTTGTAGCCGGCCGCGGTCGCGATCGACCGGATCTGCGCGTTGAACTCCGCGCCGCGGGTCTTCAGGAGCGCGACCTCCTCGGGATAGAGGACGACGCCCGGGATTCCGAGCTGGGCGTTCGCGTTGTCCGGCAGGGGCTTGTTGCAGTTCGTCCGCCGCGGGTCGTTCGCGGGAGCGCCGCCGGCGTCGAGGACCGCGCAGGGGATGCCGTACCCGGTCGCGAGGAACGCCGAGGCCGTGATGTTGACGAGGCTCGTCGCCGGGATCGGCGCGACGCCCGCGCCGCCGCCCGTGACGTCTCCGCCGCGCGAGCTCAGGAACGTGAGGGGCTGGCCGTTC
>JAKLER010000118.1 GCA_022711615.1 Acidobacteriota bacterium
GCGTGGCGCGCCCGCCGGAGGAGGTCGTCCCTTTCGGCGTCGGTGAGCATCGTCTCGCCCCTTTCCGTCACGCCGGCCCGACCGGCGGGCCAAAGCCCGCCTCGCCGAGGAGGCGGAGCGCCGCCTCTTCGAACCCCTCCAGGCGGCCGGTGAAGAAATGGTCCGCTCCCGGGACGGACGCCGCCCGGAAGCCGTGGCGCGCCGCCGTCTCGAGGGCGAGCGCGCCCGCGCCGAACGAGTCCCTCTCGCCCTGGACCCAGACGACGTTCCGGCCTTCGAGCGCGCGGGCGTCCTCCTCGTCCCACCGGTCAAGCGGCACCCCGACGAGAAGGAGGACGTGCGGTGCGACCGAGACGGCTGCCCGCGCCGCGCAGAGCGACCCGAACGAGAAGCCGGCGAGCGCGAGCGGCCCGGACGGCTGGCGCTGCCGCGCCCAGTGGACGGCGGCGACGAGGTCGTCGGTCTCGCCGCGCCCCTCGTCGTAGCTCCCTTCCGAAGCGCCGACGCCCCGGAAGTTGAAGCGGAGGGCCGAGAGGTGGAGCCGGTCCGAGAAGACCTTCGCGGTCCGATGGACGACCTTGGTGTGCATCGTTCCGCCAAATAGAGGATGCGGGTGCGCCACGACCGCGGCCCCGCGCGGCCGGACCGGAACGCGCAGGAGGGCCTCCAGGTCCCCGGCGGGCCCGGGCAGCGTGAGGGAGTGCATTCGGACGGTGCTCACGGCGTTCCCGAAGTTAGCATGCGCAGAGTGACCGAGGTGCCCGAGGTGACCGAGCCCCCGCCGGCGTTGCCCGCGCCGTCGCCCCGCGTGGAACGCGCGATCGTCCTCGCGCTCGTCGTCCTTTCCGCCGTCCTGGCGCTCCGGCACCTATCGGGAGACGCCGCCACGGCCGACGAGCCGGTCCACGTCGCGGCCGCCGTCGAGATCGCGCGCGAGGGGACCGGGCGCTGGAACCCGGAGCACCCGCCGCTCGCCAAGGCGCTCGCCGGCCTCGCGCTGACCGGCCTTCCGCTCCGCCCGGCCGAGGACCCGCTCCGCACCCCCGCCGGCCCCGCGCGGCTGCTCCGCTTCCTCTTCGCGAACGAGACCCCGGCCGAGACGATCCTCTTCCGGGCCCGGCTCCCCTTCGTCGCTCTCCTCGCGGCGCTCCTGCTCGCCGTCCGGGGCGAGGCGCGGAGACGCTGGGGGCCCTGGGCGGGGGTCGCGGCCCTCGCCTTCGCCGCCCTCGAGCCGAACCTGAACGCCCACGCCGGGGTCGTCCACACCGACCTCGCCGTCACGCTCTTCGTCGTCCTCTCCCTCTCGCCGCTCGCGCGCCTCGCCCGTCCCGAAGCCGGACGCGCCGCGCCTCTCCTCGGCCTCCTCTGGGGGCTCGCCTTCCTCTCGAAGTACAGCGCCCCGCTCCTCGCCCTGGCGACGCTCCCGTTCCTCGCCGCCGACACGACGCCCGGACGGCAGGACCTCGGGCGCCTCCTCCGCCGCCTCGCGGCCGCCGCCGCGATCGCCCTCGCGGTGACCCTCGCCGGCTTCGCCTGGGCCTGCCGCGGCCAGTCGGCCGAGGACCGGCGGGCGATCGCCGTCGAGAGGCTCGAGCTGAAGGGGCGCTCCCCGGCTGCAGCGCGCCTCGCGGTCCGCGCCGGAGACCTCCTGCCGCCGCTCGGGAACGTCCTGACGGGCGCGCTCTCGGTCGCGCTCCAGAGCGAGGTCGGTGCGGGCGTGAACTACTTCCTGGGCGCCGTGTCGCGCGAGGGCTCGCCCTGGTACTTCCCCGTCGCCCTCGCGGTCAAGACGCCGCTCGGCCTCCTCCTCGGCGTCGGCGTCGCGCTCTCCGCGCGCGCGGGGCGCCGCACCGCGGCCGCCGCCGGCGCCTCGCTCCTCCTGTTCCTCCTCTTCTCGTCGCGGACGACGTACAACATCGGCGTGAGGCACGCGCTCCTCGCCTTCCCTCTCCTCGCGATCGTGGCGGGCGCCGCGGCGTCGGGCCTGACGGATCTGTCGGCCCGTCGCTCCGCGAGGCTCCGGCTCGGAGCGACGCTCGGCGCGCTCCTCGCCGCCTCCCTCGAGGCGGCGACGGCGCACCCGCACCCGTTCTCGTTCTTCAACGCCCTCGCGGGAGGGCCCGACGGGGGCCGGCGCTTCTTCGCCGACAGCAGCCTCGACTGGGGACAGGACCTCCTCCGGCTGAAGGCCCTGGCCCCCTCGCTCGCTCCGGACGGCCTCCCGACGGTCGCCTTCGGCGGCGACCTCCCCTCGCGCCACGCGCCGGCCCTTCGCCCGCCGGCTGCGGGTGAGGAGGACCGTCCCGGCGCCGTCTTCGCGATCGGAGAGGCGCCGTTCGCGCTCGGTCCCGAGCTGCTCCGGGCGAAGGGGGCGACTGGAGACGCCGAGCGGCTCGAGTCGATCCGGACGGCTCTCCGCGAGCGCGGCCGCCGCATCGGGACCGTGGGAGGGTCGATCGGGCTCTGGCGGATCGAGAGCCCTCCCGCGCGCCGGGAGCCCGCTCGGGCGTCCTAGAACCCGCCGAGCCCGGCCGACGCCGGGGTGGCGTCCGGGACGCCTCCCCAGGAGAGCTCGCGGAGGATGACCTGCCCGTTCAGGCGCGGCTCGAAGCGAAGCCGCGCGTCGACCCCGTAGGTCCTCCGCCGGTTGAAGAGCGGGATGAGGGGCAGGTCGTCGAGGGCGATCCTCATCGCCTCGTGCAGCGCCTCCAGCCTCCGGGCCGGGGAGAGGATCGCCCCGGCCCGCTCGATCGCCTCGTCGAGCCGGGGGTTCGCGTAGCCGCCGAAGTTCGAGACTCCCCAGCTCCGGCCCTGCCGCGTGTGGAGGAGGGCGTCGAAGAGGTGCGACGCGTCGCCGTTGCACGACCAGCCGATCGAGAAGAAGGGGCTTTCCCCGCGTTCGAGCCGGGCGGAGAGGACCGACCACGGGAGCCCGACGACCGTCGTCCGGATGCCGACCCGGGAGAGCTGCTCGGCGAGGACGCGGCCGACGTTCGGGGCGAACGCCTCCGCCATGTCGAGCGTCACGTCGAAGCCGTCTCCCAGCCCGGCCCGGCGCAGCAGCTCCCGCGCCCGCTCGCGGTCCGGGCGCGGCTCGCCGCCGTCCGGCAGGTAGCCGAAGACCGACGGCGGAACGACCTGGTCGACGGGCGTCGCCTCGATCCCGGATTCCTCGGCGAGCTCCCGGGGGTCGATGGCGAAGTAGATCGCCTGCCGCACCTCGCGCGACCGAAGAGGGCCCGCGAGGTCGAACCGCGCCCCGAGGAGGACGACGACGAGGCCCGGATGGCTGACGAACCGGACGCTCTTCCCGGCGCCTTCGAGGTCCTTCCTCTTCAGCTCCCGAGCGAGGTGGAGCTCCCCCTTCGCGAGCGCCGCGGCCCGCCCGGCCGCGTCGGGAAGGACGCGGAACCGCGCCTCCGGGAGGGGGGGCGCACCGCCCCAGTACCGGTCGTTGGCCACGAGGCGGAGGTCCTTCCCCGGCTCCCACGAGACGAAGGAGTAGGCCGCCGTCCCGACCGGCACGGACAGCTCCTCGGGCGAACCGGCCGGGACGATGCCGACTCCCGCGAGCTTGTTCAGGAGGACGGGCTCCGGGACGGACGTGCCGACCTCGAGCGTCTCGTCGTCGACGGCGTCGATCCTCACGAGCGACTCGAGATGCGGCGCCGCGCGGAGCCGCCGGGCGCGCTCGAGGCTGAACTTCGCGTCCCGCGACGTCAGCGGCTGCCCGTCGTGGAAGCGGACGCGGGGGCGCAGCCGGAATCGCCACGTCAGGTCGTTCGGGTTGCTCCACCCCTCGGCGAGCGCCGGGACGACGCGCATCTGCGGGTCGAACGTGACGAGCGGCTCGAAGACGTTCGCGAGGACCGAGTGCGTCACGCTGTCGTCGTGCCGGTGCGGGTCGAGCGTCCGGACGTCCTGCTCCATCGCGACGAGGAGCGTGCGCGGCGGCGCCTCGCCGCCGCACGCCGCGGCCGATGCGGCGAGGAAGACGACGGCCAGAGCCGACCGGCGCGCCATGCCCGATTCTAGAGCGCGGACGCGCCGGCCGGAGGGCCGGTCGGCCGGCGCGTCACGTCTTCAGCGCGCCGTCCCCGGCCCGTACCCCGTGATCACGTACGAGCCGCTCTTGGCGTCCCGGCGGAGCGTGATGACCTTGTGCTTCTGGGCCGATTCGAGGAGCTCGGAGAACGCGCGGAACCCGTAGTAGGACTCCGAGAAGCTGGGGTTCTTGCGCTGCATCGTCTGCTTGACCATCGAGCCCCAGAGGATCTCCTTGTTCTCGCGCTGGAGCGCCTGCATCGACTCGATGAGGAGCGAGAAGACCTCGCGGCTCTTCTCCGGGAGGCCGGCGACGGCCGGGACCTTCACCTGCTCGCGGACGAGGTCCTCGTAGTAGATGAACTCGTCGCAGTTCTCGATGAGGAGCTCGGAGGTCGAGCCCTTCACGCCGAAGCCGAGGACCGTCTTGTTGTTCTCCTTCAGCTTCGAGACGAGGGGCGAGAAGTCCGAGTCGCCCGAGCCGATCACGAACGTCGTGATGTGCTCCTTGTTCGAGGCGAGGTCCATCGCGTCGACGACCATCCGGATGTCGGCCGAGTTCTTCCCCGTCATCTTGTGCTGCGGGATGTCGATCAGCTCGAAGGCCGACTCGTGGAAGGCCCGCTTGTACTCCGCGTACCGGGACCAGTCGGCGTAGGCCTTCTTGATGATGATCTTTCCCTTGTCGAGGAGGCGCGAGAGGAGGAGCTTGACGTCGAACTTCGGGTGTCCGCTCTCTCGGAGGCCGATGATGACGTTGTCGATGTCGATGAAGAGGGCGAGCTTCTGGTCTTCCTGGCTCATGCTCACTGGGGGCGCGGCGGGGACGACGGTCTCGACGATCGTCGTCGTTGCGGGAGAGAAGGCCTCGGTCTCGAAGAACGTGACGTCGGCTGCGGGGATGGCGGCCGCCTCCGCGGCGGCCGTGGCGCCCGACTTCGTCGACCGGCGACGGCGGCGCGTGGGACGGGGTTTCTGGCTGGTTTCGTTCAAGCGTCTCATATTACGACACATGCGAGAATCGCCCGGATGCCGCTCAACGAATCACCGGCCGAAGGAGTCGAGGTCCTGCACGCCGCGGCCGTGGCCGCCGACCTGACCGGCCGGGGCGCCCTCGCGGTCTCGGGTCCCGACGCCGCGGAGCTTCTCCACGGCCTCGTCACGAACGAGGTGAAGGGCCTGCGCCCCGGGGCGGGCCGTCACGCGGCGCTCCTCACGCCGAAGGGGAGGATGCGAGCGGAGCTCGCCGTCCTCCGAGTCTCGGAGTCCGAGCTCCTTCTCGACTGCGACGCGCCCCTCGCCGGGCCGCTCCTCGCGATCCTCCAGGGCTACGTTCCGTTCAGCCGGTCGGTCCTGGAGGACCGGACCGGCGAGACCGGCGTGGTCCACCTCGAGGGTCCGGCCGCGGCCGAGCTCCTGCTCGCCGCCGCCCTGCCCGAGCCCGGGCCGGAGGAGTACGCGCACGCGGCCGGCTTCCTCGACGGCGTCCCTCTCCGGGTCGTCCGCGTCTCGCGGGCCGGCGAGCCGGGCTTCGACCTGCGCACCTCGCGAGACGCCGTCCCCGCGCTCCTCACCCTCCTCTCCTCCCGCGGGGCCGCGGTCGTCTCCCCCGACGTCCTGGAGGCGGGACGGATCGAGGCCGGCCTCCCCCGCTGGGGCGCCGAGCTGACGGAGACGACGCTCCCGAACGAGGCCGGCCTCGAGCGGACGGCGATCTCCTACACGAAGGGGTGCTACCTCGGGCAGGAGACCGTCGCGCGGATCCGGACCTACGGCCACGTGAACCGGCGCCTCGTCGCCCTGCTCCTTCCGATCGGCTGCGCCGCCGCCCCGGGAGACGACGTGCGCGCCGGCGAAGAGACCGTTGGAAACGTGACGAGCGCGGTCGACTCCTCCCGGCGCGCAGCGCGGGTCGCTCTCGCCTACGTGAAGAAGGGGCACGACGAGCCCGGAACGGCGCTCGCCGTGGCGACGAAGGAGGGCGCGGCCGCGGGACGCGTGGCCGCCGTCCCGCTTGAGCGCTGAGACGCGCGCCCGCGAGCCGGGCGCCGCCCCCTACGTCGCGCTCCTCATCGTCCAGCTCTTCTTCGGGACCCTTCCCGTCTTCGGCAAGATCGCGATGCGGGAGATGGAGCCGTTCGCGCTCGCGGCCTTCCGGGCCGTCTTCGGGGCCCTCTTCCTCTCGCTCGCGGCCCGCGCCTTCTCGGGCCCCGAGCCGCGCCAGACGCTCCGGGAGAAGGGAGAGGTGGCGCTCCTCTCGCTCCTCGGCGTCGTGGCGAACCAGGTCCTCTTCATCACCGGCCTCTCGCTCACGACCGCCACCCACGCGACGCTCCTCGTCGCGACCGTCCCCGTCTTCACGATCCTCGTCGGGCTCCTCTCGCGGAGAGAGCGCCCGTCGCCGCGACGGCTCCTGGCCGTTCCGATCGCGTTCGGCGGCGTCCTCTTCCTCCTCGACCCCGCGAACCTCTCGTTCCGTCACGGGACGTTCGTCGGCGATCTCCTCGTCACGCTCAACTCCGTCGCCTACGCCTGGTTCCTCGTCCGGGCGCGCGACGTCCTCGTACGCCGCCCGGCCCTCTCGTTCGTCTCGCAGGCGTTCCGGTACGGGGCCCTGCCGATCCTCCTCCTCGCTCTCCCGGGGCTCTCGCGCCTCCGCCCCGCCGAGCTCTCCGGCCCGGCCGTCGGGGCGCTCGTCGGCGTCGTCCTCCTCGGGACGGTCGGCTCCTATGCCCTGAACGCCTGGGCCCTCGCCCGGACGAGCGCCTCGACGACGGCCTTCTTCATCTACGTCCAGCCGGTCTTCGCGGGCGCGTTCGCCTACTTCGCGCTCGGAGAGGAGCCCTCGCCCCGGATCTTCGGCGCGGCCGCCCTCATCTTCGCCGGCGTCGCCCTCGCGATCTGGCCGGCCCGGAAGCCCCCGGCCTCCTGATCCGGCCCGGAATCCCTCCCGCCGCATGACCCGCGTCATACGCGGGCCCTTCTCAGCGGACTCGGGCCTCCCTAGAGTCCGCCCATGCTCTCGACGCTGAACCTCCGCGCCCTCGGCTGGGCCCTTCTCGCCTCGGCCCTCCTCGCGGCCTCGGTGGTCGCGGGCTCGAGGAACCTGCAGAACTTCGACGGCGCCCTCGCGGCGTACCTCTTCGCGACGCTCTTCGCCGCGTTCGGCATCGTCTACCGCTACGCCGTCTGGCTCCAGCGTCCGCCCACGCGGCTCTACTGGCGGGCCGGGTGGCGGCTCCTCTTCTCCCGCCGCTTCCCCGCCTACCTCGCCGAGCTCGCCCGCCGCCTCGTCGACGAGCTCGCGCTCCAGCGCTTCATCTGGAAGCGGAGCCCGAAGAGGGGCCTCGCGCACGTCCTCCTCGCGTGGGGGTGCCTCTCGGCCTTTGCGATCACGATCCCGCTCGTCTTCGGCTGGGTCCACTTCACGCTGAAGAGCGGCACGATCGACGTCTACGAGGCGCACCTCCTCGGCTTCCACGCCTTCGACTTCCCGCTCGGCGGCTTCGTCGCGCTGAACCTCTTCCACGCCCTGAACTGGTCGTCGGTCCTCGTCCTCCTCGGAGTCTTCGGGTTCCTCCGTCGCCGGATCACCGACGCCGGGCAGATCTCGACGCAGACCTTCGAGATGGACCTGATGCCGCTCGTCCTCCTCGTCCTGATCTCCGTGACGGGGCTCGGCCTGACGTGGGACTACGAGCTGATGCAGGGGCGGGCCCACGCCTTCATGGCGATCAGCCACGCGATCACGGTGATCCTCTTCCTCCTCTGGCTCCCCTTCGGGAAGTTCTTCCACGTCTTCCAGCGCCCGGCGCAGCTCGGCGTCGCCCTCTACCAGCGCGAGGGCGAGGCGGGCGCGCAGGCCGTCTGCCCGCACACCGGCGAGGCCTTCGCGTCGCGGCTGCACGTGGAGGACCTCAAGCAGGTGACGTCGGAGCTCGGCTACGACTACCGGCTCACGGGCGGCGGCTCGCACCTCGACCTCTCCCCGCAGGGAAAACGGGCCGCGCTCGCGAAGGCCCACCTCGCCGCCCGCAGCGAGTCGGGCGCCTTCTTCGGCTGAGAGGAGCGAACGAAATGGCACGCCTCCCCGTCTCCCCCGAGGCCCTCGTCGCGCAGTACGGGCCGCGCCTCGGCTTCCCGCCGAAGGAGGGGTTCCCCGGCCGCGACGAGCCCGACCGCGTCGTCCCGACCCACTGCTGCTTCTGCGGGATGCAGTGCGGCATCAAGCTCCTCGTCAAGGACAACCGCGTCGTCGGCTTCGATCCGTGGGAGGAGTTCCCGTTCAACGAGGGGCGCCTCTGCCCGAAGGGGGTCCAGCGGTACCTCCAGAACAACCACCCCGACCGGCTCCTCTCTCCCCTCGAGAGGGTCGAGGGAGTCGGGTTCCGCCCCGTCGCGTGGGACGCCGCCCTGGACCGCACCGCTTCCGAGATCCGGCGGATCCAGGAGAAGCACGGGAAGGACGCCTTCGCCATGCTCTCGGGCGTCTCGCTGACGAACGAGAAGAGCTACCTCGTCGGGAAATTCGCCCGCCTCGCGATCGGGACGCGGAACCTCGACTACAACGGCCGGCTCTGCATGGTGAGCGCCGGGGCCGGGAACAAGAAGGCCTTCGGCCTCGACCGGGCGAGCAACACGTACGCCGACCTCGCGAAGGCCGAAGTGATCCTCGTCGCCGGCGCGAACGTCAGCGAGACGTTCCCGACGCTCACGCACTGGATCTGGCAGGCGCGCGACAACGGGGCGAAGCTGATCGTCGTCGACCCGCGGATGACGCCGCTCGCGCGGACGGCCGACCTCCACCTCCCCGTCCGCCCCGGGCGCGACTCGGCCCTCTTCGGGGCGATCCTCAAGCAGCTCGTCGACCGCGACCAGCTCGACCGGGACTTCATCGCGAACCACACCTCCGGATTCGAGGAGGCCGTCGAGGCGGTGAAGGGGTACGACCTCGCCTGGGCCGAGGAGGTCACGGGGATCCCGCGGCGGAAGATCGAAGCCGCGGCGGAGTGGTGGGGGACGGCGAAGACGAGCTTCCTCCTCCACGCGCGCGGCATCGAGCACCACACGAAGGGGGTCGAGAACGTCGTCTCGGCGATCAACCTCGTCCTCGCGACGGGGCGGATCGGGAAGCCCTACTGCGGCTACGGGACGATCACCGGCCAGGGGAACGGGCAGGGGGGGCGCGAGCACGGACACAAGTGCGACCAGCTCCCCGGCAACCGCGACATCGAGAACCCGAAGCACCGCGAGTGGGTCGCCGGCGTCTGGGGCGTGCCGGAGCCGGAGATCCCGGGGAAGGGGCTCTCGGCCTACGAGATCGTGGAGGCGATCCACCGGGGCGAGATCAAGGGGCTCCTCTCGATCTGCTTCAACCCGCTCGTCTCGCTCCCGAACGCGAGCTTCGTCCGCGAGGCGCTCGAGAAGCTCGAGTACTTCGCCGCGATCGACTTCTTCCTCTCCGAGACGGCCCGGCACGCCGACGTCGTCCTCGCCGGGTCGCTCCACGAGGAGGAGGAAGGGACGGTCACGACGGCCGAGGGGCGCGTGACGCGCGTGAGGGCCGCGATCGACCCGCCCGCGGACGCCTGGCGCGACACCGACGTCCTCCTCGACCTCGCCCGCCGCCTCGGGAAGGGCGAGCTCTTCGACTTCTCCGCGCCGGCCCCGCTCGCCGGGACACGGGAGGGCTCGCTCTTCACGGCGAGGCGGATCTTCGACGAGCTCCGCGCCGCCTCGAAGGGAGGAACGGCCGACTACTTCGGCATCACCTACGAGAAGATCGAGGCGAACCTCGGCGTCTTCTGGCCCTGCCCGTCCCTCGACCACCCCGGCACGCCCCGCCTCTGGGAGGACCGGAGGTTCGCGACGCCCGACGGGAGGGCGCACTTCAACGCCGTCCGGTACCGCGACCCGGGCGAGGTGACCGACCCCGACTACCCCGTGATCCTGACGACGGGGCGCGTCGTCTCGCAGTACCTCTCGGGGACGCAGACCCGCCGCATCGGCAAGCTCGTCGAGCAGTATCCCGAGCCTCTCCTCGAGATCCACCCGGCGCTCGCGAAGAGCCTCGGGATCACGGATCGCGACCTCGTGCGGGTCGAGACGCGCCGCGGCGCCGCCGAGTTCCCCGCGCAGCTCGTGACGACGATCCGCGAGGACACGGTCTTCATCCCGTACCACTGGCCCGGGCGGAAGTCGGCGAACCAGCTCACCTCGGGGAACCTCGACCCCGTCTCGAAGATCCCCGAGTTCAAGGTGAGCGCCTGCCGGCTCGTGCCGACGGGCCGCAAGGCCCCTTCCGCCGCCGAGGCGAAGGCACACGCGAGCGTCTGAGGCGGGAAGAGCGATGACGACGACCGCCTACCGAAGCCAGGAGGAGTTCTTCCTCGACCCGCAGCGCTGCATCGGGTGCCACGCCTGCGAGATGGCCTGCGCCGAGTGCGAGACGAACGGCCAGCTCGCGATGATCCACGTCGACTACGTCGACAGGGCCGTGAGCCCCCAGACCTCGGTCCAGGTCTGCATGCACTGCGAGGAGCCGACCTGCGCTCGCGTCTGCCCCGCCGACGCGATCGCGAAGGACGAGCTCGGCGTCGTCCACTCGGCGAACGCCGCCCGCTGCATCGCCTGCAGCAACTGCGTCCTCGCCTGCCCGTTCGGCGTCCCGAAGAAGGTGGAGCCGATGAAGCTGATGATGAAGTGCAACCTCTGCTACGACCGGACGAGCGCGGGGCGAAGGCCGATGTGCGCGACGGTCTGCCCGAGCGGGGCGCTCTGGTACGGCACGCGCGAGCGGATGGCCGCCATGCGCCCGAACAGCACGCCCGTGAACGAGTTCCGGTTCGGCCTGCAGCGGGTGAAGACGCGCGTGAACGTGATGATGCCGAAGGGCTCGACCGAGCTCGTCGTCGACGGAACGGAGGCGCCATGAGCGACCGCCCCGATGGCCTCCCCGCCCGCCCCGCGTGGGAGGTCGACTTCCCCCTCGAGCGCGTCGAGGCGCAGCACGTCACGCGGCGCGAGTTCGCGAAGTTCCTCGTCCTCGCCTCCGGCGGCCTCGCGGTCGGGAGCGGCTGGGTCGCCGCGAAGGACGCTCTCTTCCCGCCCGCGACGATCCCGGGACCGGTCCGCCTCGCGTCCCTCTCCGAGATCCCGGTCGGCGGGATGACGCAGTTCACGATCCCGGGCCTCGACCAGCCGGGGATCCTGATCCGCCTCGAGGAGGGGCTCTTCCGCGCCTTCGAGCAGAAGTGCACCCACCTCTCCTGCGCGGTCTTCTTCGACCCCGGATCGCGGAAGATCGAGTGCCCCTGCCACAACGGGGCGTTCGACCCGATCAGCGGCGCCGTCCTCCAGGGGCCGCCGCCGCGGCCGCTCCGCTCCTTCCCCGTCGAGGTCCGTGGCGACGAAGTCTGGCTCGTGCCTCCCGAGGCCCCGGCCGAGGCCGCTGCTCCGGCCGGCCCGCCGGCCGCGGCCGGACAGGAAGGCGTATGACCGACTTCCGCCGCGCCCAGGAGCAGTCGCACCCGTCGAAGACGAACACCGTCCTTCTCGGGGTCATCCTCCTCCTCGTCCTCATCGTCTCGCTCCAGGTCTGGCTCCTGACGGCGGGCCTCAACACGGCCCTCGGCGGCGACCGGTCGATCGTCTGGCCCGCCTTCCAGGCCTCGCTCGTCCTCTTCCTCGCCGGGGCGGCCTCGCTCCGCTACCTGCCGCGACCGATCCGCGCCGTCGCGGCGCGCCCCGCGGCGGAGGCCTTCCCCGACGCGGCGCTCGCCTGGCGGACGCTCGCGATCAGCGCCGTCTCCCTCACGCTCGCCTTCTCCGTCTGGTTCATGTGGTCGGCGATCGCGATCAAGCTCCCCGACGCCGGCTTCCGGATCTCGCCGTCGCAGCGCTTCTGGCTGACGGCGACGCCGGTCATCCTCGGGTCGCTCCTCCGCATCCCCTACGGCGTCTTCGTCTCGCGCTTCGGCAGCCGGCGGTCGCTCGCGGCCGTCACGCTCCTCCTCCTCGTCCCCTGCATCGGGACGGGGATCGCGGTGCAGGACCCGACGACGCCCTTCGGCGTCCTCCTCTTCTGGTCGGCCGTCACCGGCATCGCCGGGGCGAACTTCGCGACCTCCATGGCCGTCGTCACGCTCTGGTTCCCGAAGT
>JAKLER010000119.1 GCA_022711615.1 Acidobacteriota bacterium
AGGTCTCCTGGCGAGAAGGGCTCCGGCATCCACATCTGGAACACGGTCGGCTTCCGGTTCCTGCGAAACGTCATCGTCGACGTCCGGGACGGCTTCTACATCCAGTCCTCGAGCCACGGGCTCGTGGCCGGCAATCGCGCCTCGGACCTGCGCTACGGGATCCACTACATGTTCTCGGACGACAACGTCTTCGAGGACAACGTCTTCGAGAACGGGGCCGCGGGGAGCGCTCTCATGTACTCGAAGCGGATCGCGTTCCGGCGGAACCAGTTCCTCAGGAATCGCGGCTTCGCTTCCGTCGGCCTCCTCTTCAAGACCTGCGACGACGTCGTCGCCGAGGGGAACCTCCTCGCCGACAACGCCCGCGGCGTCTTCTTCGAGGACTCCTACCGGAACGTCTTCCGCGGGAACGTCGTGGCATCGTCCGACACGGCGATCGTCCTTTTCGCCGGGTGCGGGCAGAACCGGATCACGGGGAACTCCTTCGTCGGAAACCTCACGCCGCTGACGCTCGTCGGGAAGACGACGGACACCGTCTTCGACGGCAACTACTGGTCCGAGAACCGCGAGCCCGACCTCGACGGCGACGGACGCTCCGACCGGCCCTACCGCCTCGGGAACGTCTTCGACCACTTCCGCGGAAACCTCCTCGCGGCAGACCTCTTCGCCCAGAGCTTCGCGGCCGGGGCGATCGGCGTGGCGGAGGAGACCTTCCCCGTACTGCGCCAGCAGATGGCGATGGACGACTCTCCCCTCGCCCGCCCGCCGGCCCTCCCCGACGTTCCACGTGCGAAACCCGCCGTGCGCGTCGCGAACGTTCCGGCCGTCGCGGCCTCCGCCGCCACGTTCCTCTTCGGCACCGCGCTCCTCGTCCTGGGCCGGCGTCTCCCGGCGGCATGAGAGAGTGGAATCGATGATCCGCTTCGACGCCTTCGGAAAGAGCTACGGCACCCAGGTCGCCGTCCGCGACGTCTCGCTCGAGGTCGGGGCCGGCGAGGTCGTAGCGCTCCTCGGGCCGAACGGCTCGGGAAAGACGACCTGCCTCAAGGCGGTCGCGGGCCTCCTCCACGCGACCTCGGGGCGGGTCCTCGTCGACGGACGCCCGGCCTCGGAGCCGGCCGCCCGCCGGGGCCTTTCGTTCCTTCCCCAGAAGGTCGCCTTCCCCGACGCCCTGACGGGGCGCGAGGTCGTGGAGTTCTACCGGCGCCTTCGCGGCGTTCCCGCGCCTCGGACCGCCGAGGTCCTCCGATTCGCGTGCCTGAACGGGGCCGCAGCGCGCGCCGTGTCGACCTACTCGGGGGGAATGGTCCAGCGCCTCGGCCTCGCCGTCGCCGCGCTCCCCGACACGCCGCTCCTCCTCCTCGACGAGCCGACCGCCGCCCTCGACCCGGAAGGTCTTGCCGCGTTCTACGCCCTCGTCGAGGGGCGCCGCCGCGAGGGGAGGACGATCCTCTTCACGTCGCACCACCTCGGCGACGTCGAGCGACTCGCCGACCGTTTCGCCGTCCTCGTGGAGGGGCGGCTCGCCGCGCTCCTCTCGGCGGCGGAGCTCGCGCACCGGCTCGCCGACAGGGGCCTCCTCCGCCTCCGGCTCGACCGCGCCCCCGGCGCGGTCCTCGGCTCGATCCGTGCCGCGTGCCCGGGGGCCGCGGCGACGGAGGAAGAGCTCCTTCTCCCGGGTCCGGCATCCGCCCGCCCGGCGTACCTCGAGGCGGTTCGCGCGACCGGCGCGGCGGTCCTCGCTCTCTCTTCCGACGAGGGGCGCCTCGACGCCCTCTACACCGAGCTCGTGGGAGGTCCGCGATGAGATCCCTGCTCCGGGTCGTCGCCGTCCTGTCGGTCTCCGTCCTCTCCGCCTGCGGGGGCGGCGCCGACGGGCCCGTCCCGGTCGACACGAAGAACGACGCCTGCGCCTGGTGCCGGATGTCGGTCTCCGACCTCCGCTTCGCCGCCCAGCTGACGGCTCCCGGCCACGAGCCGAAGCTCTTCGACGACGCGGGCTGCCTGCGCGACTGGCTGAAGGAGCCGCGGGAGGCCGCGGAGTGGACCGCCTGGCTCTCCGACCACCGGACAAGGGAGTGGGTGAAGGCGACGGACGCCGTGGTCGTGCGCGAACCGGCGATTCAGACGCCGATGGACTCCGGGCTCGTCGCCTGGGCGAACGCCGCCTCGCGCGAGCAGGACCCGACAGGAAAGAGCGGCTCGCCCGTTCCGATCGCCGAGGTGATCGGCCCGTTCGCCGCGGGAGCGAAATGAGCGGCTCCCCGTTCGTCCTTTGCGCCCGGCAGGAGCTCCTCCTCGCGATCCGCTCCCGGTGGACCCAGATCTTCGCCGTCGTCTTCGCCGGCCTCGCGCTCGCCGTCGCCGTCGCGGGCTACGCCCTCTCCGGCGGACACGGCGTCCAGGACTTCGCCCGGACGTCGGCCTCGCTCGTCCAGCTCGTCCTCCTCCTCGTCCCGCTCTCCTCGCTCCTCATCGGCGTCCTCTCGCTCGCGCCGGAGCGGGGCGCGGCCGAGCTCCTCTTCTCGCAGCCCGTGTCGCGAACGTCGATCCTTCTCGGGCAGTCGACCGGCCTCTGGGCCGCCCTGACGGCGGCCCAGGCGATCGGGTTCGGGGCGGCCGGCACGATCGTCTTCTCCCACCGTGGGAGCGACGGACTCGGCGGCTTCGTCCTCCTCTTCGCCGGATCGTCCCTGCTGACGGCCGTCTTCCTCGGCCTCGCCGCGCTCCTCGCGGCCGGGGCGATCGGGCGACGCAGGACGCGCGCCCTCGCGCTCGCTCTCGTCGTCTGGTTCGTCGCGGTCGTCCTTCTCGACGTCGTCGCGCTCGGCGTCGCGTCGGTCCTCAAGTCGGGGACCGCCTCGCGGGTCCTGATCCTGAGCGTGATCGTGAATCCCGTCGGAGCCCTGCGCACCGGCGCTCTCCTCGCGCTCCAGGGGACGACGGCGTTCGGCTCGGCCTCGCTCGCGTTCCTCCGTTTCACGGGCGGGACGACCTGGGCCTTCGTCCTCCTCTCCGGATCGCTCGTCGCCTGGGCCGCGATCCCGTTCGTGCTCGCCGCGCGGAGACTCTCCCGGACCGACCTCTGATCCTCGAGCTGCGGCGACGCCGCCGCCTCGACGGCCGCCCGGTTCGCGGCTATCGTCCCGGGCGGAGGCCTCCATGAAGTACGCACCTCTCGCGGCCGCCGCGGCGGCGGCCTGGCTCCTGCTTTCGAGCACCGCCGTCGCCTCGGGAACCGCCTACAGGAGCGTCCTCTACCCGGTCGCGGGGAACGAGGGCTCCTCCGGCGACCGCGAAGCGGGGGCGAACGGCGCGTTCTGGATTCCCTCCTCGGCCTACGACAACCCCACCGGCGGCTGGAAGCCGATCGTCCACCGGCTCGACCCGTCCGGCGGCGTCGCGACGTGGGCGCTCGACCCGGTGGCCCGGTCGTTCTTCCCGGTGGCCGTTCGGTGGCATTCCGCGGGCGGCCGGGCGATCGTCCTCGTTCCGCTCGGGGCGGAGCAGAGGGCCCTCGTCTACGCGCTCGATCCGGCGACCGGCGGCGCGACGCGGACAGAGATCCCGTTCCTCGCGCGGTCCCTTCGCCTCGACCCGCAGGACGGCTCGACCTGGCTCGTCGGGCGGGACACGGTCGCCCGGCTCTCGGGGGGCACGCTTCGCGCCTGGACGATCCCCGGCGTCGTCGACGCCGCCGGCCGTTTCGACGCGGGCGACCGGCTCTGGCTCGCGACCGAGGGAGGCGTCCTCCTCTCGATGACGAGGGACGGGGCCGTGGCAAGCTGGGGTCCCGGCTCGTCTCCGGGATCGCTCCTCACCGTCGACGAGAGCGGTACCGAGCTCTGGGGCGTCGACGGGGCGCGCGACCGGCTCGTCCGCTTCCGCCCGTCGACCGGCGAGAGGACCGCCTGGCCCCAGGTCCGGCCCGTCTCGAACTGGGCGGGCCTGGCGGTCTCCGGCGGGACCGTCGCGCTCGCCGCTTCGTACGGTCCGCACGTCGTCTCGGCGACCGTCGCGGACCTCGGCCCCGGAACGACCACCACTTCGACCGGGAGCCCGGTCCAGACCGACGCGCCGGCCGACGGCATGGCCGGGCCCGCGCCCGTGACGCCCGTCCGGACCGATTCGACCGTCACGCGGTCTGCGCGGGCCCTCTACGCGCCGCTCGACGCCGACCGAGCGCTCTTCACGACGAGCGGCGAGGCGTACCGCGCCCTCCTCTGGGCCGGCGCCGGCACGTTCCTCGTCGCCACGGACGGGGTCGAGCTCTGGACGCCGCTCGCGGCCGATGCGCCGTTCGCGACGCGCCAGGTCCTCCCCGTCGCGGTCGAGGTCCGGCCGGACGACCCGACCCGGAACTTCTTCACCGAGGTGACGGTGGCGAACCTCGACGCGGAGCGGGACGTCCTCCTCACGCTGACCACGTCGACCGCGGTCCACGCGCTCGCGATCGACCTCCCCGCGGGGACGACGCGCGTCTTCCCGAACGTCGTCGAGACGTTCCGCGACCTCGGTCTGGCCTATCTCCCGCCGGGCGAGACCGTGGCCGGGACGCTCGCGGCCGAGTTCCGGAGCGGCAGCGGGAGCCTCGCGGCGCGCGTCTACACTCGCTTCCCCGACGGCTCGACGACCGGGCTCGGGTTCACCTCCCTCGACGCGGCGCGCGAGGCACGCGTCTTCCGGAAGACGCTGAACGGCCTGAAGAACACCGCCGGGTTCCGGACGAACGTGGCAGTCGCGAACCTCTGCGGCCTCGAGGGGCCGTGCGCGACGCTCGACCTTTCCGCCGACTTCTTCGACGACGCCACCGGGACCGCGGTCGGCACGGCGACGCTCCAGGTGCCGCCGGGGCAGTGGAGACAGCTCGACGCGCCGCTCACCCGCTTCGCGGGCGCCACGGGCGAGACGTTCTCCGTCGTCTTCGTCCCGTTCTCGACGGGCGCGACGGCCTACGACGCCTACGCCACCGTCGTCTCGAACGCGAACCAGGACGCCGCGTTCGTACGGGCCACGCCGTCGGAGCGGGCCTCGAACCTGTCGCTCCCCGTGATCACCGACGCGGGCGGGATCGGGACCCGCTTCACCTCCGAGCTCGCGCTCACGAACACGACCGGAGCCGCGACGACGGCCGACGTGACGTTCACGTCGGCGAAGTCCGGAAACGTCGTCTCCGAGACGCTCCAGCTCGCCTCCGGCCTCGGCGTCCTCTGGCCGAACGCCGTCGGCCACTTCCGCTCGATCTCCCCCGCCTCCGTCGAGGCCGACGACTACGGCCCGGTGCGGATCGCGTTCCGCGACTTCGCGAGCGGGTTCGCCTCGGTGCGGACCACCGCCTCGAACGGCACCGGGCTCGGCTTCACCGCGATCGACCCGTTCGTCGAGCGGGCGAAGCGGACGAAGCGGATCGCCGGCCTCGTCGAGAGCGCCCGGTTCCGGACGAACCTCGCCATCGTCCACGCCGGCGCGACGGGGACCGACCCGTCGGCGCAGATCACCCTGCGCGTCACCGTGCGCGACGCCGCGGGGATCGTCGTCGGCGCCCCGCTCGAGCGAACGCTCGGCCCGGGCCAGCTCCACCAGTGGACGAAGGTGCTGTCCGACTCCCTCGGGCGGACGGGCGAGGGCTTCACGGCGACGATCGAGCGGATCGACGGGTTCGACCCGTTCGACGCCTACGTCACCGTCATCGACAACGCCTCGACCGACCCGGTCTTCGTGAGGGCGGAGTAGCGCCGCGCCCTACGGCAGCCGGAGGAGCGTCGCGACCCTCCCGCCGTCGGCGCGGAAGCTCGCCGTCTCGAACCCCTTCTTCCGCATCGCGTCGACGAGCGGCGCGGGAAGGAAGCTCGAGAGAAGGAGCAGCTCGCCCCCTTTCGGGAGCGACGCGGCCGCCCCCTGCACGGCGCCGAGGGGGTGGTCTCCCCTCGCGAGGACCTCGTCGGCGTCGATCCGGGCGACGACCCGAGCCTCGTCGTGCCAGGCCGGCGGCGCGGCGAGGACCTCGCCCGCCGCCGCGGCCTCCGCGGCGGTCGGCTCCCCCGGGAGGCCCGCCGCCTGCCGGAGCGTCCCAACGAGAGTCCGGACGTCCACTCCCCCGACGCGGGCCGCCTGGGCGAGCGTCGCGACGCGCGCGACGGTCCTCCGGAGGATCGGGTTCCTCAGCTTCGCGAAGGCCGGGGCGATCGCGACGAGCGTCGCCTCCAGCTCCGGCCAGGCCTCGAGGAGCTCCCCCACCTTCGCTTCCGGGGTGATCGAAAGGCCGCTCACGCCGTCACCGCCGTCTCGTACTGGAGGAGCCGCCGCTCGCCGCGGAGCGCGCGGATCCGGGTCGCGTCCTGCGTGACCTCGAGACATCCCGCGTAGACACCCTTCGCGTCGCGGACCGCGAAGTAGCGGACGTGGACGAAGCGCCCGTGGAGCTCGAGCCAGAACTCGGCGACGTGCTGCCGCCCGGCACGGAAGTCGTCGAGGATCCGCTCGACGACGTCGACGCTCTTCGGCGGGTGGCAGTGCTGCACCTTCCGGCCGAGGATCGCGCGGGTCCGCGAGAAGACCCGGTCGGGCCCCTCGCTGAAGAAGGCGACGCGGTCGTCGGCGTCGACGAACGTCAGGTCGACCGGGAGCGCCTCGAAGATCCCCTGGAGCTGCTCGAGCGTCAGGTGCCCGGACGGCAGGGCGACCGCCTTCCCGGCCGGGAGCGACAGCGCGTCCGGCGGAAAGCTCGGCAGGGGCGGGAGCCACCCCTCCCGCGGCGGGACGAGACACCAGCCGACGCGCGGCGACTCGGCGTGGACGAGCCCCCACTCGTCTGCCGAGAGCGTCCCGAGGGAGAGCGGAAGGAGGACGAGCTCCTCCTTGGAGACCATCTCCGCGAGCGCCGCCGCCGCCGGCTCGCCGACCGTCTCGACGACGAGCCGCCACTCCTCCGCCGACGCCTCCTCGACCGAGAGCGCCTCCGAGAGCGCCTTCAGGAGGCCGCGCGCCTCGTCGTCCTTCGCCCACATCACCTTCGACGGACCGACGATCCCGTGCTTCTCGAGGAACGGGAAGAGGAGCTCCTCCTTCCTCCGGTAGTGCTTCTCCACGTCGAAGAGCTCGTGCGCCACGGCCCGCGCCCGGTCGCGAGCTTCCGCCGCCCCGTTCCCGGCGAGCGCGGCGAGCGACTCGCGGAGCCTCGCGACCGCTGCGAGGATCGCCTCGTTCTCGCGGCGGAAGGTGTCGACCGGGTGACCCGGCGGAGCGTCTCCGACCGTCGGCGCCGGGAGGACGAACTCCCGGAGGACCTGCGAGTGGAGGTCGCACATCGAGCGGACCTCCTCGACAGGCATCCCGTCGGCGATGAGCGATTGCTCCATTGCCGCGATCTCCGTCGCGTCGGTTTCCCGGACGATCTGACGGAGCTGCCCGCGCACCTCTTCGGGTGACGCTCCGGCGTGCAGGTGCCGGATGATCCCCTTCAGCTCCTCGATCCGCTTCGCGCGGTTGTTGATCAGCTCGCTCATCGGGTCCTCCCGTTCACGGGCGGAAGGATCGCGGGCCTCGTCGCCGGCGCGTTATGACGTCCGTCAGTCAAGTCGAGATATCGTCGCAGGACGGCGGGCTCGCCCTCGACCTCTCCAGCGACGCAGCTCCGGAGGCGGATGGCTCTCGGCCGCCGGGTTCAGCCCACGAGCGCCCGGAGCCGCCCGACGTCCGGAATCAGGAACCCTTCCTCCCCCGTGACGACGATCCCCTCCTTGCCCCAGCGGCTCATCGTCCGGATCGCCGTCTCGACCGTCGTCCCGGCGAGGTCCGCGATCTCCTGCCGCGTCAGGGGGAGGTGGATCACCGCCTTCGTTCCCTCCACCTTTCCCGAGGAGGTGACGAGGTCGAGCAGGGCCTGCGCGATGCGCGTCTCGACCTGGCCGGTCATCTCGGAGACGCGCTGCCCGAGCTGCACCTGCCGGGCCATCATCAGCTGGAGGAGCTGGCGGAGGATCTCAGGGTGCCGGTCGGAGAGGGCGAAGAACTCCCTCTCGGGCACGTGGACGACGGTCGAGGGCTCCACGGCGATCGCCGTCCCCGGGTAGGGCCGCCCCTCCCACGCCGCGACGATCCCGACCGGGCTCCCGGCTCCGACCACCCGGAGGATGACGCTGCGGGTCGGGGTCGCCTTGACGATCTTCACCGTGCCGAGGGCGACGAACGACATCTCCTTCGCTCGCGACCCCTCGACGAAGACCGTGTCCCCCCGCTCGCAGACCTGGAGACGGCACACCTGCGCGAGCGCCTTCGCTTCCGCCGGGTTCAGGCACCGGAACAGGGGAATCCGTTCGAGCAGTGCGGTCGTCACGATGCGTGGACGGCGAGGATATCAGCCGGCCCGGAGATCCCCGGGGGCGCCGCGGACCGGGACGGGTAACATCGCCCCTCCTTGAAGGACTCGGCCCGCTTCCTTTCCTACTTCGCCCGAAGGCCCGGGGCCTACGCCGCCGGTTTCGGGACGATGGCGCTCTCCGCGGCTCTCTTCCTCGCCATGCCGCGGATCGTCCGGTACGTCCTGGAGTCGCTCGAGACGGACCCCTCGCCGCGAAGGATCGCCCTCGCCTGCGGGGCGATCCTCCTCCTCGGCGCCGCCGACGCCGTCCTCTTCTTCTTCACCCGCCGCATCCTCATCGGCGCTTCGCGCGACGTCGAGTTCGAGATGCGGGAGGACCTCTTCGCCCACCTCCTCCGGCTCCCGCCGCGCTGGCACCGGAAGAGCCGCGTCGGCGACGTGATGAGCCGCGCCGTGAACGACCTCTCCGCCGTCCGGATGATGATCGGTCCGGGGATCATGCAGGCGGCGAACACCCTCGTCGTCGGGTCGATCGCGCTGACCCTCATGGCCTTCGCCTCCCCCTCCCTGACGCTCGTCGCCCTCGGCGTCCTCCCGTTCGTCGTCGTCGCCACGCAGGGGATGGGCAAGGTCACGCACCGCCGTTTCACGGCGATCCAGGAGTTCTTCAGCGAGATCTCCGCGAGCGCGCAGGAGAACTTCAACGGGGCCCGCCTCGTCCGCGCCTTCGCCCGGGAGGCGACCGAGGAGGCCCGCTTCGACGCGAAGAACCGCGAGCTGCGCCGCCGGAACCTCCGCCTCGCGCGGCTGAACGCCCTCTACTTCCCGCTCCTGCAGGCGCTCGTCGGGAGCGGATTCGCCATCATCCTCTGGGTCGGCGGCCGGCAGATCCTCGCGGGCGAGCTGACGGTCGCACGGTACGTCGAGTTCAACCTCTACCTGATGGAGCTCGTCTGGCCCGCGATCGCCCTCGGCTGGGTCGTGAACCTCTGGCAGCGCGGGACCGCCTCCTGGAATCGGATGGCCGAGCTCTGGGCGGCCGAGCCGCTCCCCGAGGAGAGCGGCGAGGGGCCGCTCCCGAACGGGCCGCTCGAGGCGAAGGGGCTGACCTTCGGCTACGACGGCGGGCCGCCCGTCCTCCGCGACGTCGCGTTCACGGTCGAGCCGGGGACGACGGTCGCCGTCGTCGGCCGGACCGGCTCGGGAAAATCGACGCTCCTCCAGCTCCTCCTCCGCCTCGAGGAGCCGCCGTTCGGGACGATCCGGCTCGGCGGACGCGACCTGCGCGAGGTCCCGCTCCCTCTCCTGCGCCGAACGCTCGTCGCCGTCCCGCAGGAAACGTTCCTCTTCTCCGACACGCTCGCCGCGAACGTCGCGATGGGACGCCCCGGGGCGACGCGCGCCGAAGTCGAGCGGGCCGCCCTGGAGGCCGGCCTCGGCCCCGACCTCGCGACGTTCCCGAAGGGGCTCGACACGATCGTCGGCGAGCGCGGCATCACGCTCTCCGGAGGACAGAAGCAGCGGACGGCCCTCGCCCGCGCCCTCCTCGCCGACGCCCCGTTCCTCGTCCTGGACGACGCCTTCTCCGCGGTCGACACCGAGACGGAGGAGAAGATCCTCGAGGCCGTGAAGGCCCGCTCCGGGACGAGGACGATCTTCCTCGTCTCTCACCGCCTCTCCACGATCCAGCACGCCGACTTCGTCGTCGTCCTCGAGAAGGGGCGCGTCGTCGAGACGGGGACCCACGAGGAGCTCCTGCGCGCCGGCGGCCTCTACGCGGAGCTCGCCGAGCGCCAGCGCCTCTCCGAGGAAGTGGAGGCCGCGTAAAGATGGCCGGCCACCTCCCCGAGGACGAGGCCCAGGGACGCGGCTTCGACCGCGGCCTCCTGCGGCGCCTCTTCACCCTCGCTCTCCCCTACAAGGGGTACGCGGGGGGCGCCCTCCTCGTCCTCTTCCTCGAGTCGGCCGCCCAGCTCGCCGGCCCGCTCCTGACGGGCGCCGCGATCGACCTCGTCTTCACGCCGAGAGGGGAGGCGGCCGGAGGGGCGGCCTTCGTCGCGCGCCTCCTCGCTTCGCTCGGCCTCCCGGTCTCCGGGCTCCGCGGCCTCGACGCGATCGCGGGCCTCTACCTCCTCTCCGTCCTCGCGAACTTCGGCTTCATGTTCCTGATGGTCGAGTGGACGTCGCGGATGGGGCAGGGGGTGATGTACGACCTCCGGACCCGGATCTTCGGGCACCTTCAGCGCGCCGACGTCGCGCTCTACGACCGGACGCCCGTCGGCCGCCTCATGACGCGCCTGACGACGGACGTCGACGCCCTGAACGAGCTCTTCACCTCGGGCTTCGTCTCGCTCCTCGGGGACCTCGCCGTCCTCTTCGGGATCGTCGGCGTCCTCTACGCCCTCGACCCGACGCTCGCGACGATCACACTCGCCGTCCTCGTCCCGATGGCCCTCGTGACGAACTGGTTCCGGAAGGGGGCGCGCGACACCTACCGGAAGGTGCGCGTCAGGATCGCGAAGGTGAACTCGTTCCTCCAGGAGCACCTCTCCGGAATCGCCGTCGTCCAGCTCTTCCGGCGCGAGGCGCCCGCGCAGGACGCCTTCCGGGAGGTGAACGACGAGCACCGGCAGGCGAACCTCGAGTCGATCTTCTACTACGCGGTCTTCTACCCCGCCCTCGACTTCCTCTCGGCCGTCGGCATGGCGGCGATCCTCTGGTGGGGCGGCGGCGAGGTCATCCGCGGGACGATGACGATCGGCGCCGTCGTCACCTTTCTTCAGTACTCGAAGCGGTTCTACCGGCCGCTCATGGACCTCTCCGAGAAGTACAACATCCTCCAGGCGGCGATGGCCTCCTCGGAGCGGATCTTCCAGCTCCTCGACGAGACGCCGGCCATCGCGGTTCCGCCTTCTCCCCGCCCCGTCCCCCGCCCGCTCCGCGGCGAGATCGACTTCGACGGCGTCCGCTTCTCCTACGTGCCGGGGGAAGAGGTGCTCAAGGGGGTCTCGTTCCGCGCCGCGCCCGGCGAGACGATCGCCCTCGTCGGGGCGACCGGCTCCGGAAAGTCGACGATCGTGAGCCTCCTCCTCCGCTTCTACGACGTCACCGGCGGCGCCGTGCGCGTCGACGGGCACGACGTGCGGAGCTTCGCCCCGACGGAGTTCCGCGACGGCTTCGGGATCGTCCTGCAGGACACGTTCCTCTTCACCGGGACGATCGCCGAGAACGTGGCCTTCTTCGACCCGTCGATGCCGCGCGAGACGGTCGAGTGCGCCTGCCGCGACGTCGGCCTCGGCCCTCTCCTCGACCGCCTCCCCGACGGCCTCGACACCCGGCTGACGGAGCGCGGCGGCGGCCTCTCCGTCGGCGAGAAGCAGCTCGTCTCCTTCGCCCGGGCCCTCGCCCGCGACCCGCGCATCCTGATCCTCGACGAGGCGACCTCCAGCGTCGACCCCGAGACGGAAGCCGTCATCGAGAAGGCCGTCGACCGGCTCCTCTCGGGCCGCACCTCCGTCGTCGTCGCCCACCGCCTCTCGACGATCGTGAGGGCTGACCGGATCCTCGTCCTCTCGCACGGCGAGGTCCGGGAATCCGGGACGCACGCCGAGCTCCTCGCGAAGGGGGGCCTCTACGCCCGTCTCTACGCGCTTCAGCTCAAGGACCGGGAGGCGGCGGCGTAGGAGGCGAGCGTACGTCCCTGCGAGGGGACGGTGCCGCTGGCACGACCCGTGCGCTCCCCCGCCCGGAGGAATCTTTGATCGCGTTCATCACCCTCTTCCTCGGCATCGCGACGGGCGTACACACGGTCGAGCTCTCGGCGGCCTCCGACGTCGCACGGGTGGA
>JAKLER010000012.1 GCA_022711615.1 Acidobacteriota bacterium
GGCGGGCTGTTCGGGCGGAAGGGCTAGAATCCCGTCGTGGCGCTCACCGCATACGGTCTCACCGACGTCGGCCGGAAGAGGAAGCACAACGAGGACGCCTACCTGCTCGACGCCGAGCGCGGCCTCTTCGTCGTCGCCGACGGGATGGGGGGGCACGCCGCTGGCGAGGTCGCTTCCCGCCTGACGGTCGAGTCGATCCAGGAGTTCATCGCCGGCACGGAGGACGACCACGACAACACGTGGCCGTTCGGGTACAACAACCGCTACTCCGTCGACGGGAACCGCCTCTCCACGGCGGTGGAGCGCGCGAACGAGAAGGTCATGCGCGCCGTCGTGAACCGCCCCGAGCTGAAGGGGATGGGGACGACCGTCGTCGCCGCGCTCTTCGACGAGAAGAGGGCGACGCTCGTCCACGTCGGCGACAGCCGGGCGTACCTCTACCGCGACGCGGAGCTGCGCCGCCTGACCGACGACCACTCCTGGGTGCAGGAGCAGGTCAACGCGGGCATCCTCTCCGAGGAGGAGGCGCGGAGCCACCCGCTCAAGAACGTCGTCACCCGCGCCCTCGGCGGGGGGGCGCACGTCGCCGTGGACCTGATCGAGATCCCGGTCGGCGACGGCGACCGCTTCCTCCTCTGCTCCGACGGCCTGACGGGGATGGTCTCGGACGAGGAGATCACCGAAGCCCTCTCGTCGTCGCGCTCGCTGGAGCAGATCGTGCGCGGGCTGATCGACCTCGCGAACGAGCGCGGCGGCGTCGACAACATCACCGCCATCACGGTCGAGGTGCGGAACGGAGAGGCGAAGAAGGCCGACACGTCCCGGGAGAAGACCTCCGTCTCGCTCCGGGCCGCGAAAGTCGACGACGAAGACCTGACGCCCACCGACGAGATTCCGGTCCCCGTCGTCGAGGCCGCGCCCGAGACGCCTCCCTCCGGCCTCCCCGCGAAGGACGAGGAGTCCTCGGCCCCCGCCGGCGGCGAGGCCGAAGGGGCGCCCGGCCCCGAGCCGAAGGGCTGAAGCGCCTCCCGGTCCGGCGGCCGCGCCGGAGCCCCGTCAGACGTTGAGCACAGACTCGCTCCGTGAGTAGTGAAAGGCGCGTATCTAGCGGACTTCGCAACGGAGCGACTCGGACGCGACCCGCATAGAACGCACCTTTCCGGCACCGTGGCGCCACTGACGGCGCCATCGGAAAGGAGCGAGATGAGCAGCATCAAGGTCAACCCGGGCGACACGTACCAGGCTCACGTCGGCGGCAACGGGGCCGCGGGCATCGTCGCCGTAGCGATCACCGTTCACCGGCCGACGGGGCGCGTCGTCGAGGAGTGGACGGCCGAGGACTTCGCGATCCTCGGAGCCCGCGTCTCGGACATCATGGACGACGTCTACACCGTCACCCCGTACACGGAGGACGGACGATGAGCACCGCGAAGACGACGGCGCTTGCCGCGCCCCCGGCATCGTCCCTCTTCGATCCCCGCCCCGGCTTCGAGGTCCTCGGGGGAGTCGTCGCGAGCGTCAACGTCCTCGCCGTCCTGGCCGCTGGCGGATGGACCCTCGGCGACGTCCTCTCCCGGCACCTCATCAACCGGAATGAGGCAACGTGGGAGACCGACCTCGAAATCCCTGGGGCCGGCTACGTCCGCCTGCTCACCCTGAGCGGCGGCGGGGTCAGGCCCTCAACGTACCTCAGCACGGACGGTGAGGAGGTCCTTCCCGGGCACCTGCGCGTCGCGCCGGCCGTCACGCTCTCGTTCTACGGCGGCGCGTCCCCGGAGGACTTCGCTCGGGCGAAGGGCCGGCGGAAGCGGCTCGATCGGTTCGGGCAGGAGATGAAGGAAGCCTGATCATTCCTCCGGGCCGGCGGGCGGCGCGGCTGATCACCGCGCCGAAGCGACTTCGCTCCCGCGTCCCGCCGGCCCGGACCTTTCCTCGAGGAGCGAGCGGAGCGACACGTGGCGAAGACGGTTCACCCGGGAACGCACCTTGTGGAGGCGGCGTGGGCGGCAAGAGGCGAGGCGGAAAAGAGGGCGCGCGCACTCATCGCAGAACGCGACGTCGACGAGCCGCTCGGGCTCCTGCTCTCTCTCTCCCTGCCGCTCTACTACTTGAGCGACGCCCTCCAGAGCGTCGACCCCAGCCGCAGGGCGGAGGAGCTTCTTTCCGAGGCCCTCGCGGAGGCCATCGCTCGCCGGGACGCGGAGCGAGTTCGCGCCCCCTCGGAGGGCACCTGGGAGACCTACGCCGCGCTCATCGAGCACTCCGCATTCCTCGCCGCGGGCAAGGCGGCACCGGGCGACCGCGTGAGGGCCGGCGCGGACCGGCTGAAGAGGAAGCTCACATCGAACCCTCGCGCAGCACATCTCTTCGGCCTCTCCTGGGCCGTCTCTGCCGCTCTGCGCGAAGGGCGAGCGGACCTCCGAAATGAGGCGTCCCGCGAGATGGACGAGGTCCTCACGGAGCGCTGGGAACGGATCGTCGCCGCGTGCTTCACGGGTCGCGGACCCCTTGACGGGGAGGCCGCGTGGAGGAAGTGGCACCACATCCGAGGCACCTTCAAGCCGCTGCGCAACGCGTGGAACAGGAGATCGAAGAAGGTCTCGCGCTTCGTCGACACCGTGAAGGCAACAGTTAGAGACCCCCAATCCGTTGCCGTGGAGCCTTCGCGAAAGGCCCGTGCAAACCGATCCTTGCAACGAAAGGAGGGCACGACCGATGCCCAAGCCCAACAGAAGCGGAGCGGCCCCGCGAACGCGGCCGCGGCCCGACCTCGTCCTCGCCCTTCGGCGGACCGACGCCGCGACGGCGCTCGGCTGGACCGAGGGCTACCTCCGGCAGCGCGAGGCCGACGGGACGGCGCCGCCGCACGTCAGAACGGGGAAGGTCGTCATTTACCCGCTCAACCGCCTCGAGGAGTGGATCCAGCGAAACACGATCGACCCGAGCGTCATCGGCCCGCGGCCCGTCGGAACCCGGCCGGCGGCCTGAGGAAGAGAAAGGAACCACCGTGATCTCAAATGAAGAGGCCGGCTCGGGTCTGAACCACCCGAACCGGCCGACGCGATCAACGAAGCCTTGCGAAGCCCATTTTAGCGCGTCGCCCGATCCTAACTCCAGCCGCCCCGTTCTCGTCGACCGGGATCTCGCGGTCGGCCGGCTCGCCCGCTGGGCGGCCCGGGGGCCGGCATGACGCCCGAGACGGAGGTCCTCCTCCGGTTCGACGTGGACGAGGTCCTCGCGTCGCCGCGGCGCCGGCCCCTCCCGCCTCCGGAGGTCCTCGCGGCGGCGCGGCGCCGGAACAAGGCCGGCGCGTTCCTCTTCCTCCAGGCCGCAGGCCGGCGCGGCGTCGTGTCCGACGACCCGCGGACCGAAGCTCTCCTCGCCGCCTTCCGCCGGGACGCGCTGCGCGAGCGCGGCGTCGACGAGCGCCTCGTCCGGGGTGCGGCGTGAGGGGCGCGGTCCCGTACCGGGAGACCGACGCCCTCCTCGACCAGGAGGTGAAGGCCGGGCTCGAGGAGCTCGAGGAGAAGGAGGCGGCGCGGGGTGAACTCCTTCCCCTACCACCCGTCACCCCGTGGCCGGAGCCTCTCCACCCGGCCGCGCTCCGAGGTCTCGCCGGAGAGATCGTGCGCGCCGTCGAGCCTCACTCGGAGGCCGACCCCGTCGGGATACTCGTCTCAACGCTCGTCCGGTTCGCCGCGACGGTGGGACGGTCCCCCCACTGCATGGTCGGGTCGACGCGCCACGGCGTGAACCTCTTCGCGCTCCTCGTCGGGTCGACGTCGCAGGGCCGAAAGGGCACCGCCGAGGCCGATGCTGAGGGCCTCTTCCGCCTCGCAGGGGAGGAGTCCCTCGTCCCGACGACGTCCGGCCTCGGCTCCGGGGAGGGCCTCGTCAACGCCATCCGGGACGAGGTGAAGAAGTCGAAGGTCGTCAAGGAGAAGGGTGGCTCAACCCACGTCGAGGACTACGTCGCAGAGGACGGAGTGGAAGACAAGAGGCTCCTCGTCCGAGAGGCCGAGTTCGCTCATCCGCTCCGCGTCGCGCAGAGAGAGGGCTCCGTGCTCTCACCGGTGATCCGACTCGCCTTCGACGGGGCCGACCTGAGGATCACGACGCGGAACACGCCGCTCCGGGCGAGCAACCCTCACGTCTGCATCCTCGGCCACATCCCGCCGGAGGAGGAACGACGTCTACTCGCCGATGCGGAGGTGGAGAGCGGGTTCGCGAACCGCTTCGCGCACTTCGCCGTCCGGCGGTCGAAACTCCTCCCGAACGTTCGGCCGGTGCCGCGCGACGTTGCCGTGCCGCTCGCTGCGCGACTGCGGGAGGCGGTCTCCTTCGGCCGCGCCGTCGGGGAGATGGGGCGCGACGCCGCGGCGGAGGACCTCTGGGTCCGCCTCTACGTCGTCCTGGCGGAGGAGCGGCCTGGGCTCGCCGGTGCGCTCCTGGCCCGCGCTCACGCTCATGTCCTGCGCCTCTCCTTGGTCTACGCGCTCCTGGACCAGAGCATCGTCGTCCGGCGAGCGCACCTCGAGAGCGCGGCCGCCCTCTGGGCCTACTCGGAATCCTCCGTGAGGTACGTGTTCGGCGACATGCTTCGCGACCGCCGGGCCGAGGAGCTCGTGACCGCGCTGCGGGACGCCGGAGCGAAGGGCCTCAAGCGAGAGGAGATCCGCGACCTCTTCTCGAGGAACCTCTCGGCCGTCCGGGTCGACATGCTCCTCGGTGACCTCGCCCGACAGGGGTTGGCACACGCCCGGAAGGCCGCCGGCAGGGGGCCGGGGAGGCCGGCCGTCACCTGGTACCCCGGGCCAGCGCCGGAGGTGTCGTGATGCCGATGCCGCACTCCAAGATCCTCGACCTCCTCGAGGCCGATCCGGTCGACGCGGAGAACGCACGGGTCTACGCGGAAAACGCGGAAAACGCGGTATTTCGGCCCGGCGAGCCAATTACCGCGTTTAAATCGTTTTCCGCGTCTATCCGTGCGCGCGAGAGCGAACCCGCGGGGCCGGTTCGGGCCGGGGTCGTCCTCACCTGCTACGCCTGCCGCGGGACCGACTTCTGGGTGGGGACCGGGAAGGTGACGTGTCGCCGCTGCCACCCGCCCGCCCCGGGGGCCGAGGTCCTCACGCTCTCGAGGACGGGCTCCGATGCGTCGCGGCCTGTGGAAATCGAAGCAGGATCGTCGGCGCTTACACCGGACACCCGGACACATGGAGTCCGCGGAGGTGCCGCGTGACGGCGGCCGCGCGCCTCGAACGCTTCGCCCTGGCGATGGAGCTTCTCGAGGGTCTCGAGGCCCGTCTCGCCGCGGCGATAGAGGAGGAGGCCGTCGTCCCGGGGCAGATCCCGGAGGACGTCGGCGACGCTCTCCGCCGGCAGTCTGAGAACGTCCTCTCCCTCGCGCTCCGCTGGGACGACCTCCTCGAGGCAGCGCAAGCCCTCGGCCTTCCCGAGCCCTTCGGCGGGCGCGAGGCTTACGCCGCCTATCTCCAGAGTCTCCGCCTGTACGGCGCCGAGACTGCGGAGACCGTCCAGTGAACCCCCCGTGCTCCTCCTCCCGTCCGGCGCACCGGACGATCCGTCGGCTGGCCAGCCTGCGAAAGCCTCCGGACGGGAGGGGGACTTTCACCCGAACCGAGAAAGACGCCGCAACGCGGCAGAGGTAGAACGATGTTGAAGCTCTCGACCGACAAGCAAGTGGAGCTCCTTTCCGCGGCGTGGAAGCTCGCGACGTCGATCCGCGAGCGGGCGCCCGAGGACCTCGAGGCCCTCGCAGCGGCCGGCGTGGTCGCGGCCGGCGTCTTCCCGACGTTCGAGGAGATGACCGAGGCGGCGCCCCGGCTCGGTCTCCCTGTCCCTACGCGCGAGCGCTGGGCCGAGCTCCGGCGCGACGCCTTCGCCGCGGCCGCCCTCGCGAACCAGACGGAGCACTGACGATGCCTTGCGCCCGGACCCCGGCGCCTGCCGGGTCCATTCCTTCCCGGCCGCGATCCAACACCGAGTCGTCCTTTCTCGGCGCGATCCAGGTCCCGGGGTCCGGGCCTTTCTCTCTCGGGTCCGGTTGTGCCGGGCCGGTGTCCTTCGGCGGTCGGTTGTGCCGACCGCGCGCGAGCTCCGGAGGGGCGGTTGTGCCGCCCGTGCGCCGGGGCGGACCGCGCTCGACCGAAACCCCGATCGACAACCCGCACGAACCCGGCGGCCTGACGGCCGCCTGAGGACACACCATGCCCATCAACTGGGAAACCGACCTCATCGTCCCGCAGAGCGTCCTCGACGCGATCCGGGTCCTTCAGAGCCAGCGCTCACCGTTCTTCTCGTCCGGCGTCGCCGTTCTCGAGGAAATCGACGCCTTCGGCCGGGGCGGAAATTTCGTCAAGCGCAAGTACTCCGCCGAGGACAGCGTCCACGGCACCCGCATCACGGGAGACGAGCAGGTGCCGTCCCGGCTCGGAGCACACGCCGACGTCGCTCCGGTCCTTCGGCGCCTCCGCCTCCGGACCTTCATCGACGGCGAGGGCGCGGCCGAGGGCGGGCTCATGTCCGAGGACCCGGGCGGCCGAATCCTCCAGGCGACCATCAGCTGGTGGACGCGCGAGACGGACGAGGTCCTCCTCGCCTGCCTGGCCGGTGCGTTCGGCACGGGCGGCTGCCTCGAGGCAACGCACCTCCACGACGTGACCGGCTCCGGGGTCGCCCCGGGCAAGCTCACCTACTCCGGCGTCATGGACGCGGCCGCCCGCCTGGGCGACGCCGCGGCCGACCTGGCGCTCGTCGTCATGCACTCGCGGCAGTACCTCGACGTTGTGAAGGAGGCCGGCGCCCGCGCGTCGTCCGTGCCGGTCGGCTCCGAGCCGTTCATGACCGAGACCTTCGTCGGCCCGTATAAGGTCGTCGTGAGCGACGCGGTCCCCGTCGAGGGGACGGCCGGCGCGGCGGACGCGATCTACACCGCGATCCTCTGCGGGGCGGGCAGCTTCTGGTCCGGTGTGCAGCAGGACCTCCGGGAGTTCGGCGGCTGGAACGCGCGGGTTCCCCGGTTCGAGCTCTCGCAGTCCCGGCACGTCGCCGTGGGCATCACCGGCCTCTCGGCGTCGTCCGCCATGCCGGTCAACCCGACAAACGAGCAGCTCGCGACGGCCGCGAACTGGGAGCCGACCGTGAGCCTCGCGACCGAGGCCGGCCGGAAGTCCGTCCGGGTCGTCGGCATCAAGTCGGGCGCCTCGCCCGCGGCCTGACCTTCACCGGCCGGGGGCGGTCCGCCGTCCCCGGCCTTCCCCTTCATCGAGGAGGCGTGCCGTGGGGCGAGCGACCGACGAGACGACCTCGGGCCCGGCCCGCGCGCCGCGGGGCTCCTCGAGGCGCCTGGGGCCCCCGGCCCCCCCCCCCAGGAAGGCCCCGAGGGGGTCCGAAGGAAGCGCCCCAGCCCTCCACGCGCGCGTTTCGAAACACGATGACGCCAAACCCCCAGCGTATCGAAACGAGCCGCGCTCCCGCGGGAACCCTTGAGCACGTAACGCCTTGAGCGTTTCGAAATGAGAAGGAGGAACCGATGCCCCTGAAGCAGGACGCGCGCGGCCGATGGGTCTTCCGCTACTACGCGGACGGCGTCCGGACGGGCCGGCGCGTCCAGGTGACGCTCCCGCCCGGGACGACCCACGCGGAGGCCCTGACGGAGTACCACAAGCGGATGGCCGGGGCCGCGGCACGACGGGGGAAGCCGAGCCTCGTCCGGCTCACGCTGGAACAGGCCGTGGACGAGTTCCTCCGGGAGCGGAAGCCGCACCTCTCGCCCGTGACGCTCGCCCGAACGGAACAGATCCTCCGGCGGGAGTGGCTCCCGCGTTTCGGCCAGAAGCGAGTGGACGCGCTCACGGCCGCCGACGTCGCCCGATACCAGACGGAGCGCCTCGCCGACGGCGTGAAGGCGTCGACGATCAACCTCGAGGTCTACCGGCTGAAGAACGTCCTCGTCCGTCTCGTCGCCTGGGGATGGATCGAGCAGAACCCGCTCCGGCCCAAGGCCGTCCAGATGCTCCCGGCGCCCGAGAGGAGGACGGACTTCTTCTCGCCGGAGGAGTGGAAGGAATTCATCGGCAAGGTCTCGGCCGAGGCCGTTCCGATCCTGCGGGCCGCCCTCTACACGGCGAACCGCATCGGCGAGCTTTGCGCGCTCCGCTGGGGTCAGGTCGACCTTGAAGGCCGGCGAATCCGCGTCGAGATGCCGAAGGTCCGGAGGACGAAGGTCCTCATGATCTCGAGGGCCCTCTACGACGTCCTGTCCGCGCTCCCGAAGGGAACCCCGCTGGCACACGTCTTCACTCGGGCCGATGGGTCGCCCTGGGAGCCGCACAGCGTCGGGAGGGCCTTCCGGATGGCGCGGCCGCGGCCGGAGCTCAGTGTCCATTCGATCAGACACACGGCCGCGTCCTGGCTCGCGATCGCGGGGACGCCGCTCCGGACGATCGCCGCCATCCTCGGGCACACCCAGCTGGCGATGACGTTCCGGTACGCGCACCTCTCACCGGAGGCCGTTTCCGACGCGGTCGACGTCATCCCGGAGATGGAAAGAGGGGGGGTCGGGACACCTCGTCGCCACCCCGACGCCGGGAAAACCCTTGCGGCTGAGGGCCTTCTTCCCTCTTGACGTCGTCAGACGTTGAAGCGGACGTGGACGACGTCGCCGTCGCGGACGACGTACTCCTTCCCCTCCAGCCGCAGCTTCCCCTTCGTACGGCACTCGGCCAGCGAGCCCAGGTCGAGGAGGTCCTCCACCGGCACGACCTCCGCGCGGATGAAGCCGCGCGCCAGGTCGGAGTGGATCGTCCCGGCGCATTCGACGGCGGTCGCGCCGACGGGGACGGTCCAGGCGCGGCACTCGTCCTCCCCGGCCGTGAAGAACGACTGGACGCCCAGGAGCCGGTAGGAGGCGCGGAGGATCCGGTCGACGCCCCTCTCGGTGAGGCCGAGGTCGGCGAGGAAGACCGGCACGTCCTCGTCGGGGAGGTCGTTCAGCTCCATCTCGATCTTCGCGGCGGCGCGGGCCACGGCGACGTGCGGCTGCGCGGCGAAGGACTCGAGGCCGAAGCGCGCGACCGGCTCCGCCGAGGCGTCGGCGTCCGAGACGTTCACGACGATCAGCAGCGGCTTGAGCGAGAGGAGCGTGAAGCCGCGGAGCCGCTTCTCCTCCTCGGCGGTCAGGCCCGCCGCCCGGAGCGGAGTCCCGGACTCCAGGGCGGGCAGGCACCGCTCGATCGCCGCCCACTCGGCGTCGAGCTCGGCGGACTTCGTCTTCTTCCGGTCCTTCTCGAGCTTCTCGCGCCGCTTCTCGAGGAGGACGTAGTCCGAGAGGACCAGCTCCTCGTCGAGCGCCTTCGCGTCGCGCGCGGGGTCGAGGCCTCCCTCGTGGGGGATGTCGGCGTCCTCGAACGCGCGCACGACGTGGACGAGCGCATCGACGTTCTTCAGCGCCGCCAGGTCGATCTTCTCCTGCTCGCCCTTCGCGATCCCGGGGACGTCGACGAAGTCGACGGTCGCCGGCGTGTGCTTCTTCGGCTCGAACATCGCCGAGAGCCGGTCGAGCCGCGGATCGGGGACGTGCGCCGTCCCGACGTGCGTCTCGCGGACGGCGCCGAACTTGTCGACCGACTGGTGGGAACGGGTCAGGAGGTTGAAGAGAGTGGTCTTTCCGGTCTTCGGCCGGCCGACGATCCCGAGCTTCATGGCCGCGGGAGCGTAGCAGAACGTCCCGCGGCCGCTTCGGGCGGCTACCTCTTCGCGATCGCCTCGGGAGACGAGCCGATCCCGGCCAGCTTCTCGGCCTCGGGGAAGAGCGTGATCGCCTTCTTCAGCTGGACGTCCCCGTCGATCGAGAGGCGGTAGGCCGCTTCGGGCCCGTGCACCGCTCCGACGAGCTCCTCGCCCAGGGCGCGATCGAGGACGGCCTTGTCCTTCTCCGCGGCCCAGGAGGCCCGTGCCGGCGCGTCCGGGGCGTTCGGACGGGCGTCCAGGAAGGCGAAGAAGTCGTCGCGGACCGCGTCGGTCACGCGGAAATCGCGGGGGACCTCGGGGTTCTTCGCCCGGTACTGCACGGCCCACTCGAAGAAGACGCCCCGCGCGTAGAGGGTCGCCATCCAGCGCGAGAGCCTCTCGGCCTTCACGACGACGTCGGGCGTGATGCCGCCTCCGCCGTAGACGACCCGGCCGCTCGCCGTGCGGAAGGACTCTCTCTTCACGCCGTCCTCGGCGAGGAGCGGGTCTCCGTCCTCCTCCTCGTCCGGCGCGACGTACTCGATGAACTCCCGGTAGTCGCGCTGGATGCAGCGCCCCGACGGCGTGTAGTACTTGGCCGTCGTCAGCGCGAGGCCGGCCCCCTCGGAGAGGGTGTAGACCGACTGCACGAGGCCCTTACCCCAGCTCGTCTGGCCGGCGACGATGCCGCGGTCCTGGTCCTGGACGGCGCCGGCGACGATCTCGGCCGCCGACGCGGAGCCCTTGTTGATGAGGACGACGACGGGGATCCGGGCGCGGGAGTTCCGGCCCGGTGCCGTGAAGGTCTGCTCGGAGCCCGCGGCCCGGCCGCGCGTGACGACGACCTTCTCCCCCTTGCGGAGGAAGAAGTCGGAGACCGCGATCGCCTGGTCGAGGAGGCCGCCCGGGTTCGCGCGCAGGTCGAAGACGAGCTTCTTCATCCCCTGCTTCTCGAGCTTCTCCCAGGCCTCGGCGACCTCGGGGGCGGAGGTGTGCGTGAAGTCCTTCAGGCGGATGTACCCGACCTCCGGCTCCACCATGAAGGCGAACGAGACGGAGTTCGTCGGGATCTCGGCGCGCGTGACCGTCATCTGGAGCGGCTCGCCGAGGCCGGGCCGGACGATCGTGATGCTCACCTTCGTCCCCTTCGGCCCCTTCAGCTTCTTCACGACGGCGTCGATCGGGAGGTCGTCGATCGGCTGCCCCTCGACGAGGTCGATGATGTCGCCGGCCCGGATGCCGAGCCGCTGGGCGGGGGAGCCCTCGACGGGCGTGATCACCGTGACGCGGCCGTTCCGCTTCGAGATGATGATCCCGAGGCCGTAGAACGAGCCGCGCTGCTTCTCCTGCATCGCCCCGTACTCTTCCGGCTCGAGGAAGCTGGAGTGCGGGTCGAGGGTGTCGAGCATCCCGGAGATGGAGGAGTAGACGAGCCGCTCCGAGCCGAGGTCGTCGGCGTACCACGCCCGCGCGGTCGCGAGGAGGTCGGAGTACTCCCTGAGGACCGGGTTCGTCGCGTCGGAGACCGCGAGGAGGCGGGGTCCGAAGGCTCCGCCGAGGAGCGTCGTCGCGGCGAGGACGAGCGGGGCGGCGAGCAGCTTCAGGGCGCGGGAGCGGGGCGGTTTCGGCGTCACGGAGGCCTCCGCGGCGGACGGTAGCATGCGGCGTGCCGGAGGCGGGAGAGGGCCGAGCCCCGCTCTCGCCAAGGCTCGGAGCCCGGCCCGTGAGGCCCGGGACGTCGACCTTGACTCCGGCGGGCCCGGAGCGGACGATTCCGCGGCCATGGGCAACCTCGGAATGCCGGAGCTGATCTTCATCTTCGCTCTGGCCCTCCTGATCCTCGGACCGAAGAAGCTCCCCGAGCTCGGCAAGCAGCTCGGGAAGGGTCTCGGCGAGTTCAAGAGGGCCTCGAACGACCTCAAGCGGTCGATCGAGGAGGAGGTGGAGAAGGTGGCGCACGACGAGGCGCCGAAGAGGGACGCCGCCCCGAAAGCCGTCCCCGCCGAGGGGACCGTCGCGAGCGCCGCCGAAGAGCGCCCCGACCCGATCCGGCCCGCGTGACGGACGCACCCGCCGACGACCTCACGCGGATGACGTTCCTCGAGCACCTCGAGGAGCTCCGCAAACGCCTCCTCTGGTCGGTGATCGCCGTGGCGGCCGGCTTCTTCGTGGCGTGGTGGAAGGCCCAGGACCTCTTCCGGATCGCGCAGAAGCCGATCCTCGAGGTCCTGCCGGCCGGGACGAAGCTCGCCTACACGAACCTGACAGAGCCCTTCATGCTCTACCTGAACATCGCCCTGATCGCGGGGATCTTCCTCGCGAGCCCCGTGGTGATCTATCAGGTGTGGCTTTTCGTCGCGCCCGGGCTCTATCGTCACGAGAAGCGCTGGGTCCTGCCGTTCGTCTTCTTCGCGGCGATCTCCTTCTGCGGCGGAGGGTGGTTCGGGTACGCGGTCGCCTTCCCGATGGTGGCGCAGTTCCTCGTGACGATGGGGGCCGACTTCACCCCGGTCCTGAAGATCGACGACTACCTCTCGATCCTCTCGAAGATCCTCCTCGGGATGGGGCTCGTCTTCCAGACGCCGATCGTCATCGTCTTCTTCGTCCGGATCGGCGTCGTGACGGAGAAGTGGCTCCTGCAGAAGTTCCGCTACGCCGTCCTCGTCATCTTCCTGATCGCGGCGCTCATCACGCCGACGCCGGACATCCCGACGCAGTGCGCCTTCGCTCTCCCGATGATCGCGCTCTACCTCCTCGGGATCCTCCTCGCCTGGATCGTCGGGAAGCGGACGAAGACCGAGCCGGCGGTCTGAAGCCGGCGGCTTCCGGCCGCCGCCGGCGAACGGCGCCTGCGGCCTACCCGCGCGAGCCGGGGAAGGGGAGGACGGAGCCGTCCGACGACGCCTGGGGCGGCTTGACCTCCTGCGGCTTGTCGGCGCGGGCCCCGCGCCGGATCTCGAGGATCAGGTCGCAGAGCTCCCGCACGGCGCCGCCGCCGCCCGGCTTCGTCAGGTGGAGGGCCGCCGCGTCCTTCACGATCGAGACGGCGTCGGACGGGCAGGCGCCGACCCCGGCGCGCCGCATCATCCCGAGGTCGGGGAGGTCGTCTCCGACGGCCACCGCCTCGAACGCCTCGAATCCCCATTTCCCGAGGAGGCGGTCGAAGGCGGAAGCCTTGTCGAGCTCGCCCTGCATCACGCACTCCTCGGGGATCTTCAGGTCGCGGCAGCGCAGGGCGACGACCTTCGAGACGCGGCTCGAGATCAGGCCGATCCGGTATCCGAGGTCGCGGAGCAGGACGAGGCCGAGCCCGTCCTTCACGTCGAACGACTTCAGCTCCCGTCCGTCCTCGTCGAAAGTGAGTGTCCCGTCGGTGAGCACTCCGTCCACGTCGAGGACGAGGGCGCGGACCCGGAGGAGCTTCGTCCGGAGGTCGTCGGGGACGATCGGTGCTGCGGGCATGACGGTGGATTATCCGCCAGCCGGCCCCGGGCTCAAATCGACTCGACCCCCCAGAGGTCGTGGAGGTGGACGATCCCCCCGGGGCGCCCGTCGCCGTCCACGATGAAGAGCGACGTGATCTTCTTCTCCTCCATCAGGCGGAGCGCCTCCGTGGCGAACGCCTCCGCCGCGATCGTCTTCGGCGTGCGGTTCATGGCGAAGGCCGCGTCGGCGCTCCAGGCCCTCTCCCCCTCGCGCTCGAGAAGGCGCCGGAGGTCTCCGTCGGAGACGACGCCGGCGAGGCGCCCGTCGGCGTCGACGACGCCGGTGATCCCGAGCCGCTTCTTCGACATCTCGTAGACGACGTCCTTCATCGGAGCTTCGAGCGGGACGAGCGGCACGTCCCCCTCCGCGTGCATCAGGTCGGAGACCCGGAGAAAGCGCTTGCCGAGCTTGCCCCCCGGGTGGAGCGCGGCGAAGTCCTCCGGCCGGAAGCCCTTCTCGACCGACAGCGCCATCGCGAGGGCGTCGCCCATCGCGAGCTGGGCCGCCGTGGAGGCCGTCGGCGCGAGGTTCAGGGGGCAGGCCTCCTCGCGGATCGCCGCCTCGACGACGGCGTCGGCTTCCCTGCCGAGCGTCGAGGCGCGGCGCCCGGTGAGGGCGACGAGCTTCGCGCCGCGCCGCCTCACGTGCGGCAGGAGCGCCACGACCTCCTCCGTCTCGCCGGAGTGCGAGAGGGCGAGGACGACGTCCCCGGCGAGGATCATCCCGAGGTCGCCGTGGATCGCCTCGGCGGGGTGGAGGAAGAACGCCGGCGTCCCCGTCGACGCGAGCGTCGCGGCGATCTTCTGGCCCACGATCCCGCTCTTTCCGATGCCGGTCACGACGACGCGGCCCGTCGTCCCGTGGAGGAGGGCGACGGCCGTGTCGAAGCCGCCGTCGAGGGATTCGGCGAGGGAGCGGATCGCCGCGGCCTCGATCTCGAGGACGCGGCGGGCTTCGCGGCGTGCGGGGGTGGTCACGGGGACGATCTTACTTGCCGGGCGGTCCTCCGCGCGTGAGGGGCCTCGCCTCGCCGGTTGCCGGGTCGCGGAGGACGAGCCGGCCGTCGGCGTCGTTTGAGAGGCGGGTGACGGGAGAGCCCGGCGCGGGGTAGGAGAGCGCGCCGGACCACCAGGAGCGCTGCGGCGGCACGCCCTCGATCGGCGTCACCGTCCCCGTGGCGAGGTCGACGAGGTACCAGCCCCACGTCGTCCGGGCCTCGTCCCGAGCCAGACCGACCTGGAGGAGATCCCGGCCCGGCTCGCTGCCGAACCGGAGGCCGTGCGTGGGAGCCGGCATCCGGATCGAGGCGAGGCGGGCTCCGTCGGGCGAAAGCAGATGGAGCGTCAGGCCGTCGGGATCGGGCTCGGAGAGGACGACTCGGCCGTCCGAGAGGAAGAAGCCCCTCGGCCCCGGCGCGGCCGCGGCGTCGACGGACGCGAGAACCGCGCCCGTCGTCGCGTCGAGGAGGCGCGCGCCCGTCGTCGAGCCGAGCCCGAAGAGGACGACGCGGGAACGGTCCGGTCCGGGCAGGAACGCGTATCGCGGCTCGCGGCCGGGCTCCTTCGGGTCGGGCGGTCGGGCCGGAAGGGCCGACACCTGGAGCCGCGCGAGCTTCACCATGCGGCGCGACGCGACGCGCATCTCCCAGCTGTCGGGATCTGGGACCGGTCCGGGGCTTCGGGCGGCGTTCTCCCCGGAACGGAGGTGCTTCGGGAGGAGACGGACGACGTCGGATCCGAGGAAAGCCGGCGCGAAGGCCCAACGCTCCGCCGGCACGCGGGCGGACGCGAGGAGGCGGAACGAGGGGAGGTCCAGGACCTGGCAGAGTCCGCCGGCGACAACGGCGAGCCGGCGGCCGTCGGGGGTGAGGTCGATACCGTCGGGCCACTCCGACAGAGGGAGGACGACGGCGTCCCCCGTCCGGAGGTCGATTGCCTCGAGCTCGACCTTCGCGCCGCGGACGCCGCCCGCGGCGACGTGGGCGGCGCGGGAGCCGTCGGTCGAGACCGTCGTCATCCAGCCCGGCCGGAGAAGGACGCTGCGGCCGCCCGCCAGGTCGAGGAGGTACGCGGAGGTTCCCGATCCGGCCCCGGGCGTCGAGCCGGCCACGACGGCCCAGTCGCCGCCTCTTCCCGCGGGCTCGGCCATCGCCCCCTGGAGGCGGGCCACCCCCGGGTCGACCGTCCGGCTCACCCAGGAGGCGCCCACCGCGAGGCCGGCGAGGAGGACGCTCCAGAGCGCGAGCGACTGCGCGCCGTGTCCGCGGCGCGCGTCCGTGCGCCCCGCGGCGACCTGCGCAAGAGTTCCGGCGAGGAGCGCCGCGAGGAGGACCCCGACAACGGCGAGGGCGGCGGATGGCCCGGGAACGTGGCCGTAGCGGAGGAGTCTGCGGCCGAGGAGGAAGACCGCGGCCGCCGACGCGGCGAGGAGGACGAAGTCGACGACGAGCCAGGGCGAGCGGGAGCGAACCGCCACGGAGGCGACCCAGGCGATGAGGAAGAGCGGGACCGCGAGGAGGAGGAGCGCCGCCATCGCGGGGGCGTCGAAGCGGTCGACGAGCCCCGGGAAGCGACCGCTCGCGATGGAGGCCGGCAGGTAGACGACGAGCTCCGCGAGGAGGACGAGCGCGAGGCCGCCGCCGAGCTTCCCGCCCCAGACGACGGCGGCGGGGAGCGGCCGGGCGAAGTGGAACGAGAGACGCTTCTCCGCGAGCTCGCGGCCGACGACGGAGGCGCCGACGAGGACGGCCCCGCCGGCGCCGAACGTGCAGGCGAGGACGAGCGCCGTGACGGCGCGGGCCGTCGCGGCGTCGCTCCCGGGCACCGACGGGAGGAGCGGCACGAGGAACGGGAGGACGGCCGCGGCGGCGGCGGCGACGAGGACGAAGCGCCGCTCCGCGATCTCGCGGAGGGCGACGGCGGCGAAGCGCTTCATCGGGCGAGGTCCTTTCCCTCGCCGGCGACGGCGAGGAAGAGCTCCTCGAGGGAGAGGGGGGCGGCCTCGGCGTCGACGATCCCGTCCTTCGCGGCGAAGCGCTCGAAGCGCTCGTCGGAGAAGGCCGAGGCGACGGCCTCGATCCCCCAGCCGCGGACCTTCACGCGGACCGGCTCGAGCTCGTCGAGCTCGGTCCCGAAGTCGGTCCGCCCCTCGGTCACCTCGCTCCGGTAGCGGACGGCGCGGAACCGGGACTTCAGCGCCTCCGTCTCCTCGTGGAGGAGGAGCCGCCCGTCCTTCAGGATTCCGACGCGGTCGGCGATCCGCTCGACGCCCGCGAGGTCGTGCGTCGTCAGGAAGACCGTCGTGCCCCGGTCGGCGAGCTCCGCGACGATCTCGTCGAAGAACGCGTGCCGCGCGACCGGGTCGAGGCCGAGCGTCGGATCGTCCAGGAGGAGAAGGTCGGGGGAGGAGGCGAGGGCGAGAGAGAGCTGCGTCAGCCCCTTCTGCCCCTTGGAGAGCCGGCCGAAGGCGGTCGAGGGCGGCACGCCGAATCGCGCCAGCCGGGCGTCGTAGCCCTTTGCGTCCCACGACGGGTAGAGGCGCGCACAGAAAGCGCCCAGCTGCCGGGGCGTCATCTCGCGCGGGGCGTCCGGCTCCTCGGGGACGACGCCGACGCGCTCCATGAGCCGCGCACGGCGCTTCCAGGGGTCGTCGCCGAGAAGCTCGCAGCGGCCGTCCGTCGCCTTCTGCCAGCCGAGGAGGCAGCGGAGAAGAGACGACTTGCCGGCGCCGTTCCGCCCGAGGAGCGCGAAGACGGAGCCCTTCGGGACGTCGACGGAGACCGCGTCGACGGCGATCGTCCGGCCGTAGCGGACCGTCAGCCGCTCGGTGCGGGCCGCGGCGGTTGCGCTCACTTCTTCTCTCCTTCCTTCGTGGGGGCGAGGCGGGCGAAGGCGCTCTCGAGGGCGCGCGCGGCCTCGTCGCGCGAGGCGCCGACGGTGACGGCCGTCGAGGCGAACCGAAGCGCCCCTTCGGCGAGGGCTCGGGCGCGCTCCGGCTTCGGGAGGGACGGAGGCGCCTCGGCGACGAACGTCCCCTCGCCGCGGCGGACCACGAAGAGGCCCGCCTCGACGAGCCGCTGGTAGGCGCGGACGACCGTCGCGGGGTTCACCTGGAGGTCGCGGGCGAGGTCGCGGACGGACGGGACCGCCGTGCCGGGCGCGAGCGCGCCCGAGGCGACGAGCCGCCGCATCCCTTCCTCGATCTGCTTCCAGATCGGGACGGCGTCGCGCGGGTCGACGCGGAGGCCGCGGGGGGTCACGAGGAGCTCCTGGCGCTTCGGTGTATCACAACACCGATACGGTAGGACGGCTCCGGGGGGCTGTCAAGGGAAACGTGCGAGTCCGGGGCGGCGTGTCGCTCCGGGACCGAGCCGGCGGACCGGCCGAGCGTTCCCGGGCGGGGCCGAGAAGGAGAGGACGCCCCGAAAGCGAAGAGCCCCGGCCGCGGGCCGGGGCTCTTTCGGGAAGCCGGAGCGCCGGACGAGCCGGCGCTCCGGACGAGTCGCTAGAAGCGGAGGCCGACGGAGAAGCGGAACGTCCGCGGCTGCTGGAAGCTCGCCGGGCTGACGGGGGCGCCGAACGAGGAGGAGTAGTTCCAGTTCGCCCCGGTGTTCCTCGCGCCCTGGACGGGGGCGGTCGTGAAGGGGTTGAAGGCGGCGTATCCGGTCGTGTTCTGGGCGGTCTCGATCGTCGTCGTGACGCCCGTCTGCGCCTGCTGGTTGAAGACGTTCAGGACCTGCGGCGAGGCGAAGACTTCGACGGAGCCGAAGGGCCGGAAGGAGAGGTTCAGGGAGAGGTCGGTCCTCCAGACGTCGTCGGTCTTGAAGGCGTCGCGCGCCGTGAAGTAGTAGGTGTGGTTCGCCGGGACGCTCAGGTAGCCCGGGTTCGTGACGTAGGGGGTCGAAACGACCGCCCCGACGGCGCCGTACGGGAGGCCGGAGTCGAAGTTCTGGAGGAGGCTGACGGAGGTCTGCATCCAGTCGATCCCGAGCGGCAGGTCGTAGATCGCCCAGAGGCGGATCTTGTGGCGCTGGTCGGCGCCGAGGTCGCCGGCGGGGCGGTTCCACGAAGCCTGCTTGTACTCGGGGTAGTAGGGGGCGAGGCTCTGGAGCGAGCCGCTCGCGGCGTTCTCGCCGTCGAACGTGCCGCGCAGGCGGGACCAGGTCCAGTTCCCCTGGAGCTGGAGGCCGTCGATCGGACGGTAGGCCGCGCTCAGCGTGAAGCCCCAGTACTTCCGCTCTTCCTCGTCGGTGTTGACGACGAGCTGCTTGTTGAATGTGCGCGTCACGCCGGCGAGCGTCCCGGAGACGGTCCCGGTCCCCATGTCGACCCGCAGGCCGTAGAAGTCGTTCCAGGTCCGGTAGACGATGTCGCCGCGGACCATGCCGCGAGTGCCGAGGTTCTTCTTCAGGCCGAGGGAGAACTCGTCGGTGTTCGGCGAGTAGAGCGTCCCCTCGATGTTCGGGTTGATGCCGGGGATGGACGGGATGCCGCGGACGGGGCGGCTCGTCCCGCCGTTCGCCTCGAACCAGGCGAAGACCTGGCGGATGACCTCTTCGGTCGAGGTGAGCGGGCCGTTCGGGTCGAGGTTGAACGTCGGCCCGCGGTAGTCGAAGTCGACCGTGGCGGGCTGGCCGCCGAGGGAGGAGGCGTCGCCCTGCGAGTTGTTGATGCCGGCGACGTAGCGGGCGTACGCGGCGCTGACGATCATGTCGCCGTCACCCTTGACGTCCCAGGTCCCGCCGAGGCGGGGGCTGATCGCGTCGCTGTCTACGGTCTTCCGGCCCGTGCCGTCCTGGCCGTCGTTCTTGTCCCAACGGACGCCGACGTTGAAGGAGAGGTTCTTGTTGAGGGCCCAGACGTCGTTCAGGAAGACGGACCAGGTCTTGAACGAGTTCCCCTGGCTCCCCTGGAGGATCGGCGTCCAGCGAATGAAGGAGAGCGAGTTGCCGCTGGCCGTGGTGTTCACCACCGGGTAGATCTGACCGCCGGAGGCGAGGACGTTCGTGACGTAGATCCGGTAGTCGCTTCCCGACTGGTGGTTGTTCGAGAAGCGCTGGTCGTCGTACATCTCGCCGCCGAGGACGATGCTGTGCGACCCGAGGCTCTTCGTGGAGAGGAAGTAGGTCCCCTTCAGGAGGGCCTGGTCGGCGTCCCGCTTCTCGTCCTCGCAGACGCCGCAGAACGTGGGCGACCACCAGCGGCGGCCGTTCGCGTTGTTCACCATGAGGGTGCCGAAGATCTTGTCGGTGAAGCGCGAGCCGGAGCCCTCGAACGTGAACTTCCGCGTCGAGTACTGCCCCTCGAGGAAGAAGTTGTCCGAGAGGGTGCCGGAGTAGTTGAAGGAGAGAAGCTTCTGCGGGAGCTTCCGGTCGTAGAGGCTCGCGAGGTCCATGATCGTCCCGAAGCTGTTGTTCAGCTGCTCGGTATCGATCTGCTGGTAGTTCGCGAGGAGGGTGTGCCGCGCGCCGAGGGAGAACGTCAGCTTCGCCTCGTAGCGCTGCTCGTCGGTCGTCGCGACGTAGGGGAGCGTGAGCGGCGCGGCGGTGTTCGCGCTCGCCTCGTTCTTCCGAGACCGGCCCGCGAGGAAGAACCAGAGGCGGTCCTTCAGGATCGGCCCGCCGAGCGTCAGCTCGTAGGTCGGGACGATCTTGTCGACCTTGACCTCGGTGTTCAGCCCCGTCGTCGGGGAGACGTAGTCGGTCTTCTTCGTCCACTTGTCGTTCTCGAAGTTCGTGCGGAACGACCCGCTGAAGACGTTGCCGCCCGACTTCGTGATGACGTTCACGACGCCGCCGGTGAAGCGGCCGTACTCGGCGCTGATGCCGGACGTCGAGACCGTCTGCTCCTGGATGGCGTCCTCGATGAAGAGGTTGTACGGCGTGTTCCGGATGTTGTCCTGGACGGCAACGCCGTTCACGAGGAAGAGGTTCTCGAACGACATCGCGCCCGAGATGACCGTGTTCCCGCTCGGGCCGGTGTTCGACGTCCCCGGGGCGAGCGCGACGGCGGCGGCGAGGTTCCGGGCCGTCGGGAGCTTTCCGAGCGACTCGGAGGTCACGGTCGTCGCGTTCTGCTGCGTCTGGGAGATCGTCTCCCGCTGGGCGACGACGACCGCCTCGGCCGCGATCGACGAGATCCCCATGGAGATCTGGACGGGGGTCGACTGGGCGGCGGACAGCTTCACCTGCCGGGTCACCGTCTGGAACCCGGACATCGTGAAGGTGACGTTGTAGTCGCCCGGCGGAAGGAGCGGAAGGATGAAGTCGCCGTTGACGGAGGTGACGGCGGTGCGCGTCCCCTGGAGGTTCGGGGACTTGACCGTGACCGTCACCCCGGGAAGGCCCTGCCCCTCGTTCAGGACACGCCCCGTGAGGGTCGCCTGCGGGACGCCCTGCGCGAACGCCGCCCCTGCGAAGAGGACGACCGCCACGATGAGCGCGGTGAATCGAAGAATTCTCATACGCCTCTTTCCTCCCGATGTGGTTCGTTCCCGTCGTTCTTCCTGGTCCAGCCCGAATGCACGAGTCGTCGTGCCACGAAAAACCGAAACGCGACCCGGAAATCCGAATCGACCCTGGCCTCCCGTTCGTCGCCTCGTGAACGTGATGCGCTCGAGAAGCGGGTTGCGGGATGGCCCAACCGTTGTCTACCGGAACTGGCGAAAGATACAGCAAGTGGCCTGCCATCGGGCGCGGCTTCGGACCCTGCCCCTTCGCCCTGCCGGGCGCGGCATGATCCGCGTCATGGCGGGACATCGTGAGACGTGGTCTCCTCGAAGGGCGATGAAGAGCGTCTTCCGAGCCCTTCCGATCGTCCTCTCGGCCCTCGTCCTCGCCGCCCATTTCTACCGATCCCGGAACCTCGCCATGGTCGCCGTCTCCCTGACCCTCCCGCTCCTCCTCTTCGTCAGGGAGCGATGGAGCGCCCGGGTCGTGCAGGCGGGGCTCGTCCTCGGCGCCCTCGAGTGGGTGCGGACCCTCGCCTTCTTCGCGGGGCAGAGGATGGAGGTCGGGCGCCCCTGGGGTCGCCTCGCGGTGATCCTCGGGGTCGTGGCCGCGCTGACGGCGCTCTCGGCGCTCGCGGTGAGGGTCCCGCTCGCAGCCGGCGCCCCGGCGGCCGGGAGGGAGCCGGAGGCGACTTCGTGACCCCGGCCGAGCGCCGGGTCGCCCGGGAGTGGAAGACGATCCAGGCGATGATCCGGATCTACTGCCGGAACAACCACGGCGGGCGGGGCGCCCTCTGCGAGGAGTGCGAGGAGCTCCGCCTCTACGCGGAGAGGCGGCTCGAGAAGTGCCCCTTCTCGGACGAGAAGCCGACCTGCGTGAAGTGCCCGGTCCACTGCTACGAAGCGGGGATGAGGGAGAGGGTCCGGCAGGTGATGCGCTACTCCGGCCCCCGGATGCTTCTCCGGCACCCGATCCTCGCGATCCGGCACCTCCGCGACGAAAAGCTCCCGCTGTCGCCGAAGGCGCAGAAGGTGGCGGAGCGGCTGAAGCAGCAGGCGTCCGGAAGCTGACGCCGGGCAGGTCTAGGAGGCCGGCGGCGGGGCTCCGCCCGGCGAAGCGGAGCCGGTCGGAGGCGGCGGCTCGGCGGGCTTCGCGCCGGACGCGTCTCCGGCCGCGTCCTCGATCAGGACGATCTCCACCCTCCGGTTCATCGCCCGTCCCGCGGCGGTCGTGTTCGGCGCGACGGGCCGGTCCGACCCGTAGCCCTCGAACGCGAGGCGCGCGCCGTCGATCCCCTGCTCGCGCAGGAGGTCGGCGACGATGCGAGCGCGGTCCGACGAGAGCTTCCGGTTCGCGGCCGCGCTGCCACCGGAGTCGGTATGTCCTTCGACCCGGACGTTCAGGCCGGGGCTCATCAGGAGGACCCCCGAGAGCTTCCCGATCGTGACCCGCGCGACCGGCGTGAGCGCCGACCGCCCGTTCTCGAAGGACGCCCCGGAGAGGCTCACGACGAGGCCGCGCTCCGTCCGTGCCGTCGGCGCCACCTTCCCGAGCGCGCCCTCGAGCCGCGCGGCGAGGGCCGCACGCTCCTCCTCGAGAGCGGCCTGCCGCTCCCGCAGCGCCGCCCGCTCCTCCTCGAGCTGCGCCCGTGCGAGCTCCAGGGCCGCGGAGGACTGGCGTGCCTGCTGCAGGTCGGAGGCCGCGTTCCGGCGGAGCTCCTCGATCTCGGCCAGCGCCGCCTCCGCCTGGCGCCGGCGCTCGGCCTCGTCCTCGGCACGAGCCTTCCGGGCCGCCTCCTTCGCCCGCTCCTCGGCCTCGAGCCGGGCGGATTCTTCGGCGGCACGCCGTCTCTCGACCTCTCGGATCGCCTCGGAGGCGAGCGCCGTGGCCTGCCGGGCTTGCGCGAGGGGAGGCGCGGAACGACCGTCGCGAGGGGCGGCCTCGGCCTGGGCGAGGGCGAAACGGGCCTCGCGGACCGTGCGCTGGTCGGGGTCGCCCTCCTTCATTCGCTCCGCCCTGGCGAGGACGGCCCGTGCCTGGAGGAGCTCGAGCGGCTCCCCGCCCGCCCACTCGGCCGTCGAGATCGAGGGAGTCGCCGGCTTCGGCTCGGTCGAGAGCCGGGAGAGCGCGAACGGCTCGCTCGGGGCCCTCTCCGGCCTCGGGGCCTCTCCGGTGAAGACGACGATCTCGGAGGGGCGCGCGACGCCGGGGTCGGGCTCGGCCGTGACGAGCAGGCCGAAGCTCCTCCGGCCGGTCGAGTAGTCGGCGCCCCCCTTCGCTTCGCGAGTGAAGAGCTCGCCGAGGTTCTCGACGGCGCCGTCCGGCGCGACGGCCCAGAGGACGTACGAGGTCAGGTCGCCGCCAAACAGGATCGCCGGCTTCATCCGCTTCCAGGAGAGGGCGATGCGGGTCCGGGTCCCTTCGAAGCGGACCTCGGCCTCGAGCGTCGCGCCCGCGGGGGCGCGGCCGGTGCCGGCGAAGGGGACGTCGACGCGAACCCCTTCGGGGAAGGTCACCGCGTGGAGGAGGACCTCCGCCGCGGGCGCGGCCGGTGCGAGCGCAAGAAGCGCGACGGCGAGGGAGAGGACGGCCGCGCGGCGCGGGCGCACGGCTCAGCCCTCCGTCTCCCGGCGGAGCGCGTCGAACTTCAGGAGGTCGAAGAGGAACTTCGGGAGGTCGGCGAGCGGAAGCTGAGTCGCCCGGTCGGACTTCGCGTTCGCCGGGTCGTCGTGCACCTCGAGGAAGTAGCCGTCGACGCCGACGGCGGCGGCGGCGCGCGCGAGCGCGGGAGCGTACTGCCGGGCGCCGCCCGTCTCCTTCCCGAGGCCGCCCGGGAGCTGGAGGGAGTGCGTCGCGTCGTAGATCACCGGGGCGCCGAGCGCCCTCATCATCGGGAGGGAGCGGAAGTCGACGACGAGGTTGTGGTAGCCGAACGTCGACCCGCGCTCCGTGAGGAGGACGTTCGGGTTCCCGGCGCCGCGGACCTTCGCGACGATCTGCGCGCAGTCGTCGGGGGCGAGGAACTGCCCCTTCTTCACGTTCACGGCGCGTTTCGTCCGCGCGGCCGCGACGAGGAGGTCGGTCTGACGGCTGAGGAACGCCGGGACCTGGAGGACGTCGGCGACCTCGGCGGCGAGCTCGCACTGCTCGGCTTCGTGGACGTCCGTCAGGATCGGGAGGTCGAGCCTCTCCTTCACGGCCGAGAGGACGTCGAGCCCCTTCTCGATCCCGGGGCCGCGGAAGGAGTCGCCCGCGGAGCGGTTCGCCTTGTCGAACGACGCCTTGAAGACGAGCCGGTCGGCGACGCCCGCGGCCTCGAAGACGCCCTGGATCGCCTTCGCCATCTTCAGCGTGTGGGCGCGAGATTCGATGACGCACGGCCCGGCGAAGAAGACGGGCCGGCAGCGGTCGCCGGCGGAGAGGTAGGGGGTGATGGAGGCGTGGACGGCCATCCCCCCGATCGTAGCCCGGCCCCGCCTCCATGTACGATCCGCCGGTCGCCCTCCCCGCGATGGCCCCGCCCGGGGGAGCCGCGCGACGACCGGACGCGAAGGAGTGACCATGAGCCCTGACGCCCTCCGCCGCCTCGCGGCGAACACCCTCCGGACGCTCGCGATGGACGGCGTCCAGAAGGCGAACTCCGGGCACCCCGGGATGCCGATGGGAATGGCCGACGTGGCGACCGTCCTCTTCACGGAGTTCCTGAAGTTCAGCCCGAAGGGCCCGTCCTGGCTCGACCGCGACCGCTTCGTCCTCTCGGCCGGGCACGGCTCGATGCTCCTCTACGGTCTCCTCCACCTCTCGGGCTACGACCTCGCCCTCGACGATCTGAAGTCGTTCCGCCAGTGGGGGAGCCGCACGCCGGGTCACCCGGAGCACGGCCTGACGCCCGGCGTCGAGGTGACGACCGGCCCGCTCGGGCAGGGGGTCTCCACGGCCGTCGGCCTCGCCCTCGCCGAGCGGATGCTCGCGGCCCGCTTCAATCGCCCGGGCCACGAGATCGTCGACCACTTCACGTACGCGATCGCGAGCGACGGCGACCTGATGGAAGGGGTCTCGCACGAGGCGTGCGCGCTCGCCGCGCACCTCGGCCTCGGCAGGCTCGTCGTCCTCTACGACGACAACGGCATCTCGATCGACGGCCCGACGTCGCTCTCCTTCTCGGAAGACGTCCCGGCCCGCTTCGCCGCCTACGGCTGGCACGTGGCGCGCGTCGACGGCCACGACCCCGACGCCGTCACGGCCGCGATCGCGGCCGCCAAGGCCGAGGGCGCAAGGCCCTCCCTCATCGCCTGCCGGACGCACATCGGGTTCGGCAGCCCGAACCGGCAGGACACCTCGAAGGCCCACGGCGAGCCGCTCGGGGCCGACGAGATCCGCTTGACGAAAGAGAAGCTCGGCTGGCCGGTGGACGCGCAGTTCCTCGTCCCCGAAGAGGTCCGCGACCTCTTCGGGGACGCGGCCGCACGGGGCGCGAAGGCCGAAGCCGACTGGAACGCGCGCCTCGCGGCGTACCGTACGGCGCACCCGGATCTCGCGAAGGAGCTCGACCTCTTCCTCGACGGGAAGCTCCCCGATGGCTGGGGGGCGAAGCTCCCGGCCTTCCCGGCCGAGAAGCCGCTCGCCACGCGCCAGGCCTCGGGTGCCGTCCTCGACGCGCTCGTCCCGGCGATCCCCACCCTCGTCGGCGGCTCGGCCGACCTGACGCCGTCGAACAACACGCGCGCGAAGACCGCGCTCGACGTGAAGCCGGCGGAGTACGCCGGCTCGTACCTCCGCTTCGGCATCCGCGAGCACGGGATGGGGGCGATCCTGAACGGCCTCGCCCTTCACGGCTTCCGCCCCTTCGGCGGGACGTTCCTCGTCTTCGCCGACTACATGAAGGGGGCGATCCGCCTCGCCTCGCTCATGGAGCAGCCGGTCGTCTACGTCTTCACGCACGACTCGATCGGCCTCGGCGAGGACGGCCCGACCCACCAGCCGATCGAGCAGCTCGCCTCCCTCCGGGCGACGCCCGGGCTCGTCGTCTACCGGCCGGCCGACGCGAACGAGACGGCCGCCGGCTGGCGCGTCGCCCTCTCGCGGACGCACGGCCCGACGGCGCTCGCGCTCACGCGCCAGGGCCTCCCGGTCCTCCCGCCGAACGACGGGGCGCTGAGGGGCGGCTACGTCGTCGCGGACGCGGACGGCTTCCGCGCGATCCTGATCGGCTCCGGCTCCGAGCTCCACCTCGCCCTTGCCGCGCAGAAGCTCCTCGCGGCCAGCGGGATTCCCACGCGGGTCGTCTCGATGCCCTCCATCGAGCTCTTCCTTTCGCAGGACGAAGCCTGGCGCGAGAGCGTCCTGCCGCGCGCCTGCCGCGCGCGCGTCGCCGTGGAGGCGGGTGCGACGCTCACCTGGGGCGGGATCGTCGGCCTCGACGGGGCCGTGGTCGGCCTCGATCGTTTCGGCGCCTCGGCGCCGTATCAGACGCTCTACGAGAAGCTGGGCCTGACGGCCGAAGCCGTCGCGGCCGCGGCGCAGAAGCTCCTCTGAGGCACGCGGCGCCCGAGAGTCGAGACGAGCTCCGTGAGCAGGGGGGGCAGGCCGACACTCAACGCTCTACGGGCTCCGTAGAGTGTAGATGGTAGACCTGACCCCCTCCCTTGCGTCCGGTCAGCTCCTGAAGAACGAGACGAGCTCGGCGGTCACGAGGTCGGCCGCATCGGCGGGGAGCCAGTGGCTGGCGTTGGGAATCCTCACGAGGCGCAGGTCGGGGACGAGGTCATCCAGGCCGTCGAGGAGCTCCGGGCCGAGGTAGCGGTCTCCCTCGCCCCAGAGCACGAGAGCCGGGACCTTCTCGAGAGAGCGGCGGAGCCCGGGGACGCGCGTCCCCGGGCGGAACGCGGCACGGTAGTAGTTGACCGCCGCGGTCGCGGCCCCCGGCCGCAGGAACGCCTCGCGGTACGCCTCGATCTCCTCGGGCGTGAAGGCCGCCGGCGTCGCGGGGTCGCGGCGGAGCATCATCCGGATGAAGCTCGCCCGGTGACGGGTCAGCGACCGCTCGGGGAGCCAGGGGAGCTGGAAGAAGAGCATGTACGACGACCGCCGCGCCTGGGCGATCGTCGCGAGCTTCCGCTTCATCACGATCGGGTGAGGGGCGTTCAGGATCGCGAGCCTCTCGACGAGGCCGGGATGGAGCGCCGGGACGCACCAGGCGATCGCCCCGCCCCAGTCGTGGCCGACGAGCAGCGTCGTTTCGTATCCGAGGTGGCGGACCAGGCTCGCGACGTCGCCCGCGAGCTTCTCCATCCGGTAGCTCGAGACGCCCTTCGGCTTCTCCGAGAGGTTGTAGCCGCGCAGGTCGGGGGCGACGGCGCGGAAGCCGGCCGCTGCGAGCGCCGGGAGCTGCCTGCGCCACGCCAGCCAGTGCTCGGGGAAGCCGTGAAGGAGGAGGATGAGCGGCCCCTCGCCCGCCTCGACCCAGTGCAGTCGAATCTCGCCGACCTTCTCCTCGCGGTGGACCCACGGGCCCGTCGTCGCGCTCACCACCCGATGCTAATCTCCGCCGGCCGCCCGACAGAAGAAGGAGGCCCCATGAAGAGGACCGTTCTCGCGTTGCTCCTTTGCGCCGCCGCTTCGCCCATCCTCGCCCAGGAGAAGCTGCCGGCAGCGGCTCCCGCGGCCCCCGCCTCCGACCCGGCGATGACCGGCCTGAAGGTCGCGTGGAACCGCGTCAAGGACATCACCGTCCGCGCCGCGAAGAAGATGCCGGAAGAGAGCTACGGCTTCCAGGCGACGCCCGAGGTGAAGACGTTCGGACAGTTCGTCGGCCACCTCGCCGACTCGACGTACATGATGGCCGGCCCCGTCCTCGGCGAGACGCCGCCCGCTCCGGAGGCCGAGAAGACGAAGAAGTCGAAGGCCGAGCTCGTCGCGGCGCTCGAGGACTCCTTCGCGTACATGGACCGCGCGTTCGCCCTCGGCGACGCCGCCGTGGCCGCCCCCGTGAAGCTCTTCGGCATGGACACGAACAAGTTCGCCGTCGTCGGCCTCGCCATCGGCCACACGTGGGAGCACTACGGGAACATGGTCACCTACATGCGGATGAAGGGGATCGTCCCGCCGTCGAGCGAGCCGCGCCCCGCGGCTCCTTCCCCCGGGAAGTAGCAGGGACGAACGGCCCGCCGATGGGCCTCCGCCCCGACTTCACGGAACGAGGGCGGAAGGAGGGGGTCACGGAAGGAGGGGGTCAGGTCTACCATCTACACTCTGCGGGGCCCCGCAGAGTGTAGATGGTAGACCTGACCCCCCCGCCTCGTCTTCAGAGGCTTTCGAGGTAGGCGGCGAAGGTCTCGTTGAAGAGGGCGCCGGGGCGACGGCTGCGGATGCGGGCGACGGCGTCGGCGCCCTTCATCCCGCGCCGCACGAGGATCAGCCCGGCGACGAGCGCGGAACGGTTGAAGCCCATGCCGCAGTGCGAGAGCACTCTCTGCCCGCTCTCGAGGAGCCGCGTCCCGAGCGTGGCGACGGCGTCGAGCCTCGCCAGGTCGGGGAGGTCCTCGTCGAAGATCGGGAAGTAGACGTAGAGCATGTGGTTCGGAAGGGTCGGGACGCCGTGGTCCACCTCGCCGTCGAGGTCGATCACGCAGCCGATCCTCCGGGCGAGGACCGGGCTCCAGTCGTCGATGACCGGAGAGATGAACAGCATCTCGGCGTCGTCGATCGGGAAGAGCTCCATGGTCGGGAGCACTCTACCGCGACCTCCGGCCGGAGGCATCCGGCGCGGACGTGCGGGCGCGCATTGCGACGCGGCACGCGGCGCCGGCGTACGAGGCGGTCCTCAGTCCGGCGCGGCCTCGTAATGGACGAGCCGCTTCGCGGGGTCGGTCGGGAAGGGGAGGACGCGGCGGACGACGCGGCGCCCCTCCTCCCCGGCGAAGGCGAACTCGTCTCCGACCGCGAACGCGCCGGAGGGCGCGGCCAGGTTCCCCCAGCGCGCCCCGCAGTCGCCGTAGCGGAGGGAAGTCTCGACCGTGCGCGGAGTCGACATCGGCTCCGCCGTCACGCCGTCCGGCCGTTCGGGGCGGGGAGGTGGGCCGGGACGGCGATGCCGGGCTCGAGCGCGGCGGCCTGGTGCGCGGTCGCCTCGGTTCGGGCCGCCTGATGGGCGCGCGCCGCCCTCACGAAGTCCTTGAAGAGGGGATGGGCGGCCGTCGGCTTCGACTTGAACTCGGGGTGGAACTGGCAGCCGAGGAACCAGGGGTGGTCCGGCAGCTCGACCATCTCGACGAACTTCCGGTCGGGCGAGACGCCGGTGACGGCGAGCCCCGCCTCGCGGAGCGCCGGGAGGAACTCCTGGTTTACCTCGTAGCGGTGGCGGTGGCGCTCGTAGATGAGCGGCTCGCCGTAGGCGCGCCGCGCCGTCGACCCCTCGGCGAGCTCGCACGGGTACTTGCCGAGCCGCATCGTGCCGCCGAGCGCCTCGATCC
>JAKLER010000120.1 GCA_022711615.1 Acidobacteriota bacterium
AAGGCGAGGGGAACGTGCCGGGCGCCGGGCGCGCCCGACGCGGCGACGACGCGAGCGGTCTCCTCGGTGCCGCCGTCCTCCACGACGACCGTCTCGACGTCTCGGAACGTCTGCGCCGCGACGGAGAAAAGGGCCTCGGCGAGGAGCGCCGGACGGCGATGCGTGGCGATGACGACGGCCACGCGGGGCACGGCCGAGGTTACCCCGAGAGGTCGACGACGCCTGCCGCCCGCGAGGCGAAAATGAGGCCCTTGAGGCTCCTCGTCGTCAAGCTCTCCTCTCTCGGGGACGTCGCGCACGCCGTCCCGTCGGTGGCGGCCCTTGCGCGGCGCTTCCCGCGCGCGGAGATCGACTGGCTCGTGGAGCCGCCGGCGGCGCCGTTCGTCGCCGAGCTGCCGTGGGTCGCGGAGACGGTCGTCGTGGACGTCCGGCGGGCCTTCTCGGCGGGCTGGGCCGAGCTCTTCGCCGAGCGAGAGCGCGTCGCCGCGCTCCTCGTCGCGCGGCGCTACGAGCTCGTCGTCGACCTCCAGGGGCTCCTCCGCTCCTCGCTCTGGACCGTCTGGAGCGGGGCGGATCACCGCGTCGGTCGGGGCCGCTGGCCGTGGCTGCACCGCCGGGTGCCGATGTACGACCGCCGGCGGACGCCCCACGCGATCGAGAACACGGCTCGCGCGGTCGAGGCGCTCGGGGCGTCGGTCTGGGAAGGCTGGGAGGAGGCGCAGCGCGGACTCGCCCCGCTGGCCGCGCGCCTGCGGGCCGCCGGGTCCCGGGAAGCCGAGCGGCTCGGCCTCCCGCGGCGGTTCACGGCCGCGTTCCCGATGTCATCCGGGCAGGTCCGGTCGATCCCGCCGGAGTGGCTCGAGAGCTGGCCCGGCCCGCCGCTCGTCCTCCTCGGAGACGAACGGCTCGCGGATCATCGGCCCGGGCGGGAGGGGATCCTGAACTGCGCCGGGGCGATGCCGCTCCTGGGGAGCCTGGGGCTCGCCCTCGCGGCGGAGCGGGTCGTCTCGGCGGACACGGGGCCCGGGCACATGGCGGCCCTCCTCGGCGCCGAGTCGCTGTCGATCCTCGGACCGACGAAACCCGCCCGCGCCGGGCTCCGTGGGCCACGGGCCCGATCGATCGGCGCGCCGTGCGGCGGCTGCGAGGGGAAGCGATGCCGGAGGGCAGCGCGTTGTCTCGCGGATGCGTTCGAGATCGCACGCACGCGCTGAAGCGCGCCGGCCGCCCTCCCTCTGCGATGATCCGCCGCCCGGAGGTGCCCTTGCCCGCTCCCGTCCGCGCGGTCCTCTTCGACATGGACGGCGTCCTCGTCTTCTCGGAGGACGCCTGGTTCTCGGTCTTCAACGAGACGCTCACAGGCTTCGGCCACCGGCCCGTCTCGCGGGCCGAATTCGACGCGATCTACGGCAACGGCGCGGCGGCCGACCGGGACGCCTACATGCCCGAGCGGCGCGTCGAGGAGATCGACGCGGCCTATGCGCGGCTCTTCGAGGCCCATCTCGGGGAGATCCGGCCGAACGCCGAGGCCGTCCCCGTGCTCGCGGAGCTTCGCCGCCGGGGGATCCGGACCTCGGTCGCGACGAACACGACGGCGCCGCTCGCCCGGCGCGTCCTCGCGCTCCACGGCCTCCTTCCGCTCCTCGACGCGACGGCCTCGGCGGACGAAGCGGGGGCGGGAAAGCCCGACCCGGCCGTCGTGCGCCTCGCCGCGGCGCGCGTCGGCGAGCCGCTCGAGGCGTGCCTGTTCGTGGGCGACTCCCGCTACGACGAGGCGGCCGGCGCGGCGGCCCCCGTCCGCTTCGTCGGGCTCGCGCACGGCACCGGGACACGGATCGAGCAGCTCGGGGAGCTCCTCGCGCTCGTGCCGGCCGCGGCGGCTCCGCTAAACTCCCCGGTTTGATGTCCGACAAGATCAGGACCGGCATCGCCGGCTGCGGCTACCTGGGTCGCCACCACGCCCGAATCCTCACCGAGCTTCCCGCCTCCGAGCCCGTCGGTTTCGTCGAGGCGAACGACGCCACGGCCGCCGAGATCGAGGCGAAGCACGGCGCGTCCGGCCTCGTCCGGTGCCGGTCCGTGGCAGAGCTGCTCGAGAGGGGCGCCACCGCGGTCATCGTCGCGACCCCGACGTCGACGCACGCGGAGGTCGCCGAGGAGCTCCTCGCCGGCGGAGCCGACGTGATGGTCGAGAAGCCGATGACGGTGACGCTCGAGGAGGCGGACCGGCTCATCTCGATCGCGCGGGAGAAGGGGCGTGTCCTGCAGGTGGGGCACATCGAGCGGTTCAACCCGGCCGTCGTCGCGGTCCTGCCGCTCGTCACGGAGCCGAAGTTCATCGAGGCGCACCGGCTCGGCGTCTTCGTCCCCCGCGCGCTCGACGTCGACGTCGTCCTCGACCTCCTCGTCCACGACCTCGACATCGCGCTCGAGATCGTGAAGAAGCCGGTCACGGCGATCCACGCGGTCGGCGTCCCGATCCTCTCCAGGAAGGTCGACATCGCCTCGATCCGGATCGAGTTCGAGGGGGGCTGCGTCGCGAACCTGACGGCCTCGCGCGTCTCGACGGAGAAGACGCGGAAGTTCCGCTTCTTCCAGCCCGACTGGTACTTCTCGATCGACACCCAGAAGCGCGACGTGACGGCCTACCGGCTCGATCGGATGAGCGGGCCGCCCCGGATCATGGAGTGGCCCGTGACGGTCGTCCCCGCCGACCCGCTCACGGCGGAGGACGGGGCGTTCCTGGAGGCCTGCCGGACACGGACGGAGCCGGCGGTGAGCGGCGAGGCCGGCCGCGCGGCGCTGAAGCTCGCTCTCGACGTCCAGGAGGAAGTCCGCCGGAGGGTCGGGTGAGGAAGCGGATCGGAATCGTCGGCGGATCGGGCCTCTACGCTCTCCCCGGCCTGACGGTCGAGGAGGAACGGGCGATCGAGACGCCGTTCGGGCCTCCCTCGGATGCCTTCGTCCTCGGAGAGCTCTCGGGGGTCCCGGTCGCATTCCTCGCCCGCCACGGCCGGGGGCATCGGCTCACGCCGTCCGAGGTGAGCTACCGGGCGAACGTCTGGGGCTTCCGGAGCCTCGGATGCTCGTACCTGGTCTCCTCCTCCGCCTGCGGCTCGATGAAGCTCGAGTACCGGCCGACGGACATCGTCCTGCCGGACCAGCTCCTCGACCTGACGAAGGGGCGGGCGTCGACGTTCTTCGGCGAGGGGTGCGTGGCCCACGTCTCGTTCTCGCACCCGGTGTCCGCCCATCTCGTCGAGGCCCTGGCCCGGGCGGCGGCGGAGACGGGCGCCGTCGCGCATCGCGGCGGGACGTACCTCTGCATGGAGGGGCCGCAGTTCTCGTCGCTCGCCGAGTCGCGCCTCTACCGCTCCTGGGGCGTCGACGTCATCGGAATGACGAACGCCACGGAAGCGAAGCTCTGCCGGGAGGCGGAGATCGACTACGCCACGATGTGCCTCGTGACCGACTACGACTGCTGGCACGAGGAAGAGGCGCCGGTCTCGGTCGAGGCGGTCCTCGCCGTCCTCCGAAAGAACGCCGAGACGGCGGACCGGGTCCTCGGCCGCGCCGTCGCCTCTCTCGACCCGGAACGCCCGCCCGACTGCGACGGCGCGATGCGCCACGCCGTCCTGACCGCGCCGGAGGCGATCCCGCCGGCGGCCCGCGAGAGGCTCGCGGTGCTGAAGGAAAGGTATTGGAGATGAGCACGAACCCGAAGGTCGTCGTCACCGGCTCGGTGGCGTTCGACTACCTGATGCGCTTCCCCGGGAAGTTCCAGGACGTCGTCGTCCCGGACCGGATGCATCGCCTGTCGGTCTCGTTCCTCGTGGACGAGATGCGGCGCGTCCGCGGCGGTGTCGCGCCGAACATCGCCTACGGCCTGGCGCTCTTCGGGATGACGCCGGCGATCTTCGCGACGGCGGGGCAGGACGCCGCCGACTACCGCGCCTGGCTCGGGGAGCAGGGGTGCGACGTCTCCGGCATGAAGCTCTGCGACGACGTCTTCACGGCGTCGTTCTTCGTCTCGACGGACCTCGAGCAGAACCAGATCGCGACGTTCTACGCCGGCGCGATGGCGAGGGCCTCGGAGCTCACGTTCCGGTCGTTCGAGCCGGGGTCGGTCGCGCTCGCCCTGATCTGTCCGAGCGACCCGACGGCGATGCGGCAGCACGCGGCGGAGTGCCGCGAGCTCGGCATCCCGTTCGTCTACGACCCGAGCCAGCAGGTGGCCCGGCTCGGCGGCGACGACCTTCTCGCGGGCCTCGAGGGGGCCTCGATGCTGATCGGCAACGAGTACGAGCTCGGCGTGATCGAGAAGAAGACGGGGCTGTCGGAGGCGGAGCTGGCCGCGAAGGTCCCCGTCCTCGTCATCACGCGAGGCGAGGAGGGGGCGACGATCGCCCTCCGCGGCGGCCCGCCGGAGGAGCCGGGGGGCGCCCGGACGCTCCGGATCCCGGCCGCGAAGCTCCGGACCGAGGCGCTGGATCCGACCGGCGTGGGCGACGCGTTCCGGTCGGGGCTCGTCGCCTCGCGCCTGCGCGGCCTCCCCTGGGAAGAGGCGGGGAGGCTGGGCGCCGTCGCGGCGGTCCTTTGCCTGGAGACGCTCGGGCCGCAGCCCCGTCGCTGGGTCCTCGACGAGCTCCTGGAGCGTTACGCCGAGAGCTTCGGCGCGCCCCTCGCCGCCCCGCTCGCCGAGCGGCTCCGGGGCGCCGCGGGAGCGGGCTCCGGGCGTCCGGCGACGCGCTTCTCTCTGCTAGACTGAGACGGTCATGAACGTGCTCGAGGGCCAGCTTCGCGCCGACGGCCGGCGGTTCGGCATCGTCGCCTCACGGACCAACGACATCGTCGTCTCCCGCCTCCTCGACGGCGCCCTCGACGCCTTCCGGCGGCTCGGCGCGGCCGAGGGGGCCGTCACCGTCGTGAAGGTGCCGGGCTCGTGGGAGATCCCTCTGGCGCTGCGCGATCTCGGGAAGGTCGGGGGCTTCGACGCCCTCGTCGCGCTGGGCGCCGTGATCCGGGGCGGCACCCCGCATTTCGACTACGTCGCGACCGAGGTCGCGAAGGGAGTGTTCCAGGTCGGGCTCGAGCTCGACATCCCGATCACCTTCGGCGTCCTGACGTGCGACTCGCTCGAGCAGGCGCTCGAGCGATCCGGCGCGAAGGGGGGCAACAAGGGGTTCGAGGCGGCGACGGCGGCCGTCGAGCTGGCGGACCTCCGCGCGCGGCTGCGGGCGGGCGCGCCGGTCCGGTAGGGGGTCGCCGTGAGCGGCCGCAGACGGCGGGCCCGTGAGCTGGCGCTCCAGCTCCTCTACCAGCGGGACGTCGCCGGGACGTCGCCCGAGGAGATGTTCGCCCGGACGGACGAGTACCGGAACGCCGCGCCCGAGGTCCAGGAGTACGCCTCGCGCCTCGTCCTCGGCACGCTCGGCCGGCTCGCGGAGCTGGACGAGATGCTCGGGAAGCAGTCGGACCACTGGCGGCTCGGGCGAATGCCGGTCGTCGACCGGAACCTCCTCCGCGTCGCCCTCTACGAGCTCCTTCACGAGGACGAGACCCCCGACCCCGTCGTCATCGACGAGGCGGTCGAGATCGCCAAGAAGTTCTCCACCCCGTCCTCCGCGCCGTTCATCAACGGCGTGCTCGACGGCATCCGCCGCAACCTCTTCGGGGCGCGCGAAGCGTCGCCGCGGCGGTCGAGGCCGGCGCCGGCCGGGAGCCGATGACCGCGGCGCTCCTGGCAGCCGCGCTCCTCCTCCTCTCGGGGCCCGAGAGGAGCGCCGCACCGGGACGAGTCGCCGTGGAGACGGCCCGCTATCAGGTCGAGGGGCCGGAGCCGTGGCGCGCCGTGAGGGCCGTCGAGGCGCCGGGCTACCGCGTCGCGCTCTCATCGCCCGACGGACGAACGCTCCTGGCGACGGTCGAGGTGGACGCGGCCCCCCTGCGCGACACGGCCCCGTATCCGGTCGACCCGCGCACTCTCCCGGCCGAGGCAAGGGTGCTCCTGACCGAGCCGCTCGACGCCGACGACGAGCTGGAGGACCTCTCCCGGATCCTCCTGCGCGGAGCCACGACTCAGCTCGAGGCCGTCGAGCGGGTCGTCGCCTGGGTCTCGAAGCGGATCCGCTACGAGCCGCCGAGCCTCCTCCCGGAGTCCGCCGCCACGTGCCACCGGAGCCGGCGGGGCTCGTGCGTCGGCCGATCGCTCCTCGCGGCCGATCTCCTGCGCCGGGGCGGAATCCCGGTCCGCCAGGTGACCGGAATCCTGACCGCCCGCACGCCGAGCGAGCTGACCGACAACTCGCAGGAGCACTTCAGCGAGACGATCAGCGGCGTGCGGCATCGGTGGATCGAGGTCTACGTGCCGGGGCTCGGATGGGTCCCGTCGGACCCCGGAGGGCTCGCGAACATGCTGACGGCGCGACACCTGGCCCTTCCGGCGGCTCCGCCCGAAGGCTTCGGGCTGTCGATCGTCTCCCGCGGCCCCGCGCTCGCGTGGAAGGCCCGCGACGGCACGTTCGCCCGGCCCCGGCTCCGCGTCGTCGAAGCGGTGGACCTGCCTCCCGGGGGACGGCAGCCATGACCGCGTCGGGACCGATCCGTCGGCACGTCCTCATCGTCGACGATTCCGGACCCGCGCGACTCCTGGTTCGGCAGGCCCTCGAGGGGTGGGCCCGCCGGACGGGCCAGAGGGTGGACGTCGTCGAGGCGGAGAACGGGTTCGAGGCGCTGCGGGAGCTCCCGCGCGCGCCCATCGACCTCGTCCTGACCGACGTGAACATGCCGACCCTCTCGGGCCTCGAGCTGATCCGGATGATTCGCTCCCGCCCGGAGCAGAGCGCCCTTCCGGTGATCGCCGTCTCGACGGAGCGCGACGCGGAGGACGCCGCGCGAGCGCGGAAGGCGGGGGCCGACGGCTACCTCGGGAAGCCGTTCGACGTCGAGACGTTCGACCGGGTCCTCGGCGAGGTCCTGGGATCGAAGGCGCCGGAGGAGCCGTGACCCGCCCGAAGAAGCCGGGCGGCGCGTTCTCCGGCGAGTTCCTGGCCGAGGCGGAGATGCTCCTCGAGGAGGCCGGGTGCGGGATCGACGCCCTCGACGCGGACGGAGACGACCCCAATCCGGAGAGGGTCAACGCGCTCTTTCGATCGGTCCACTCCCTGAAGGGCGTCGCGGGAATGGTCGGCTACGCCGGGGTCGCCGACGCCGCGCACGCGCTCGAGGCGCTGCTCGACGACCTCCGGATGGGGCGCGTCCCCGCGTCGCCCGCCGTGCGCGGCGCCGTCCGCGAAGGCCTCGGCGCGCTTTCGACTCTCGTGGCCCGGGTCGCCGCGGGCGAGGACGCGCCGAGGCTCGAGACGCCGCTGAAAGACCGGCTCGAGGGCCTCGTCCGTCCCGCGGAGCCGCGCGGGACCGAGAGCCTTCGGCTGCCGCCCGAGCTCGACGCCTCCCTTTCGGACTACGAGAGGCATCGTGCGTCCGAGGCGGGGAAGCGCGGCAAGGCTCTCGTCCTCGTCGACCTCGACCTCGACTTCGACTCGTTCGACGCCGGGCTCCGGAACGCGATGAGCGAGGCGTCGGCCGCAGGCGAGCTGATCGGGACGTTTCCCGGAACGGCGGCGGACCCGGCCCGCATGGCGTTCCGCCTCCTCGTGGCGCTGCCTCCCGGCTGCGACGCGGCCGCACTGGGGACCCGGTGCTCGGCGCGCGACGTCGTGACGGTCTCCGCGGGCAGGGCCGCCCCGCCTCCCTCCGCCGCGCCCGCCCGCCTGCCCGCCGCGGTGCCCGCGGAGTCCGCGCCGCCCGAGCCGGGACCGGAGGCCGCCCCCCAGGTCGCCCGGGGAGTCGTCCGCGTCCCGCTCGAGAAGGTGGCCGCGCTCGTCGACCTCGCCGGGGAGCTGGCGCTGGCCCGGTCCGCGCTGGGACGTTCCCTCGGGCAGGCCCTCGCCGGGGCGTCGGACCGGGGAGCCCGCTTCGAGGCACAGCGGGCCTTCGCCCGGCTCGACCGCCTCGTCGCGACGCTCGGGCCCGCCGCGCTGGCCCTGCGCCTCGTCCCGGTGGAGACGCTGACGACGCGGCTCGCACGCGCCTTCGCGAGGACCGCCTCCGCGCTCGGCCGCGAAGCCGATTTCGTCGTCCAGGGGGTCGAGACGGAGATCGACAAGGTCCTCGCCGACGAGCTGGGCGACCCGCTGCTCCACATCCTTCGAAACGCCCTCGACCACGGAATCGAGTCGCCCGAGGAGCGGTCCTCGGCCGGCAAGCCGCGCCGGGGGCGCGTGGCCCTGACGGTGGCGCCGAGCGGACGCGAGGTGGTGCTGACGTTCTCCGACGACGGCCGGGGCGTCGATGCGGCGGGCGTCGTCGCGAAGGCCCGCCAGACCGGCCTCCTCGGAGCGACGGACCCCGACCCCTCCGACCCGTTCGCGCTCCTCTTCCGCCCCGGCTTCTCGACGGCGCGGGAGGTCTCGGAGATCTCCGGGCGGGGCGTCGGGCTCGACGTCGTGAGGGAGAAGCTGGCCGCCCTCGGAGGTCGCGTCTCGGTCCGATCGATCCCCGGCTCGGGAACGACGTTCGAGGTGGTCGTCCCGATGACGCTCGTCCTCCTGGAGTCGCTCGTCGTGAGAGTGGGCGAGGTCTGGTTCGCCCTTCCGGGGGAGAACGTCCGGCGGACGCTCCAGGGCGCCGCGGACGGCGTCGAGATCGTCGACGGACGGGCCTGCTTCCGCGACGGTGACGAGGCCCTCCCGCTGGCGCGCCTCGACGCGCTCTTCGGCCTCCCGAAGAGCGCCGGCTCCGACGGCGCGGAGCCCGTCGTCGTCGCCGAGGACGGGCGGCGGGCCGCGGCTCTCGTCGTGGATGCCGTCGAAGGGGTCTGGGACCTGCTCGTGAAGCCGCTCGCGGACTCCGTGCCGCGACCGAAGGAGATCGTGGGCGCCGCCGAGGTGCCCGGCGGCGAGATCGCGCTCGCGCTCGACGCCGGGGCGCTGATCGCGAGGATCCACTCCGGTCCGGCGGAGGGGAGGACGGCGTGAGCGGAGATGGGCTCCTCCTGGCGTTCCGCGCGGGCGGGGAGCGATTCGCGGTGCCGCTCGACCGGGTGCGGGAGGCCGCCCGCCCCAGGCGGATCGCGCCGCTGCCCGGGGCGCCTCCGGAGTGGAGCGGCGTCGCGCTGGTTCGGGGCGAGGCGATCGGGGTGATCGACGTCGCCGCGGCGATGGGGCTTTCGCGCGCGCACGCGGACCCGGCGCCGCTGGTCGTCGTCCTCTATGGCTCGGACCACGCGCTCCTCGTGGATTCGATCGACGGCGTGGAGACCTATCCCGCCGGTCGGGTCGCGCCGCCGCCTCCGGGGCGGGGCGCGCTGCACGGGATCGTCGCGGAGGAGCTGGGATTCCTCTCGCTCCTCGACGTCGACCGGCTCGCGGCGAGAGGCGAACGATGAGCGACGACCGCACCCGGGACCTCGCGACGAGAGCGGCTTCCAGGGACGCGACCGACAGGTGGAACGCCGCCGGCGAGCTGGCCCGCGTTCCGGGGGAGGAGGCCGAGTCGGCGCTTCTCGCCCTGCTCAAGGACGAGGACTACCGCGTGCGCGAGCGGGCCGTCGCGGGACTCGGACGACGATTCACGCCGCGCGTGGCGTCGGCCTGCGCCGTGGCCCTCGCCGATGACGACGACGCCGGGCACCGCGCAGCCGGCCTCGCCCTCCTCGTGAAAGGCGGCGCGGCGGGACGGGCCGTCCTCCTCGGCGCGCTTCAGCACCCGTCGGCCGACGTTCGCATCTCGGCCGCCGCGGCGCTGCCCGGCCCGGCCCCCGGGCTCGAGACGGTGACCGCGATCGAGGCCGCGGCGCGGAGGGAGGGGGACCCGAACGCCCGCGCGGCGCTCCTCCTCGCGCTCGGCCGGACGGGCCGGAGAGAAGCGATCGCGCCGCTGCTCGCGGCGCTCGAGGAAGGGAACCTCTGGCTCCAGGTCCATGCGCTGGAGGCCCTCGGCGAGGTCGGCGACCCCGAGATCGCGCCGCGCATCCTGCCGCTGCTGACGAATGCGAGCCTGCGCCACGGGGCCCTGCACGCCCTCGCCCGCCTTCGGTCTCCCGTCGCCGGCGAGCCTCTCCTCCGGCGAGCCGCTGCGGGGGACGTCGACGTGTTTCTCCTGGCGGCGCTGCGTGCCGCGCTCGAGTCCGCCTCGGCGACGACGCTCGCCGGCCTCCGCCCGCTCTGGCCCGAGGCCGGCGCCACACTCCTCGCGCTCCTCGAGGATCCGGAGGAGGACGCCGCGCTCCGGACCGACGCCGCGCACGTCCTCGCCCTCCTCGACCTCCCGGGCGCCTCCCTCGCGATCGTCTCCCACGGACCGTTCCGCGACGGCTACGCCGCCCTCCGGGCGCTTCCCCGTGCCCGCCGAGAGGAGGCGCTCCTCTGCGTCCTCCAGGTGGCGGACCCCGAGCCCGCTCTCGAGCTCCTCGACGCGCATCGCGGCGGGCCCGAGGCGCCGACGCTCCTGCCGCTTCTCGTCCACCCGTCCGCGACGGTGAAGGCGGCGGTCCTCTCGTGCGTGCCGGCGGGGCTGGTCCCGATTCCAGACCTGATCGACGTCCTCGCCGAGGACGACCCCGAGACGGCTCTCGCCGCCGCGCTGGCGCTGGCGACCGACGAGTCGGGAGAGCCGCTCGACCGGCTCCCGAAGAGGCGGCGGGCCCTTCTCGACCGGGCGGGCGGCCCGGACGGCCCGGGCCGCGTCGCCGCGCTCGCCGCGCTCGGCTTGGCCGACGGCGTGGACGTGGAGGCGGCCGTTCGCGGTGCGCTGTCGTCGCCCGATCCCGCCGTGCGGGAAGCGGCGGTGGCCGCGGCCGCGCGGGGACGCCGGATCGGAGCGCACGAGATCGTGACGTGCCTTTCCGACGAGAGCGCGACCGTGAGAGCTGCGGCGCTTCGAGGCCTCGCCCTCCGGGCCGAGCGCGGCGAGACGCTGCCCGGCGTCACCTGGAGAGACGGCCTGGTCTTCCTGGTCGACGACCCGGCGGCCGCCGCGGCCGCCGGCGCGGCCGTGGTCGCGCTGGCCGGCGCCGAGCGTCCCCGCCTCGTGGAGGAGATGCTCGTCCAGGAGCCGGCCGTCCGGATCGCCGCGCTCGAGGAGATCGAGCGGACCGGCGACGCGGAGGCGGCCCGGAGCGCCGTCGCCGCGCTCGGGCACGAGGACCCGGAGACGGCCTGCGCGGCGGTGCGCGCTCTCGCCGTCGCCGACGAGCCCGTCGCGGCCGAGGCTCTGCCCACGGCCCTCGCCGACGAGCGCGCGGAGGTGAGAGCGGCCGCGGCCGAGACGATCGCCCGTCGGCCGGCCGGGGACGCGCGTTCCGCCCTCTCGGCAGCAGTCGCGACGGCCCTCGTCACCGAGCCGGACCGCGCGGTCCTCAGGTCGCTCCTCGTGGCCGCGTCCCGCATCGCGGACGAGACGATGGTCGAGCCGCTGACGCTCGTCCTCTCGCAGGAGACGGTGCCCGCGGAGGCGGACGAGGCGGCGGAAGCCCTCGCGCGGCTCTCCCCGGAGGCCTGCCGCCGGGCCTGGATGCATGCGCCGGCCCGCGCGGAGAGGCGCTGGGCGCGCGCCCTGGCCGCGGCGGCCCGGGCGGAACGAAGCCAGAGGTCGACGTGACAGGGCGCCCGCTGGAGCTGGCCGAGACGGTCTTTCGCCTCTACCAGGACCTCCTGCGGCGTCGCACGGGATTCGTCGTCTCCGACTCCCAGAGAGTCCGGGTCGAGAGCCGGCTCGCGGCAGAGGCCAGGAGCGCGGGGTCGTTCTACCAGCTCTACGGCCGGCTTCGGAACGAGCCGCAGGATTCGCCCCTCTTCGGCCGGCTCCTCGACGCGGTCGTCGTCGGGGAGACGTACTTCTTCCGGGACCCGGCCAGCCTGAAGGCGTTCTCGGAGGAGATCGTTCCCGAGAGGCTCCTGGCGGCCGGCCAGGACGGGACGCTCGACATCTGGTCCGCTGGCTGCGCGACGGGCGAGGAG
>JAKLER010000121.1 GCA_022711615.1 Acidobacteriota bacterium
GACTTACTTCTTCCGGGACCCGGCCAGCCTGAAGGCGTTCTCGGAGGAGATCGTTCCCGAGAGGCTCCTGGCGGCCGGCCAGGACGGGACGCTCGACATCTGGTCCGCTGGCTGCGCGACGGGCGAGGAGGCCTTCAGCCTCTCGATCGTCCTTCACGAGAAGGCGATCCTTCCCGCCCGGAAGGTCCGGATCCTCGGGACGGATCTTTCCCCGTCTCACGTGCGCCGAGCGCGGGCCGCCGTGTACGGCCCCCAGTCGCTCCGCGCGACGTCCCCGGAGAGGCGCCGCGAGCATTTCGAGGCCGCCCCCGGCGGGCTCTTCCGGCTGAAGCCTCAGCTCGCGGCTCCCGTCCTCTTCGAGACGCGCTCGATCCTGGACGAGCCGGCCTTCGGCACCCGCTTCGACGTCATCCTCTGCCGCAACGTCCTCATCTACCTCGACGAGGAGGCGCGATCCCGGGTCGTCGAGGTTCTCTCGTCGCGCCTCAAGCCCGGGGGCTACATCCTCCTCGGCGCGAGCGACGCCCTTTCCGTCGCCTCCTCGGCGCTGACGCTCGTCCGCCTCGCGAACGACGTCGTCTACCGGAGGTGACGGCGTGAGGGTCCTGGTCGTCGAGGACTCCGCCTACCAGAGGCTCCGGATCGTCGAGGCGCTCCGCGCCTCGAGCGCGATCACAGAGGTCGATGCGGTCGGAAGCGGGGAAGAGGCGATCCGCCGGCTCCTGACGACGGACTACGCGCTCGTCACGCTGGACCTCGGACTGCCCGGAATGGACGGCAACGCGGTCCTCCGGTGGATCATGGCGAACCGGCCGGTGCCCGTCGTCGTCATCTCGGCCGATCAGGAGGAGCGGAGCGCCCTCGCCGCGCTGGAGGCGGGGGCCCTCGAGGTCATCGCGAAAGCGGGGTCGCAGCCGGAGAGCCTGGCGCGCTGGAAGAGACGGCTCGCGGAGGTCGTCGACGGCGTCCGGCAGCTGTCGATCGAGAGCCTGGTGCGACGCTCGATCCGCTCCGGGGCGCCTCCCTCGAGCGGCGGCATCCCCCGGCCTCGGCGCGTGCCGGTCGCGCTCGGCGTCCCCCCGGCGCTCGTCGTCGCCGCCTCGACCGGGGGACCGCCGGCGCTTCGAGAGCTCTTCGCGGGCCTTCCGCCCCAGGAGGCGGTCGTCGGCGTCGCACAGCACATGCCGCCCCCCTTCACCCGCTCCCTCGCCCATCGGCTCGCGTCCGGGACGGGGTGGGACGTGCGCGAAGCGATCCACGGCGCGGAGGCGACTCCCGGAGTCGTCTGGATCGCCCCCGGAGGGGCGCACCTGGAGCTCTCCCACGCCGGGGAGCGCGCCGTCCTCGTCGTCCGGCCCCACGGAGGCTCGGTCCGGTGGTGCCCGTCCGCCGACCTCCTCTTCACGTCCGCCGCCGCGGCCTTCGGGCGCCGCGTCGTCGGCGTGGTCCTGACGGGGATGGGCGACGACGGAGCGGAGGGCTGCCGGTCGATCGCGCTCGCCGGGGGAACGGTCCTCTGCGAGTCGGCGGAGTCGGCCGTCATATCGGGAATGCCCGACGCCGCCGCCCGCGCGGTCCCCGCGGCCCGCAGGTTCCCCCTCTCCCGCCTCGCCTCCGAGGTCGAGCGGCGGCTCGGCGAGGCGGCGGGCGCCGCCGCGTAGCCGGCCCGCCCGGTTGCTACACTCGGCGTCCCTTATGGACGCACGCGAAGAACGCACCGCCCTCGAGAAGAAGTGGCAGGCCCGCTGGGACGCCGACCGAGCCGCCTTCGTCGACACGCACGACCCGTCGGCGAAGGGGACCTACCTCCTCGTCATGCTCCCGTACCCGTCGGGGGACCGTCTCCACGTCGGGCACGCGCGAACCTACTACCTGACGGACGCGCTCCACCGATACCTCCGGCAGAAAGGGGAGAAGGTCTTCTGCCCGATGGGGTGGGACGCCTTCGGCCTCCCCGCGGAGAACTTCGCGATCCAGCGCGGTATCCCGCCGCGCGAATCGACGCTCGCGAACATCGCGGCGATGAAGGAGCAGTTCGCGGGGTGGGGCGTCCTCTACGACTGGACGAAGGAAGTCACGACGTGCGAGCCGGAGTACTACCGCTGGAACCAGTGGTTCTTCCTCCGGATGCTCGAGAGAGGGCTCGCGTACCGCAAGAAGGGGACCGTCAACTGGTGCCCCTCCTGCCAGACGGTCCTCGCGAACGAGCAGGCCGAGGGCGGCACGTGCGAACGCTGCAAGAGCGCCGTCGAGCAGCGCGAGCTCGAGCAGTGGTTCCTGAAGATCACGGAGTACGCCGACAGCCTCCTCGCCGGCCTCGACCAGCTCGGGAAGTGGTCCGAGAAGGTCCGGACGATGCAGAGGAACTGGATCGGCCGCTCCGTCGGCGCCGACCTCGAGTTCGAGGTGCCGAAGCTCGGCGAGAGGCTCCAGGTCTTCACGACCCGGCCCGACACCGTCTACGGCGCGACGGCGATGGTCCTCGCCCCCGAGCACCCGGCCGTGCCGCGCCTCCTCGAGGGGCATCCCGACAGGGCCGCGCTCGAGGAGTGGGTGAAGACGGTCCGGAGCCAGGACCGCGTCCAGCGCGAGGCCGAAGGGGCCGAGAAGGACGGGCGCTTCACCGGGGCGCATGCCATCAACCCGTTCACCGGCGAGGAGATGCCGATCTGGATGGCGAACTTCGTCCTCGCCGGCTACGGCACGGGCGCGATCATGGCCGTTCCGGGCCACGACGAGCGCGACCACGAGTTCGCGAAGAAATACGGGCTCCCCATCCGCGAGGTGATCCGGCGGCCCGACGGGGCCGACCCGTCGGTCGCCTGCTTCACGGGCGAGGGGACCATGACGGCTTCCGGCCCCTACGACGGACTGACGTCGGAAGCGGGACGGGAGGCGATCGCGGCCGAGGCGACGAAGCGCGGCATCGGCGGGGCCCGCGTCCGCTACCGGCTCCGCGACTGGCTCATCTCGCGCCAGCGCTACTGGGGGACGCCGATCCCGATGGTGAAGTGCCCGGCCTGCGGCTGGGTCCCCGTGCCCGACGACCAGCTCCCCGTCGTCCTCCCGAAGGACGCGCCTTTCACCGGCAAGGGGGGCAACCCGCTCGAGAAGGTCGAGGCGTTCCTGAAGACCTCCTGTCCGAAGTGCGGCGGCGAGGCCCGGCGCGAAACGGACACGATGGACACGTTCGTCGATTCGTCCTGGTACTACCTCCGGTACCTCGACCCGAAGAACGACCGCGCCCCGTTCGACCCGGAGGTGATCGCCCGCTGGGCGCCGGTGAACCAGTACATCGGCGGGATCGAGCACGCGATCCTCCACCTCCTCTACGCCCGCTTCTTCGCGCGCGTGATGAAGGACCTCGGGCTCGTTTCCTTCGAGGAGCCGTTCTCGGCCCTCTTCAACCAGGGAATGATCACGAAGATGTCGCCCGGCGGGCGCGTCGAGAAGATGTCGAAGTCCCGCGGGAACTCGGTCTCGCTCGACCCGCTCATCGCGGCGAAGGGGGCCGACGCCGTCCGCGCCTACGTCCTCTTCCTCGGGCCGCCCGAGTCGGACGCCGAGTGGAGCGACGATCAGATCGCCGGCCCGGAGCGATTCCTCTACCGGGTGAAGGCGCTCGTCGAGAACTACCTGAAGGCGCACGGAACGGCGCCGCACGCCCTGGCCGCCGCCGACTCGCCCGCGGCCCGGAAGCGTCACATCGCCGTGAAGACGGTGACGCACGATTTCGAGACGTTCTCGTTCCACACGGCCGTGGCCCACCTGATGGAGTTCACCCACCACGTCGCCGGGCTCGTCGGCGACGCGAAGGCCGATCCGGGCGAGATGCGCGCCTCGATCCTCGCGCTCCTCGCGCTGCTCCACCCGATCGCGCCGCACCTGACCGAGGAGTGGCACGAGCAGATGGGGGAGACGAGGAGCCTCCTGGTGTCGGGCTGGCCGGCGTACGACCCGGCGCTCGCCGTGGAGGAGTCGGTGACGGTCGCCGTCCAGGTCGGCGGCAAGCTGCGCGGGCAGGTCGTCCTGCCGCGCGGCGCCTCGCGCGAGGAGGCGCTCGCCGCCGCCGAGGCCCAGGAGGGCGTCGCGAAGTGGCTCGAGGGGAAGGAGCGGCTGAAGGTCGTCTACGTGCCGGACCGGCTCCTGAACGTCGTGGTGAAGTGAGGCGCCGGGCGTTCCTCGCCGCGGTCCTTGCGGCCGGGCTCGCGGGTTGCGGCTACTCCCTCGTCGGAACGGGACGCGGCATCCTCCCGGAGGGAGCGAGCGCCATCTTCGTGGAGGCCTTCGTGAACGACACGACGCGCGTCGGGCTCGAGCAGCGCCTCACCGACGCCGTCCTCCGCGAGCTGGCGGGCCGCGCCCGGCTGTCCCCCGTGACGGACCGCTCCGCGGCCGACGTCGAGCTCTCGGGGCGGATCCTGTCGTACCAGGTGAACCCCGTCCGGTTCGACGACCAGGGACGCGCGCTCGAGTACGAGATCGCGGTCGTGGCCCGCCTGAAGCTGACCGACCGGAAGACGGAGAAGGCGCTCTTCGAGAACCCGTCGTTCCTCTTCCGCCAGCCGTATCCCGTCGCGGCGACGAGCGCGAGCTACGTCGACGTGGAGAACGCGGCGATCGAGGCGATGGCGCGCCCCTTCGCGCGCAGTCTCGTCACGACGATCCTCGAAGGCTTCTGACGCCCGCCGGCCGCGGGACGGGCCGGGAGACGGAAAGAGCCGGGCGCCGGACGCGAACCCCCCGGGGTTCGTCTCCGGCCCTCCCGGCTCGTGGGCTCCGCGCGACGCGCGGAGCTCGGTCAGTCCGCCTTGGCGACCTTCTTGGCGGCGCCCTTGGCGAGCCGCGACTTCAGCCGCGCGGCCTTGTTCTTGTGAATCGTCCCCTTCCGGGCGGCGACGTCGAGGGAGGCGGCGGCCTTCGGCAGCATCTCCTTCGCCTTCTCGGGAGCCGCGGCGCGGGTCGCCTTGACCACGCGTCGGGTCTCGCTCTTCACCGCGCGGTTCCGCGCCTTCTGCTTGTCGTTCTGAGCGGCACGCTTCTTCGCCTGCTTCGTGTTGGCCATCGTTTCCTTTCGGGTCGGTCCCGGGTCTTCTTCCCTCCGCCCGGGCGGAGGATTATCGAGGGTTCAGCGGGAGTCGGAGCCGAGGGAGCGCAGCCGCTGGCGCGCGCTCTTGGCCTCGTCCGAGGTCGGGTACTCGTGGACGACGAACTGGAGCTGGACGATGGCCTGCGCCTTCTCGCCGAGCTCCAGGTGGGCGAGCCCCTTCCGCAGGTGCGCCGAGGGGGCCTTGTCGCTCTGCGGGTATTCCTTCAGGAGCCGCTCGAGCATGCCGAGCGCTTCGCGGTGCTTCTTCTGCGCCGTCCAGCACTCGGCCGCCCAGAAGAGGGCGTCGTCGGAGAGGTCGGTCCGAGGGTACGTCTCGACGTACTCCTCGAAGCCCTGCCGGGCCAGATCGAATCGTCCCCGCTGGTAGTCGCCGAGCGCGGCATTGTAGAGGTCGGCCGGGCCGGCCCGCCCGGCCGGAGGCTTCGTCGCCGGGATCGAGCCCGGGGCCGCGGCGGCGCCGGCAGGCGGAGGCGCCGACGCGCCGGGAAGGGGAGCGGCGCCCGGCACGGCGGGGGCCGCGGGCGTGCCGGCGTCCAGCTTCGCCTGGGTCTCGGCGAGCTGCTGGGAGAGCTGCGCGAGCCGGCGGTTGGAGTCCTCCAGCTTGCCGGCGAGCGACTGGAGCTCCCGGGTCAGCTCGTCGAAGCGGGTCCCGGTCTCGGCGTTCGAGCGCAGGATCGTGGACACCTGCTTCGTCAGGTTCTGGTTGAGCTTCTCGACCTCGTCCTTCGAGCTCGTCTGCTGGGAGAGCTTGTCGACCTGCTTCTCGACGTCGGAAACGTGTCGGTGGAGCCCTTCGATGTCGCTCCCGGAGACGCAGCCGCCCAGGACGGACGCGAAGAGGAGCGCCCCCGCGAGGGGGGCGCTCCGGCGGAGACGGTCGACGCGGAGCGGCGTCACTTCGCGGTGACGACGAAGTGGGCGCGCCGGTTCTGGGACCAGGCGGCCTCCGTCTGGCCCTCGACGAAGGGCCTTTCCTCGCCGTAGGAGAGCGTCGTGATCCGGCTCGCGTCGATGCCGAGCGAGACGAGGTAGTCGCGCGCGGCGTTCGCGCGCTTGTCGCCCAGGGCCATGTTGTACTTGTTGGAGCCCCGCTCGTCGCAGTGGCCCTCGACCTGGACCTTCACGGTGGGCCACTTCTTCAGCCACTCGGCGTTCGCGGCCATGGCGTCCCGCTGATCGGCCCGGACGTCGTAGAGGTCGTAGTCGTAGAAGATGTCCTTGAGGTAGCCCTTCTTGTTGAGCTCCTCAAGGTCGGCGGGAAGCGATTCGGCCACCGGTTCCGCGACGGGCGCGGCGATCGGCTCCTCGACCGGGACGGGGACGGGGGTCGGAGTCGGTTCGACCTTCACTTCCGGGGCCGGGGCCGGGGCGGGCTTCTTCGTGCAGCAGCCCGCGGTCACGAGAAGGCCGGCGGCGAGAACCAGTCCCAGAGATCTGAACGGCTTCGTCATCACGGTGAACCTCCGATTGGGAAAAGGCGCGATCCGCCCTTTCAGTTACTCTCGATTCTAAGCGCTGCCGCCGGCTCGGACAACCCGGCCAGCGGGATCACTCCATCGTCCGTTCCCAGACAGGATAGCCGTTATTCCCGGCCTCCGTCAGGACCTTGAAGCCGGAGCCGTCCACCCCGGCCGAGACGATCTGGGTCGAGCGGCCGCGCTGGAGCTCCCAGGCGATCCGGGAGCCGTCCGGAGACCAGGTGGGGTTCTCGTTCGTCCCGGGTCCGCTCGAGATCTGGAAGGTGCGTCCCGTCGTCAGGTCGAGGACGCAGATCTGGAAGTCCCCCTCGTTTCGGCAGGCGTAGGCGAGACGGCCACCGTCGGGGGAGAAGGCGGGCTCGTCGCTCCAGTTGCCGGTCAGGGTCAGCTTCCTGACGTTCGCCCCTTCGAGGTCCATGAGGTAGATCTGGGGCGTCCCCTGCCGGTTCGAAGTGAAGGCGATCTCCCTTCCGTTCGGGGAGAAGCGGGGGCTGGAGTCGATCGCCGACGAGTTCGTCAGCCTCCGATGACCCGAGCCGTCGAGGTTCACGACGAAGATCTCCGGGTTCCCGCGGACGCTCCCGGCGTAGGCGACCATCTTCCCGTCCGGAGAGAACGACGGCGCCGAGTTCAGCTCTGTCGGCACCGGGACCCGGTTCCGCGTCCCGCCCGAGAGGGAGAACCAGTAGAGGCCCGGGGGGGTGCTCACGAACGACTGGTAGACGATCTTCGAGCCGTCGTAGGACCAGTCGGGCGCGATCGACAGAGAGCGGTGGAACGTGAGCCGCCTCTCGTTCTCGCCGTCCCAGTCCATCATGTAGATCTCCTTGCCGCGTCCGCCGTCCCGGTCGGAGACGAAGGCGATCCGCGTCAGGAACGGCCCGGGACGCCCCGTGAACTGGCGCACGACGTCGTTGGCGATGGTGTGCGCCACCCGGCGGATCGAGACGCCCGCGGCCGAGTACCTCTTTCCGAGGATCGGACGGAGCGTCCGCAGGTCGACGAGCTGGGCCGTGACGACGACGTTCGTCCCCTCGGCCTGGATCTGCGTGTCGAGGAGGAACTGCGCGCCCGAGGCGATCCAGGCATCGCCCTCTTCCCGCGTTGCCGGCGGGCGGAAGCCCTTCGGGTGGAGGGCGGCGTCCGCGAGGACGAACCAGGGGGAGCTCTCCAGGTCACCCGTCAGGGCCGAGCGGAAGGGGGCGACCAGGTCCTTCTCGACGACGTCGGAGGCCGGCGCCTTGGGGGACGGGATCGCGAGCGCGACCCGGCGTCCGCCCTCCTGCGAGAGGACGAGGGAAATGTCGGTCGGCTGCGCCGACGGCGCGACCGTCGGGACCGGCTGCTGCCCGGCGACCGGGGCGAGGGCGGCGACGAGCACGAGGCCCGTGGCGAAGGAGAGGAGACGCATCGCGGACCTCCGGGGGGGCTTCACTGGAAGCGGATGTGGACCCCCAGCTGCTCGCCCCGGAACTCGGGCGGGAGCGGCGGGAGCGGGTTGGCGGAGTAGATGGCGCGCGCGGCGGCACGATCGTAAAAGGCGAGGCCTGAGGGGGTCTCGACCTTCACCTCGGTGACCTGGCCGGAGCGCTGGATGCGGAACGTGACGACGCAGGCGGTCCCCTCCGGGACCTCGGGCTTCAGCCAGTTGGCGCCGATGAGGGCCTGGATCTGCTCGGCGTAATAGGAGAAGGGGAAGTCGGAGTCGAAGCCGGACAGTGAGGCACCGAAGCTCGAGAGGCCGGGGCTGCCGCTCCCTCCGAGGCCCCCGTTCCCCGCGGAGGGGAGCTCGACCGCGGCGTCGCTCGCGGCCGGCCTGGGCCCGGGGGCAGATGCGCGCGGCGCCGGCTTCGGCGGCTCCCCCTTCTTCGGCTTGCCGGGGAGAGGGAGAGCCTCGGCGGACGGGGCCGGGGCCTCGTCGCGGATCTTCTCGATGACTCTCTTTCGGGGCGCCTCGTCCTGCGGACGGGCCGCGGGGCGTCCGGGCGGACCGGAGAGCCGTGCGAGGGCGCCGGGCGAGACGACTCGGACCGGAAGGGACATCAGAGGAGGCGTCGTGAGCTTCCGGGGCTGGGAGATGAGGACCAGGAAGACGACGAACGCCGCGTGCGCCGCGAGCGAGAACGCGGCCGCGAGTCCGTGCGGCGCGTCGGGCCGCCGGCTCCGCTCTTCCAGGACCTCCGAGACCGTCACGGGCTCTTCTCGCTCCGGAGCTCCGTGACCATCCCGAGGCTCTCGACCCCGAGGCGGTTCAGGACGTCCATCGTCTCGACGACGACGCCGTACGGCAGGTTCCGGTCGGCCTTGAGGTAGACCGCCCGGTCCTTCCGGTTCTTCAGGATGAGGGTCAGCCTCTCGCGCAGCTGCTGCTTCGGGATCGGCGTCTCGTTGAGGTAATAGACCTCCTTCCTCGTGATCGAGAGGATGAGGGGGTCCTCGGGAGTCTTCGGAAGGTTCTGCGAGACCGACTTCGGAAGCTTCACCTCGACGCCCTGGTGGAGGAGCGGCGCCGTCACCATGAAGATGATGAGCAGGACCAGCATCACGTCGACCAGGGGGGTGACGTTGATGTCGGAGTAGGCCTCGAGGTCGTCGTCGATCTTTACGGCCATCCGCGCTCCTTGCGGCGCCTCAGGTGAAGTGGCGCTCGGCCAGGTTGAGGAACTCGAGCGCGAAGTCCCGCATCTCGGAACGGATCACCTTCACGCGGCCGTTGAAGTAGTTGTAGGCGATCAGCGCCGGGACGGCCGCCACGAGGCCGGCGGCGGTGTTGACCAGCGCCTCGGCGATCCCGGGGGCGACGGTGACGATCGAGGTCGAGCCCGTGACGCCGATCTGCCGGAACGCCCCGAGAATCCCCCACACCGTTCCGAAGAGCCCGATGAAGGGGGTCGCCGAGGCCGTCGTCGCCAGGAACGGGAGCCTGCGGGTGAGCCTGTTGGACTCCACGCCCGCGGCCCGCTCGAGCGCCCTTTCGATGGCGGGGAAGCTCTTGACGAAGAGGCGGCCCGAGTCGGCCGGCGCGACGTCCCGCCCCGCCTTGACCTGGGCGTCGAGCTCGGCGTACCCGGCCCGGAAGAGTCCCACGAGGGGGCTCGACGGGTACTGGTCGCAGACGCCGAGGACGTCGGCGAACTTGCGACTCTTGCGGAAGTGCGCCACGAACCGCCCGGAGTGGGAATCCGCCCGTGAGAAACTCCAGAGCTTTCCGACGATGACCGCCCACGATCCAAAGGAAAAGAGGGCGAGGATCAGGAGCACGGCCTTGGCCGTCCACCCCGCCGTGAGGAACAGCTGAACGATGTTGGCGCCGCCGGTATCCGTCATGTCGCTCCTGCCCCGACCAGGCCGAAATCCGGGGCAAGGTAGCACGGAATCTCGAAGGGGGTCAAAGCGTTACGTGTGGAGCGTCACGCTCGCGGCGGCCCTTCTCTGCCTGCCCGCCCGGGCCTCGGAGATCCTCCCGCTGGAAGGGGTCCGTGCCGGGATGAAGGGGTACGGCCTGACGGTCGTGCGGGGCCGCGACGTGGAGAAGTTCGAGGTGGAGGTCGTGGGCGTCGTCCGGAATCCGGCGCCGGGCCGGTCCGTGATCGTCGTTTCGCTCTCCGGACTCGGGCTGGGGGAGTCGGGGGTCGTGGCCGGGATGAGCGGAAGCCCGGTCTACCTGGACGGGAAGCTGGCCGGGGCCGTCGCCTCCGGCTGGGGCTTCTCGAAGCGCGCGGTCGCGGGGGTGACCCCCATCGAAGCGATGGTCTCGATCGTTCCCGAAGAGCCGGTCCGACCCGCAACGAGGGCGGCGACCGGGCCGGCGGTCGCCGACCGCGCGGCGCTCCTCGCCCGGCTGGGCGCCTCGTCGGGCGAGGAGCGGCTTGCGGAGCTCCGCCGGACGGCTCTCGACTCGCTGCCGGCGGCGATGCCCGGGCCGGGAGGCGCGACTCTTCTGTCCTTCCAGGCTTCGGGACTGCCGGCCTCGACCGCGCGGACGTTCCGTGACGCCTTCGTTCGCCTCGGCGCGACCGAGGCGAACGTGGAGCTCCTCGGGGCGGGTGCCGCGCCACCGCCCGCCACAGAGCCGCTTCACTCGCCCTCACGGCTGGTGCCCGGGGGAGCCCTCACCGCTTATCTCGTCCGCGGGGACCTGAGCCTCGGTGCGACGGGAACGGTGACCGAGGTCTTCCCGGACGGCCGCTTCGTCGCGTTCGGTCACCCGTTCCTCGGCTCCGGCGAGCTGGAGCTGCCGGTCGCTCCGGCCGACGTCGTGACCGTCGTGTCGTCGCTCTTCCAGTCGTTCAAGCTCGCGAACGGCGGGGAGGCCCTCTACCGGCTGACGAACGACCGTGACACCGGCGTCGGCGGAAGGATGGACCGGCCCGCGCAGACGGTGCCGATCACGGTTCGCGTCGAAGCCGGCGGCGGGCCGGCGAGAGAGTTCCGGTTCGAGGCAGCGGCGCATCCGAAGCTCCTCCCGACGCTCGCCGGGCTCGTCGCCGACGCCTCGATGACGGCCGCCGACCCGACCGCCCGCGAGCGAAGGCTCGCGTTCCGCGTCGCGCTGGACACTTCGGCCGGGGAGATCGCGTACGAGGACGTGGCGACGGGAGGGCGGGCGAAGGAGATCGCCGTCCTGACGACGGTCGCCCTCGCCGCGGCCGTCGCCGACAACGACCTCGAGGATCCGGGCGTCCGCGCCGTCCGCCTCCGCTTCACGAGCTCGTCCGACGAGCAGAGGCTGCGCCTCGTCGAGGCGGCCCCTGTGACGAGGACGGTCGTCCCGGGAGAGACCCTCTCCGTGGCGATCCGGCTCGCCGACCGGCGCGGAGCGGAGAGCGTCCGGATGGTCCGGCTCCGGGTGCCCGAGGGGACGCGCGAGGGGCGGGCGACGCTCGTCGTCGCGGACGGGAGCAACGCCACGGCGCTCCGGATGCAGCTCGACCCGTCCGAGCCGCGAACGCTGCCGGAGCTCGCATCCTTCGTCTCCCGGATCGTCCCGGGAAACCGACTCTTCGCCGGCCTCCTCGTCGCCACGCGAGGGGCCGCGACCCGGAGCCGCACGCTCGAGGCGCTGCCGCCGACGGCTCTCGCCCTCCTCGCCGGCGCCCGGGAGCAGGGAGAGACCGGGATCGCCGACGTCGAGGCCCGGCTCGTCGCCGAGGAGATCGTCCCCTTCGACCGCCCCGTCTCGGGCGCCGTCCGCATCGACGTCGACGTCGAGAGGCCCCGCTCGCGAGGATCCCGATGAACCTGACCTCGAACCGAGCTCTCGCCGCGGGCCTCGCGCTCGCCCTCGTCCTTCCCGCGGCGCCGCCGCTCCTCGCCGCGACGCGTCTCTCGACGTTCGGGTCGGCCCGCGACTTCCTCGCCGGCGAGCTCG
>JAKLER010000122.1 GCA_022711615.1 Acidobacteriota bacterium
CCGCGGCCATCTCGGCGCGGGCCGTCGCGATCGCGGCCTCCTTCGAGACCCCGAGAGGCTGCCACTCGGGAAGGACGAGGTGCGCCGCGACGGCGCCCGCCAGGAGGACGACGAACCCGCCCACGAACGCCCCCGGGGGGACGCGCGGCTTCGGACGCGGGGCGGCGGCTTCCGTCACGAAGCCGGTCGGCTCACGAGCGGCCGAGCGCGGGGACGAACGTCTTCCCCGCCGTCAGCTCGAGCATCCGGTCGAGCGAGCGCTTCGCCGCGAGGCGCGTCTCCTCCGGCACCTCGATCGCGGGCGAAAGGTCCCGGAGCGCGAGCCAGAGCTTCTCGAGGGTGTTCCGCTTCATGTGCGGGCAGGCGTTGCAGGAGCAGCCCTCGTCGGGCGGCGCCGCGAGGAGCTCCTTGCCCGGCGCGGCGCGGCGCATCTGGTGGAGGATCCCCTCCTCCGTCGCCACGATGAACGAGCGGTGCTCCGACTCGGTGACGTGCCGGAGCAGCGCCGAGGTGGAGCCGACGAAGTGGGCGTGCGCGAGGATCCGCTCGTCGCACTCGGGGTGGGCGACGAGGCGGGCCGACGGGTTCCTCACCATCAGGTCGAGGATCCGCCTCTCGGAGAACGTCTCGTGGACGACGCACGTCCCCGGCCAGACGACGAACTTCCGGCCGAGCTTCTTCTCGAGCCAGGCGGCGAGGTTCTTGTCGGGGGCGAAGACGACCGGGTCGGGGATCTGGTTCAGGATCGCCTCGGCCGAGGAGGAGGTGACGATGACGTCGGAGAGCGCCTTCACCGCCGCCGAGCAGTTGATGTACGAGGCGACGGTGTGGCCGGGGTACTTCCGAAGCCACTCGGCGAAGAGGGGCGCCGGGCAGCCGTCGGCCAGGGAGCAGCCGGCCTCGAGGTCGGGGACGACGACGGTCTTCTCGGGGGTCAGGATCTTCGACGTCTCGGCCATGAAGTGGACGCCGCAGAACGCGATGACCGGCTTGTCCGAGGCCTTCCCCTTCCGGGCCAGCTCGAGCGAGTCGCCGACGAAGTCGGCGAGGTCCTGGATCTCCGGCTCCTGGTAGTAGTGCGCCAGGATCAGGGCGTCGCGCTCCTCCTTGAGGCGGAGGATCGCGTCCGGCAGCTCGGCCGGAAGAGGGATCGCAAGCGTCGGGAGAGGGGTCGGGGAGCTCGCCACGAGGCCATTCTACGGCCCCGCAGGGGCCTCGAGCCCTCTGCTACCATCCGGAGCTTCCGGGGGTTGCGACCATGAGCTCCGTCGAGACGACGACCTTCGACACGAGAGGCGGGACGGAGGTCGCGGAAGGATGACGTTCCCGCGCCCGGCCCGCCTCCTCGCGTCCGCCCTGGCCGCGCTCCTCCTGGCGAGCGCGCTCGCCGAGACGGCCGAGGCCGCGACGAAGCGGAAGCGGCGGACGAGCCGGAAGGCCGCGCCGATCCCGTCCGTCCCGCGGCCGCAGGACCCGTTCGAGGTGACGTTCCCGACGGAGGACGGCGTCCGCCTCCACGCGACGTGGAAGCCTTCGCCGGCGGGCGCGGCGGCGCCGGCCGTCCTCCTCGTCCACGCCTTCTCCCGCGAGCGCCGGGACCTGGCCCCTCTCGCCGACGAGCTTCTGGCCCGCGGCTTCTCGACGCTCGCCGTCGACCTGCGCGGCCACGGCGAGTCGGTCTGGAAGGGGGGCGCGCGGATCGGCCTCTCCCCCTCGCTCCAGACCTCCCCGTCCGCGTTCCCGCGCGACGTCGAGGCCGCATGCGCGTGGCTCCGGAGCCGCGCGTCGCGCGTCGGAATCGTCGGCTTCTCGCTCTCGGGGAACCTGGCCGCCCTCGCGACGGCCTCGGGCTGGGCCGACGCCGGGGTCGCCGTCTCCGCGTACGCCGACCGTCTCCCGGCGCTCGCGGGCTCGCGGCCGACCGCCTCGCGCGGCCTCCTCGTCCTCGCCTCCGAGGCCGACCCGGGCCGCGCCGAGTCGGCGCGCGCCCTCGACGCCGCCGGCCGGGACCCGAAGGCCGTCGTCGTCTATCCGGGTGCCGCCCACGCCCTCGACCTCCTCACGCTCGAGCCGGGAGCGAAGAAGGCGACGATCGAGTGGCTCGAGGCGCGCCTCGCACCGATCCCCCCCTTCCCCGTCGCGACGGCCGCGCCCGCGGCGCCGGAGGCCGCCCCGGCGCCGACTCCGCCCGCCGAAGCGGTGGAGTGATCCCGGACGCCCGGCCATGCCGCACGCCACCACGCTGGTATTCGACATCGAGACCGTCGGCCTGCCGTGGCTCGACCTCGACCCGATGCTGCGCGAGTGGCTGACGCGCGGCGCCGAGGACGGCGAGGCCTACCGGTCGAAGAAGGACTGGCGCTCGCTCTCCCCCTACGCCGCGAAGGTCGTCGTCGTCGCGGCGCTCAACCCCGAGACGGGCCACGGCAAGGTCTGGTACGAGGCGGCCGAGCCCTCCTCGCGGCCGTCCCGCGACGGCCTCTTCGAGGAGATCGGAGGGGACGAACGGGCGCTCCTCGCCGGCTTCTGGGAGACGGCCGCCCGCTTTGACAGGCTCGTCTCGTTCAACGGACGCTCCTTCGACGGCCCGTTCCTCTCCGTGAGGAGCGCGATCCACGGCGTGGCGCCGTCCCGGAACCTCGCCGGCTACCGCTACTCGGTCGAGTCGCACGTCGACCTCATGGAGGTCCTGACGTTCCAGGGCGCCGCCGGGACCCGCCCCTCGCTCCACGCCGCCTGCGTCGCCTTCGGCATCCCCTCCCCGAAGTCGGAGGAGATGCACGGCTACGCCGTCGGCGACGCCTATGCCGAGGGGCGGCTGCCCGAGATCCTCGACTATTGCCGGCGGGACGTCGAGGCGACGGCCGAGCTCCTCCGGCGCCTCGAGCCCACGCTTCTCCCGCTTTTCCGACGCTGAGCCGCCCGGGAACGCGCCCGGCCTATACTCGGCGCGTCCCTGCCATGCGGAGGAGCAGCGTCCGCGGCCCTCGAGACGCCCGCTCCGAGGAGGCTTCGATGAATCGCAAGGTCATCGCCCTGGTCGAAGACCCGTTCTGGAGGACGAAGATCGACAACGCGGCGAGGTCCGTCGGGGCCTCGACGGTCTTTCTCTCCGACGCGGCCGGGGCCGCCGCCGCGATCGAGCCGGGGGCTCCCGTGATCGTCGTCGTCGACCTGGCCCTGAAGAGCTCCCCGTTCGAGGCGCTGTCGGCGCTGAAGGCGGCGAAGGCGACGGCGTCCGTGCCGATCGTCGGCTACTTCGACATCGCGCGGAAGGACCTGAAGGAGAAGGCGGTCGCGGCCGGCTTCGACGAGGCCCTGGCCCGCTCGTCGTTCGCGGAGCGATTCGCCGACATCGTCCTGAAGTACCTCCTCCCCGGCGGCGTCCGGAAGGAGGAAGACGAGAGGGAGCTCCCCGAGGAGTAGGCCGCACCCACGGGTCCGGCCCGGAACGACGAGAGGCGGGGGAACCCGCCTCTTCGCGCCTCCGCGGGTCCTCGCGCGAGGCCCGGGCTACTTCTTCCGAAGCTCCATCAAGACCTGTTTGGCGACGGCTTTCAGCGTGTCGAAGACGCCGACGCCGGTCGGGGCGGTCGCCTCGAAGGTGGGCTCGCCCTTGAAGTTCAGCTGGCGGTACATCTCGTCGGCCGCGACGGCCGTCGGGAGGTCGCGCTTGTTGAGCTGGAGGACGTAGGGGATCGTCGCCAGGTCGAAGCCGTGCTCGTGGAGGTTCTTCTCGAGGTTCTGGAGCGACTCGACGTTCGCGTCCATCCGGGCTTCCTGGGAATCGGCGACGAACACGACGCCGTCGACCCCCTTGAGGATCAGCTTCCGGCTCGCGTCGTAGAAGACCTGGCCGGGCACCGTGTAGAGGTGGAAGCGGGTCTTGAAGCCGCGCACCGTCCCGAGGTCGAGCGGGAGGAAGTCGAAGAAGAGCGTCCGGTCGGTCTCGGTCGCCAGGGAGATCAGCTTCCCCTTCGCCGCGGGGTTCGTCCGGTCGTAGATGTACTGCAGGTTCGTCGTCTTCCCGCAGAGGCCGGGACCGTAGTAGACGATCTTGCAGTTGATCTCTCGGGCGGCGTAGTTGATGAAGGTCATCGCTTCGGCACCCTCAGACAATCCTCCGCGGCGCGGGGGGTTCCCTCAGGACGTCGTGCGCGCGTGCCCGTCATCGTCACTCCCGGAAGAGGCTGTCGATGTCTTCGTCCGTGATCTCGGCGAACGGGGAGTCGACGCCCTCGTGCCGCCGCTCCTTCTCCTCCTCGACCTTCCGCTGGATCGAGACGAAGATCCGCTCGAGGTCCTGCGTCGCCTTGCGGACGCGGAGCCTCACGAGGCCGAGGGACGAGTGCTCGTCGAAGATGATGACGAGGATGACCCTCTGGTCGACGATGGCGATGTAGACGTTGTCCTTCTCGCCCTCGTGGAAGAGGACCGGGAACTCCTTCTCGCCGATGAGCTTGGCGAGGCCGTCCGTGGCTGCGACGTTCCCGGCCGTCAGGGAGGCGAGGGAGGTCGTGTCGAGCGACTCGAGGTCTCCCTGGGCGGCGATCTGCTGGCCGTTCTTATCGACGATGAAGACGACCTTCGCCTGGGCGTCCGCCTTGAGCCGCCCGATGACTTCCTTGATCTGCTGGAACTCCTCGTCGAAAAGGACGAAATCCGTCATATGACGCCGATCCTCGCTAGTGTAACCGATGCCCGGCACCGCACTTCCGGCTAGACCTCCCGCCGTCCCGAGAGGGAGCGGCCGAGGGTGACCTCGTCGGCGAACTCGATCGCCGCCCCGACGGGGAGGCCGAAGGCGATGCGGGTCACGCGCACCCCGAGCGGCTTGAGCCGCCGGGCGAGGTAGAGGGCGGTGGCCTCTCCCTCGACGTTCGGGTTCGTGGCGAGGACGACCTCGGCGACGCCCGAGGCCGCCCGCTCGAGGAGGCTCGCGACGTGGAGGTCGTCGGGGCCGATGCCGCGAAGCGGCGCGAGCGCCCCGCCCAGGACGTGATAGCGGCCCCGGAACTCGCGCGTCCGCTCGAGCACCTCGACGTCGAACGGCTCCTCCACGACGGCCAGGAGCGCTCCGTCCCGCGCGGGGTCGACGCAGAACGCGCACGGGTCCTGCTCGGTGAGGGCGTGGCAGACGGAGCAGGAGCGAGTCCGCTCGCGCGCCTCGAAGATCGCGGCCGAGAGCCCCTCGGACGCGTCGGGAGGCGCGGTCAGGAGGAAGTGGGCGATGCGCCGCGCGCTCTTCGGGCCGATTCCCGGAAGGCGCTCGAGCGCCGCGACGAGGCGCGCGAGCGCCGGGAGCGAGGTCACGCCTTCCGCTCGTCGGGCTTCACTTCGGCGATCTCGCCGTCGAACATGTCGAGGATCTTCTTCACGCGCTCGTCCGTCGCGGCCCGCTTCTTCAGGTTCTCGCGCTCGAGCGTCGCCGGGTCCGCGGCCGCCGCGGCGGCGTTCAGGTCGCCGCCGGCCGGCTCGGCGCTCTCCACGGTGACGGACGCCTTCGCGCCGAGGACGGCGAGGGCGGCCTCGTCGAGGACCTTCTTCATGGTCGGCTCGCCGAGCCGCTTCGCGAGCGGCGGGCTCGGCGGGTCGAGGACGAGGCGGACGACCCGCCCCTCGACGAGGACGGAGACGTCCTCGAGGGCCGCGCCGAGGTTCCCGTGGCGCTTCTCCACCGCCTCGCGGAACGCCGTGGCCGCGTCGGCCGGGGCCTCCGGCTCCGGCTCGGCGACCTCGAGCGGGGTGAGACCGACGAACCGGGGCGCCTCGGGCGCCGCCGGGGCCTTCGCCGCCGGCGCGGGCGCCCTGCGGACCTCCGCCGGAGCGGGCGTACGGGGCGTGAAGGAGGGGGGCGCGGCGGGCGCGGGCGCTGCGATCGGGCCGACCGGGCCGACGGCGGGGAGGCCCGCGCCGGAGGAGAGGACCTCCTCGATCGGGACGAGGCGCGGGAGCTCGGCCAGGCGGAGGAGCAGCACCTCGAGGGCCAGGGCGGGAACGTCGCTCCGACGGAGCATCCCCTCCGCCTCCGTCAGGAACGTCAGGACGCGGAGCAGCGTGGAGTAGGACGTCGCCCGCGCGAGCTCGCGGAGCGCGGCCGAGCCGTCCTCGGAGATGCCGGCGATCGCGGGAGCCGACGGGTCGGCCGCGAAGCGGACCGTCCCGCGGACGAGGAGCGTCAGGTCGTGCGCCGTCGCCCGCGGGTCCGACCCGGCGGCGTCCAGCTCCGCCGCGCCGCGCAGGACCGCCGCTCGGTCGGCCGCGAGGACCGAGGCGAGGAGGGCGACGAGGGCCGTCCGGTCGGGCGAGCCGAGGAGTCGGGCGACGTCGGCCGCGGTGACGCGCCCCCCCGTCTGCGCGACCGCCTGGTCGAGGAGCGAAAGGCCGTCGCGAAGGCTCCCGGTCGCCGCGGCGGCGAGCGCCGCGAGCGCGGCCGGCTCCACCCAGGGGGCGGGCTTCTCGTCGGGGCTGACGGAGTACCCCTCGCGGGAGGCGATCTCGGAGAGCCGGTCGGCGACCTCCGCGTCGGTGAGGCGACGGAAGTCGAACCGCTGGCAGCGCGACAGGATCGTGGCGGGAATCTTGTGCCGCTCGGTCGTCGCGAGGATGAAGACGGCGTGCGACGGCGGCTCCTCGAGCGTCTTCAGGAGCGCCTGGAAGGCGGCCGCGGAGATCGCGTGGACCTCGTCGATGATGAAGACCTTCCGGCGGTCCCTCACCGGCGCGTAGCCGACGATCTCGATCAGGTCGCGGGCCTGGTCGACCTTGCCGTGCGTGGCGCCGTCGATCTCGAGCGCGTCGATCGAGCGCCCCTCGAGGACCTCCTGGCACGACTCGCACGTCCCGCACGGGCTCGGCGTCGGTCCGGCGGCCGTCCGGCAGTTGATGCCGGCCGCCAGGAGTCGCGCCGAGGTCGTCTTCCCGACGCCGCGCGGCCCCGAGAAGAGGTACGCGTGCGCCATCCGGTCCTGGGTGAGGGCGTTCGTCAGGGCGCGCACGATCTCGGCCTGACCGACGACGTCGGCGAAGGTCCGGGGGCGCCACTTGCGGGCGAGCGGGACGAAGGCGTTCGTCGTCATCGAAGAAGCCGAGCCCCTCGATGAGTCCGGGTGATCCGCGGCGCCCGAGCCGTTCCTCTTAGTGCTGCTTCCTTCCGGACCTGACACGGTTCGAGGGAGCTCGTCGCGCGGGACCCGAACTCACCCAGGGGCCCGGGCCGGGGATTCTAGTCTACGGAGCCGGGGCGCGGCCGGAATCCCGGGCGCGCCCGCGGGACGAACGTGGCGGACAGGGTGGGATTCGAACCCACGGTAGCCTTTCGACTACACACGGCTTCCAACCGTGCTCCTTAAACCGCTCGGACACCTGTCCACGTCCGCGGGGACGGGAACTCTGCCCCGCCGGCGCCGATCCGTCAAGCGCCATGACGGCGCCGGACCGGCTCCGGCCGCGCCCGGGGCCGCCGAAAAGTCGCCCCGGTCGGCAAACGCGGGGGCGGCCGGAGACGTAGAACGGAACGTGATGGCCCGTATCCTCCCGCGCCTCCTCCCGTCCGCCCTCGCCGCGATCCTCGCGATCCTCGCCACGGCTCCTGCCGCCGCCGCCGGGAAGCTGGCCGAAGAGACGGTCGACGTCCCCCGGGAGCACCGGGTCCCCCTCGAGTTCGCCCACGAGAAGGGGGCGATCTTCGCCCTCGAGTCGCACAACGACCCGAAGGCGGACGACCTCGAGGAGGCGCGCCAGAAGGACCCGGACGACAAGACGTGGGTCCTCCTCCGGTTCTACTACCGCAACGACGGCTGGACGCGGCAGCGGGTCAAGGTCCGGGCGCTCCTCCTCGACGCCGATGGGGGCGTCCTGGCCGACGTCGGCCGCTCCACGAAGCTCGCGAAGCAGAAGCCCGAAGGCACCTTCAACGTCCCGATGAAGGTGAAGACGCTCGACTGGGGGAAGGCGGCGAAGATGAAGCTCCTGGTCACGTTCCTGGACTAGCGGCTTTCCGGGAGCCTCTCGAGCGGCCGAGGCGGGACCCTCGCGGGCCGGGGCCTTCCCCGTTCGGCAGGCATGCGCTATCCTCTCGCCCCCGCTCCGAGGCCGAAACGCGGTGAGGTGCTGGAGTGGTTTATCAGGCCAGTCTCGAAAACTGGTGTAGTCGAAAGGCTACCGTGGGTTCAAATCCCACCCTCACCGCCATCTGATTCCCGGGAAGCACGACCCGCCGGCGACGGCGGGCGTTTCCGTCTCAGCGCTTCAGGAACCAGCCCGCGAGCGACCCCGCGAGGTCGACGATCCCGCCGATCGTCCGCATCCCCTGGACCTCCCGCTCCCAGCCCGAGGACGGCAGGGCCGTCGCCGCCCCGACGTTCTTCCGGAACTCCAGGCTCCGGACCTCCTCGGCGAGCCTCTCGCGCTCGCGCTGGCGGATCCGGTCCCAGCCCCCCTTCTCGAGGAAGTCGACGATCGCGGCGAGCTCCCCCTTGTCGAACCAGAGGCCGTGGTCGCGGCAGCCGTCGAGGACGATCCCCGAGCCGCCGCCGTAGTTCGTCCGGTTCATCAGCTTCGCGCAGGTCGGGCAGGGGCGGTAGCGGACCGCGGGAAGGACGCCGCTGGCGGCTTTTCCGAGCGGGGCCGCGGCGGCCTCCGCGGGAGGCTCCGCGAGGCGGACCTTCGCCCGCGTATCGGCGTCCTTCGTCACCGCCTCGAACGCCTCGCGCCTGAGGAAGAGGCCCGAGCAGCGCGGACACTCGGCGTAGCCGACCGCGCCGAAGGCGTGGGCCACGAGGTCGAGCTTGCAGTCGGGGCAGCGCCCGGACCCTTCGGCCACGAACGCGGGCGCCGGAAGGAGCGCGCCGCACTTCACGCACCGGTCGGCCTCGCGCGGCGAGAGGGCGAAGCAGGTGACGCAGCGCTTCGTCGCCAGGAGCGAGCCGCAGTGGACGCAGGCGCGCGCGTCCTTCGCCGCGGGGGCGCCGCAGGACGGGCAGCGGAACGTCGGGGCTTCGGGGGGCTGGAAGCCCCCGCGTTCAGGGGGCCGGCTTCCTTCTGCGCTCACGGAAGAACTCCTTCAGGATGGTCCCGCACTCCGCGCCGAGGACGCCGTCCTCGACGTGGACCCGGTGGTTGAGCCGCGCGTCGCGGCAGAGGTCGCCGAGCGAGCCGACGAAGCCCGCCTTCGGGTCGGCGGCGCCGAAGACGAGCCGCGGCAGGCGCGAAAGGACGATCGCGCCGGCGCACATCGCGCACGGCTCGAGCGTGACGTAGAGCGTGCAGCCGTCCAGCCGCCACGAGCCGAGCCGCCGCGCGGCGCGCCGGAGGACGAGGACCTCGGCGTGCGCCGTCGGGTCGTGGTCGACCTCGCGCCGGTTCCGGGCGCGGGCGACGACGAGGCCGTCCCTCACGACGACGGCCCCGATCGGGACGTCGCGGTGCGCCGGGGCGCGGCGGGCCGCGCGCAGCGCCTCGCGCATGAACCGCTCGTCGTCGGCGTGGCTCGTCCGGCTCACGGGTCGGACTCCGGCCCCCGAACGGGAGCGGCGGCGCGACGGGGCGGAGGGTTCACGCCCCCAAGGTTACGGGATGGCGGGCCCGCCCGTCCGCCCGGCCCTCCGGGCGAGGGCCGGCGCCGCCGCCAGGGCCGCCGAGAGAAGGGCGAAGCCCGCGCCGGCCGCGTACGCCCGCCGCACGCCGGAGGCGAGCTCCGCGGCGAGGGGCGGCGTCGTGCCGTCGGCGCCCAGGGCCGACGGCGGAACGAACGCGTAGAGCACCGCGCCCGCCGCGGCGATGCCGAGGACCATCCCGAGAGTCCGCGCCGTCCCGAGAAGGCTCCCGACGACGCCGAGGTGCTCGCGCGGCGCGCTCCCCATGACCGAGCTGTTGTTGGGCGACTGGAAGAGGCCCGTCCCGACACCGAAGAGGGCGAGCCGGACGGCGACGGCGAGCGGACCGGCGTCCGGCGGCATCGCCGCGAGGAGGGCGCACGCCGTCGCCGAGAGGAGCGAGCCCGCCACCGCCGGGCCGACGGAGCCGATCCGGTCGGAGAGCGCCCCGGCGAAGGGGGCCACCGCGAGGACCGCGAGCGGGGAGGCCGTCAGGACGAGGCCGACGCGCCCGGGGCCGGCGCCGAGGACCCGGACGAGGAGGAAGGGCGTCAGGAAGACGACGACGAACTGCGCCATGAAGCTCAGGACCGAGGCCGACGCGCCGAACGAGACGGCGCCGCTCCGGAAGAGGGAGAGCGCCACCATCGGCTCCGCGGCGCGCCGCTCCCGGAGGAGGAACGCCGCCCCGGCGAGGAGCGCGAGGAGGAGGAGCCCGTGCGGCGCCGGACCGGGGCGCTGCGCGAGGTTCACCCAGAGGAGAGCCGATCCGAGGGCGACGAGCGCCGCCGCCGCGCCGGGGAGATCGAGCCGCCCCGGGCGGATCGGAACCTCCGGCAGCACACGGCGCGCGTACGCCCAGGCGGCGAGCCCGATCGGGAGGTTCACGAGGAAAACGGCGCGCCAGCCGAAGGTGGCCGTCAGGAAGCCGCCCAGGCTCGGGCCGATCGCGAGGCCGACGGAGATGCTCGCCGCGAAGAGACCGATCGCCCGGCCCCTCTCGGCCGGCGGGAACGTCGCCGTCAGGATCGCGAGCGGCACCGACGTCATCGCCGCCGAAGCGACCCCCTGGAGGACGCGGAAGGCCACGAGCGCCTCGATCGTCGGCGCGGCCGCGCAGAGCGCCGAGGCGGCGACGAACGCGAGGAGGCCTCCGAGGAAGACCTCGCGGTGCCCGCGCAGGTCGCCGAGCCGGCCGAAGACGAGGACGAGGCCGCCGCTCGCGAGGAGGTAGGCCATCGGGACCCACTGGACCGAGGCGAGGCTCGCCCCGAAAGCGTCGACGAGCGTCGGCAGGACGACGTTGACGATGCTCCCGTCGATCGGCCCGAGGATCGCCCCGGCCATCACCGCGGCGAGGACCTGCCGCAGGCGGCCGCCCTCCGGCGGCCCGGGCGTCACGGCGCCGCGCGCCCCGCCGCCTCCGCGAGGAGTGCGGCCAGCGAGGCGTCGTCGGGGGCCTCGAGGAGGCGGCGCCGGACGGCGGCCTCGCCGAGGCTCCGCCGCAGCTCCTCGGCCGTCCTGCGGTGCTTCGCCTCCCCCGCCCCGGGCCGCAGCGCGAGGAGGATCGCGAGCTCGACTTTCTCGCCGCCGTCTCCCCAGGGGAGCGGCGGCGAGAGGCGGACGGCGGCGATCGAGTCGGCCCGCACGTGCGGCGAGACGCAGCGCGGGAACGCCACGCCGCGGGCGAGGAGCGACGTCTCGACCTCCTCGCGCGCCCAGATCGCGTCCTCCACCCGGTCGGCCACGTCGGCCCGACCGGTGAGCTGGAGGAGATCGGCGAGCTCCCGGATCGCCTCGTCGCGGCTGCCGCTCCCCGAGGCGGCGCGCACCGACCCGGCGTCGACGAGGGTGCGCGCCGCGGGCGCGCGATCGACGAGGAGCGCCTCCACCTCTCCCGCGGTCGAGAGGTCGAGCGCCTCGGCGACGAGGCTGCGCGCCCCGGCCGAACGGACCCTCCGGAACGCCGCCTTCGCCCGGAGGACGCGCGGCGGCGAGACGCTCACCTCGTCGAAGCCGAGGCCGAGGAGGAGCGGCGCCGCGAGCGGGCGGCCGCCGAGCTCGCCGCAGAGGCCGATCCACTTCCCGGCGGCGTGCGCCCCTTCCACCGCCTCGGAGAGGAGCCGGAGGAACGCCGGGTGGTACGGGCTCCCGAGGTGGGCGAGGCGCGTGTCCTCGCGGTCGACGGCGAAGAGGTACTGCGCGAGGTCGTTCGAGCCGACGCTGAAGAAGTCGACCTCCCGCGCGATCGCCCGGAGCGAGAGGATCGCCGACGGCACCTCGAGCATCACGCCGACCGGGACGTCCGGGTCGTGGGCGACCCCCTCGGCCGAGAGGAGCCC
>JAKLER010000123.1 GCA_022711615.1 Acidobacteriota bacterium
CGCGTGCCCTGCGCTTCCCTCTCAGAAACGAATCGGATCCAGCGGAGGAACTCGATGAAGGTGTCTCGACCGGTCGCCGTCTTCGCCCGCACGAGCGCTCTCGCGCTCGCCCTCGGCCTCGCCCTCCCGTCCCCGACGGCGGCGGCGGAGCCACTCGCCGGCCGCCCCGTTCCCCCGCTCGGGACGTGGACCGGCTCCTGCGGGTCCGGCTTCCGGCTTTCGTCCATGCCGAGCGCCTGGCGCGTATCGCCCGGAGAGCCCGTGCGGGTCTTCACGCGATTCGCGGTCGACTTCGACGCGCTGCCCGAGGAGGCCTACGCGGTCGAGGTCGCGCCCGACGGCGAGAAGTCGCACCGGCTGATCGGCTTCGGCTCCGGTCTCCTCCACGCGGTCGTCCGCGACGCGCGGACCGGCCGGGTCGTCGACGTCCTCTCCGGCGCGCGTCTCTCCGCGGCAGGGAGCGCCCCGGCCGTCCACACGTGGGACGGCCGGGACCAGCAGGGCCGGCCCGTCCCGCCCGGCCTGTACGAGATCGAGGTGAGGGCCCGGATGGTCCCCGCGTGGGCGGAGCCGTGGATGCGCGAGGACGCCGCCTATGCAGACCTCGAAGGCTGGGCCGACGCGGCCGAGGCGTGCACCCGCGCCCTGCGCGTCGAGGTCGTGGAAGGAGTCGGGGGCGCGCGGGCGGCGCTCGGCATCGCGCCCCTCGCGACGAGCTGCGCGCCGGCCCCGTCGAGCTACTACGCGTCCGTCGACGTCTCGACGCCCGCGACGCTCCGCTCCACGCTCCACGCCGTCATCGACGACCACGTCCGTTTCCCCTACACGTCGTCCTCGACGGACACGTGGGACATCCTGAACGACGCCGACGAGAACCCCGCGGATCCGTCCACCGTCCTCGACCTCTACAAGAACGCCACATTCGCCGACGGCTGCTCGACGGGCTGCGCCTGGAACCGCGAGCACACCTGGGCCAAGTCGTACGGCTTCCAGACGGAGAGCGGCTCGGCCGCGACGCCGTACACGGACGCGCACCACCTTCGCGCGACGGACTCGGGCTACAACTCCTCGCGCTCGAACCTCCCGCACGGCGAGTGCGTCTCCGGCTGCACGGAGTACCCGACCGAGGTGAACGCGGGCTTCGGCGGCTCCGGCCAGCCGAACCGCGGCACGGGCGGCTCGGTCTCCTGCACGACGCCGACGCCCGGTCAGGTCTGGGAGGTCTGGGACCACCGCAAGGGCGATGTGGCGCGCTCGATCCTCTACATGGACCTCCGCTACGAGGGGGGCACGGGCCCCCTCGGGGCCGAGCCCGACCTGATCGCGAGCGACGACCTGTCTTTCATGTACGCCGAGACGACGAGCTGCGGCGACGGCTACCTGCCGGTCGCCTACCACGGGATGCTCTCGACCCTCCTCGCGTGGCACGCGGCCGACCCGCCGGACGCCGACGAGATCCGCCGCAACGACCAGGTCTGGTGCTACCAGCAGAACCGCAACCCGTTCGTCGACCACCCGGAGTGGGTCGACTGCATCTACCTCGGCAGCTGCGGCGGGGGCGGCGCCCTCTCGTTCGGCGGGATCGTCTCGGCCGTCGACGCAGCGGCCTGCTCGGCGGGCGGCGTGACGGTGACGTGGGCCGCTCCTTCGGCCTGGAACGACGACTGCACGTCAGGCTGCAGCCGGGGCTTCCGCGTTCTCCGAGATGGCATCGCGCTCGCCTCGGGCGGCTGCGCGGCGCCGCTCGCGTCGACCGCGACCTCCTGCACCGACGGGACGGCCGTCGCGGGGACGACCCACACGTACGCCGTCGAGGCCTTCAACCACCAGTCCGAGACGGGCACGGGCGGGAAGACGGCCACGGCCACCGACCGGACGAACGACGGCGTCGCGCCGGTGATCACGGCCGGGCCGACGGTCGCCTCGACGACGACGACCTCGTTCACGGTCACCTGGACGACCGACGAGCCGTCGGACGGCCGCGTCGAGTACGGCCTTACGGCGGCCTACGGCGCGGTTGTCTCGAACGCGACTCTCGCGACCTCCCACTCGTTCACGGTCACCGGGCTCGCCGCCGGAACGACGTACCACTTCCGCGCCGGCTCGACGGACGCCTGCGGGACAGGCCCCCGCTTCTCGGTCGATCTCGTCGCGACGACCGCGGCCTCCGGCGGCGGCGGTACGCCGCTTGCCGTCGGCGGGTACAAGCTGACTCAGGCGAACGCGACCTACGTCTACACGCTCCCGGCCGGGACCACGGTCCCCGCGAACGGATATCTCGTCGTCTCACGGAGCGCCGACAAGGCCGCCTTCGAGGCCTTCTGGGGCGTCACGCTCGGCGCCGACGCCGCTTTCCTGAACTCCGCCGGCGGGATGCCCGTGATCAACGGAAGCGAAACCTACACGCTGGCCGACGCGGCCGGGACGATCCTCGACGGACCGACGATCGCGATGGGCTCCTCCGGGGCCCAGAGCATTCGCCGAATCGACCCCTGCCAGGCCGCCGGCCTCTCCTCGAGCTGGACGATCGGCGCCGAGAGCGCCGCGACCGCCGGCTCCGGGGCGGGCGCCGGCTGCGGCATCGGGCTCGTGATCAACGAGTTCAGCGACGCGAGCGGCACCGGGAGCTTCGTCTACGAGTTCCTCGAGCTCCACTACGACTCGGCGGCCCCGGCCGACACGACCGCGCCCGCCGCCTCGATCACCTCCCCCGCCTCGGGCGCGACCGTCTCCGGCATCGTCGAGGTCGCCGCGTCCGCGACCGACGCGGTCGGCGTGACGAAGGTCGAGTTCCTCCTCGACGGCGCGCTCCAGGCCACCGACACGACGTCGCCCTATTCCTGGAGCTGGGCGACGGCCGCCTCCGCGAACGGCAGCCACACGCTCGTCGCGAAGGCGTACGACGCCGCGGGCAACGTCGGCACTTCGCCCACCGTCTCCGTCACCGTCCGCAACGACACGACCGCGCCGGTCGCCTCGGTCACCTCCCCCGCCTCCGGCGCCACCGTCTCCGGAACCGTCTCCGTCGCCGCCTCCGCCACCGATGCCGTCGGAGTGACGAAAGTCGAGTTCTTCCTCGACGGCGTCCTCCAGGCGACCGACACGGCGTCCCCGTACTCCTGGAGCTGGGCGACGACCGGTTCCGCAAACGGCGGCCATGCGCTCGTCGCGAAGGCGTACGACGCGGCCGGCAACGTCGGCACCTCGTCCACCGTCTCCGTCACCGTGAGCAACGTGGCCGGCATCAGCGTCGGCGGCTGGAGGATCGTCCAGGCGAGCGCCACGCTCACCTTCACGATCCCCGCCGGGACGGTCATCCCGGCGAACGGCTACCTCGTCGTCGGTCGGAACGCGACGAAGGCCTCTTTCGAAGCGTTCTGGAAGACGACGCTCGGGACGAACGTCGTCTACCTGAGCGGCGGGGACCTCTTCCCGCAGGTCAACGGGAGCGAGAGCTTCACGCTCTACAACGCCTCGGGCACGAGGTTGGACGGCAAGACCGTGAGCATGGCCGCCGCGGGGGCACAGAGCTTCCAGCGGAAGGACCCGTGCCTCGCCGCCGGGAAGACGACGAGCTGGACGATCGGCTCCGACTCGAACGGCACGCCCGGCCGCGGCGCCGGCGCCGGCTGCGCGGCCGGGGTGAAGATCAACGAGTTCTCCGACGCGAGCGGCGCCGGCAACTACATCTTCGAGTTCGTCGAGCTGCACTCGGACAACTGAGACACGGGGAGGGGAGCGGCGGCCGTCCTCCGGGCGGCGGGGTTCGAGCGCATCGCCTGCCGGAATGGCGGGATGCTCGCCCGAGGCCGGGAGGGGCTGCCGCTCGAGACCGAACCCGACGCGATCCTGCAGGGGAGGTGCGCCGGCGTCAGGCCGTTCCGGAAGAAGCCCCTCCGGTCCCGGCGGCGCCGGGACCCGCCTCGCCCGCCGGCTCCTCGACGCGGAAGCGGGAGACCTCCGCCTCGAGGAGCGCGACGGCGCCCGCCAGCTCCTCCGCAACCTCGGAGAACTCCTCGAGCGCCGCCCGGGTCGGGCCGACGCTCGCGTTCAACGCGGAGACGGCGTCGGCGATCTGGCCGGTGCCGCGCTCCTGCGCGTCCATCCCGGACCTCACGTCCGCGAAGCGCGGCGCGAGCGCCTCGACCCGCTCGATGATCGCCTCGAGCTGCCCGGAGATCCGCTCGACCGCCGCGATCCCCCCGCGCGAGCGCTCGACGAAGGCGTCGATGTCGCGGGCGCCGCGGGAGACGACGCCGTGCATCCCGGCGACGCGGCGCTCGATGTCGAGCGTGGCGATGGCGGTCTGGTCCGCGAGGCGCCGGATCTCCCGCGCCACGACCGCGAAGCCCCGGCCCGCGTCGCCGGCCTTCTCGGCCTCGATCGCGGCGTTCAACGAGAGGAGGTTCGTCCGGTCGGCGACCGCGACGATCGTCGTGACGATCGTGCCGATCCCCTCGGCCTGCTCCCGGATCTCGGAGAGCCGCGCGGAGATCCCGCTCGACGTCTCCGCCAGCTCGCGCATCGAGCTGCCCATGTCGGCGAGCGCCGCCCGGCTTTCGCTCGCGCGCCTCGCGGACTCGCCCGAGACCTGCGCCACGGCGTCGATCGTCCCGGCCAGCCCCCGGGTCGTCGCCAGGATCCCGCCCGAGGCCTCCGCCACCTGGGCGATGGCCTCGCCCTGGCCATGCGCCGCGCTTCCCAGCTCGCTCGCCGAGCGTCCGATCCGCTCGGCCGCCGCCGAGACCGCGGCCCCGGAGTGGCGGACGTGCGAGACGAGCCCGTGCAGCGAGCCCGCCATCGCCGCGAAGGCGCTCGACAGCTGCTGGTACTCGCGGGCGCTCGTGGAGGCGCCGGCCCTCTCGACCTCCGGGGCACGCGCGAGCGCCGCCCCCAGGTCCCCCTCCGCGATCGTCCCGGCCAGCTCGACCATCGGGCGGATCGGCCGCACGGTGCGGGCGGCGACCCACGCCGCCAGGCCCCAGAGGGCGACGATGCCCACCCCCCCGATCAGCAGGATGCCCTGGTTCAGCCGCGCGACGTCGGCCAGGAGCTCCCGCTTCGGGACGACGACGCCGAGCGACCAGCCGGCGCCCGGGACCGGCGCCCAGCAGAGGAAGGAGTCCCTGCCGAGGACCGCGTTGTCGATCGGGGCGAAGCCGGTCCGGCCCCGGACCATCTCCCGGCCGATCCGCCGCAGCTCCGCGTCGTCGGTCTCCTCGGCGACGTCGAAGAGGCTCTCGCGCATCAGGCGGCGCCGGTCCGGATGGGCGACGAAGACCCCGTTCGCGGAGATCAGGAAGGCGTAGCCGGAGCGGGCCACGCGAATCCCGGCGACGGTCTCGACGAGGCCGTCGAGGGCGACGTCGGCCGTCGCGACGCCGGCGACCCTGCGGCCGCCCGCGGTCGTCTCGAAGAACGGCACCGAGTAGGTCGACATCAGGGCCTTGCCGCCCCCCTCGTCGAAGTACGGCTCGCTCCAGACCGGCCGGCCCAGCTCGCGCGGGAGGACGTACCAGTCGAGGACCGTGTAGTCGACGTTGGCGTCGAGCCACTCGAACTGGAGCGCCGTACCGCGCCGGAAGTAGTACGGCGCGAAGAGGGCGCGGTCCGGAGAGAACCGGCGCGGCTCGAACGCCACCGTCCCGCCGTAGACGGCGGGGTTGGCGGCGAGCGCGCTCCGAAGGAGCGCGCGCAGCTCCTCCGCGTCCGGCCGGTCCTCCTCGACGGCCCGCGCCAGGAGCGTCGGCGGCTGCTCGACCCCCGAGGTCATGGCCGCGATCCGGTTCACGTGCGCGTCGACGGTGGCGCGGGCGCCGGCCTCGGCGTTCTTCAGGACGGCGCGGCGGGCCGTCGCGTACTGGACGCCGAACGCGAGCGCGAAGAGCGCCGTCGTCCCGGCCAGCATGACGGCCGCGAGCTGGACCGCGAGGCCCCAGCGGCGTCTAGCGGGTGCCGTCGACATGGAACGTCCCGTAGTCGGGCGCCTTGCGCAGCAGGCCGGCCGCCCGCATCTCCTTCACGACGGCCTCGAAGTCGGCCTTCTCGAGCGCGCCGAGCGGCCTTCGGCCGCCGTCGGGAGCCATCAGCTCGCGCATCCGGGCGAGCATCCAGCGGTGGTGGACCCGCGACGTGGGCAGGCCCGCGGCCTCGACGTGGCGCATCACCAGGTCGAGGGCCTCCTCCTCGTGCTCGAAGGCCCAGCGCCACCCGTCGAGCGAGCCCCGGACGAAGGCCCGGACCGCCGCCGGATCCCGCTCGAGGGTCGAGCGGAGGCAGTAGATGCCGTCCTCCGGGAAGTTCAGGCCGTACGCGTCGTAGCGGAAGACGACGAGCTCGTCCTCGTCGAGGCCGGTGTTCCGGAGGAGGTGCATCTCGTTGTAAAGCATCGCGGAGGCCGCGTCGGCGCCGCCCCTGAGGAAGAGGTTCAGCGTGTCGCGCTGGTCGATGACGCGCGGCGTCACGCCGAATTTCCGGAAGAGGGCGAGCGGCTGCAGCCGGAACTCCGGCCAGACGCAGACCTTCCGGCCGTTCAGGTCGGCCGGCGTCCGGATGCCGGAGGAGGCCTTCGCGACGAGGAGAAGGGCGGAGCGCTGGACGAGCTGGGCGACGTTGACGAGGTCGACGCCCTGGTCCCAGCGCTCGAGCGCCGTCGAGAGGAAGGTCGTCACGAAGTCCGCCTTCCCCTCGGCCAGGGCCTGGGTCGACTTCACCTCGGGGACGCCGCGCAGGACCGTCACCTCGAGGCCGTGCCGTCGGTACATCCCCTTCTCCGCCGCGACGTAGAACCCGGCGAACTGCGCCTGCGGCACCCAGTGAGGCAGGTACGACACCGTCCGGAGCCGCGGCGCCTCGGCCCGGGCCGCGGCTCCCCACGAGACGAGGACGAGGAGGACGAGCGCCCGGAGGACGAACCGCCCCGCCCCGCGACCTCCGCTTCCCGTCGAACGAGGGCCCTGCATCGCGAACCTGCCTTTCTGGCGCCGGGCGCCCCGGCTACAGGTGCTGCCGGACGACGTCGACGACCTCTGGGAGGGCGTCGAGACCGAGCTCCTTCAGCCGCTCCAGGGTCGGTACGCCGTTCGGCGTCCAGCCCCGACGGAGGTAGACCGCGTCCGTCAGCTTCCGGTAGCGCTCCTCGCGCCACCGGCGATGGGCCGCCATCTTCTCCTCGAGGGACATCCCGGAGGGGTCGAGGCCCATCTCCTCGACGATCTGCCGGTCGTAGCGTTCCGCGCGGGACTCGTACTCCTCCCGCGTCACCGGCCCCATCGAGCGGTACGGGGCCCGGTCGTGCTCGCGCAGCCCCTTGCCCATCCGGATGTTGAAGACCCTCTGGAAGTTGTAGACCCGCGCGGACTGGACGAGGAGCTCTTCCTTCGTGATCTTCCAGCCGGTCGTGGCGGTGAAGAGATCGACGTAGTTCTGGACGTGCTCGGGGACCTTGTGCGCCTCCGGCTGCCGGGCGTTGTCGGCGGGGACGACGTCGTTCCAGGGGAGCTTGCAGAACCCGGCGAGGCCGAACCAGGTGCGGAAGAGCGGGAAGTAGTAGAGCGCCTCCGCCTTGTCCTCGAACGTCGGGATCTGCTTGTTGACCATGTCCATGAAGATGAGCCAGGCCTCGTCGTGCTGCGGGCCCTTGTTCGTCAGCGCGTAGCCCCCCTGCTGCGCGAGCGACTCCTTCGACATGTACTGGGAGTACTCGAGCCCCTTGTTCTCCATGCCGATGTCGTCGAGGAGCCTCGGGTCGCCCCAGCCCCTCTCGGCGAAGATCTTCTTCATCCTGTGGACGCCCTGGCCGGCGATCCGCCCGAACCCCTCGCCACGGGCCAGCTGGTGCATCATCTCGAGGTCCGCCTCGGCGTTCCCCCAGGTCATCTTCAGCCCGCCCGTCCGCTCCTCGTTCAGTATTCCGCGCTGGTAGCACTCCATGACGAAGGCGCAGAGCGTGCCCCAGGTGATCGTGCAGATCCCGTAGGTGTCGCAGTAGAAGTTGAGCTCGAGGAGCCAGTCGGGGTCGAAGACTCCGCAGTTCGAGCCGAGGCCGGCCGCGTTCTCGTACTCCGGGCCGTCCACCGTGACCGTGTGCCCCTTGTACGGCCCCGTCTTCAGGACGAGGCCGTCGGCCCCCTTCGCGCAGGCCATGGAGCAGCCGTACCAGCAGCCGTCCGCCGTGACCTGCGTGCAGCGCTGCTGCCAGTAGGTCGAGGCGATCCGGTGCGTGTCGGGGTGCGAGCCGTACTGGAAGTTGTGGGTCGGCAGCAGGTCGTAGGCGTCCATGATCTCGACGATGTGCGCCGTGCCGTTGCGCCGCATCATGCACTGGTGGGGGTCGTTCTCCCGGATCTCCCGGTGGTACTTGATCCCGACCTTCGCGAGCGTCTCGAGGTCCGCCGGGCGGTTCAGGTCGCCCCGGACGCGCGGGCCGCGGCAGACGAGCGCCTTGATCCCCTTGTCGCGGAAGACCGTCCCGATGCCGCCCCGCCCCGCCTGCTTCAGACGGATGCAGCCCCGGCGGGTGTCGAACCACGAGAAGTTCAGCATCCCGATGAGGCTGTGCCCGGCCGCCGCGCCGCTCGAGACCACCGACACGTTCACCCTGTCGGCGTCGTTCTCGGCGTAGAGCGCCGTGAGGACCTCGGCGAGGACGTGGCTGTCGACCGGGCCGACGGGCGCCTCCTCGAGGCGGAGGATCCCCTTCTGCCCGTCGATGAAGAGGATCAGCTCCTTCTCCGACTTCCCCTGAAGCTCGAGGGCGTCGAAGCCGGAGAACTTCAGGAGCGGCCCGAAGTAGCCCCCCACGTTCGAGTCGATCGGGATCTCCGTCTCGGGGCTGAGCGTCACGACGAGCGACTTTCCGGTCCCGGCGTACTGCGTGATGCCGCAGACCGGCCCCGGGCTGATGACGATCTCGTTCTCGGGGTCGTTCCAGCGCGTCCTCGGGGTGACCGCGTTCCAGAGGTGCCAGAGGCCGAAGCCGCGCCCGCCGACGAAGAGGTCCTTCATCTGCGGGGTGACGGGCTTCTCCGTCACCGCGAGCGTCCCGACGTCGACGTGGAGGGTGCGGCCGTTGTAGCCCCTCTCGGGGAGGCTCGGCGTGAAGGCGACCTCCTTCAGGAGCCGGCGCGACACGCGCATCGCCTCGAGCTCCGCGTGGTACTCGGTCCGCTTCGTGTAGTCGACGTCCATCACCTTGGCCGGGTCGAAGACGACTTGGGACATGGCTCGGGCCCTTCCTTCAGATGATCCGCGGCGCGGGCTCGGGGACGTCGACGATCTCGAGGGCCGCCCTCGGGCAGACCTTCACGCAGATGCCGCAGGAAATGCACTTGTACGGCTCGAGCCACTCCGGGTTCCGCTCGAAGACGTCCTTCTCGCAGAAGCCGACGCACATGTAGCAGCCGACGCAGAGCTTCTTGTCGAGCAGGATGACGCCCGGCTTGTTCCGCCGGAGCGCGTCCGCGGGGCAGACGACGACGCAGTCGCCGCACTGGTCGCAGAGCGCGGCGACCCCTTTCCCGTCGGGCAGCTCGCGGATGTGGAGCGCCGCCATCGCCGGGTCCTTCAGCTTGAAGACCTTCTCGGCGCACGCGTGCTCGCACTCGTGCTCGCAGTGGCGCCCGTAGTCGCACCTGCCCACGTCGATCCGCAGCTGCTTCATGCCCGGTCTCCCGTCCCGCGGCCGCGTCGGGCCTCGGGCCGCGAAGCCCGGCCCCGTCGGCCGACCTTCAACGGTACCATCCGGGCGGAGGGCTTCAAAGCCACGTCCTCGCCGGGTCGCGTGACGCTTCCCCCGCCCGGCCTCCCGCGCCCCGGATCGGACTAGACTCGCGCCGGATGCCCCCTCCCCTGCCGATTCCCGAGTCGTACTGGGTCGTCCCGGGGCTCCTCCTGGCGGGCGAGTACCCCTACTCGCTCGTGGAGGACGACGGGCGGGAGCGCCTCCGGGCGTTCCTGGACGCCGGCATCCGCCTGTTCGTCGACCTCACGGAGCCGCGCGAGAGCGGACGCCTCGGCGCCCTCGAGCCTTATGCCGCCCCCCTCCTCGAGGAGGCCGCCGCGCGCGGCATCGCGGTCCGCGTCGTCCGCCACGCCGTGAAGGACATGAGCGTGCCGCGCGACGGGAGCCTCGAGCGGATCGTCGAGGAGCTCGAGGGTGCGGTCGCGCGCGGGGAGCCGGCCTACGTCCACTGCTGGGGAGGCATCGGCCGGACCGGCACGGCCGTCGCCGCGTTCCTCTCGCGGCGACTCGGGCTGACCGGCGACGAGGCCCTCGACCTCCTCGACGCGCTCTGGCAGGAGGTCCCGAAGAGCGCGATCTTCCCCGAGTCGCCGCAGACGGACGAGCAGCGCCGGGCCGTCCGCGCGTTCGCCGGGCCGCGCGGCTCCCAGGCGACCGAAGGACGGGGGCCGGAATGAGCGTGCGGATCGACTCGCCCTCGAACCCTCGCATCGCGGCCGCCGCCCGCGCCGTGCGAGAGGGAGAGGCGCTCCTCCTCGAGGGGGCGAGGACCCTCGAGGACGCCCTCGACGCCGGCGTCGTCCCCGACGTCGTCTTCGCCGCCCCCGACCTCGTGCCCGTCGACGCGTCCGCGGCCGAGCGCGCCCGCGAGGCCGGGGCCGCGGTCGTCGAGGTCTCCGCACGCGTCCTCGCGCGCCTCTCGGAGCTCGGCTCGACGCGGGCCCTCGTCTCGCTCGCGCCGGTCCCGTCCGCGGCCCTCGGCTCCCTCTCGGGCGTGCCGCTCGTGCTCCTCCTCGACGGCCTCCAGGACCCGGCGAACGTCGGCGCGATCCTTCGCGCGGCCGAGGCCTTCGGGGCGGGCGGAGTGATCCTGACCCCGGGGACCGCCTCCCCGTACGCCCCGAAGGCGTTCCGCGCCTCCGCCGGGAGCGCCCTTCGCGTCCCGGTCGTCCGAAACGTCCTGTCGACCGACGCGGTGCGGTGGGTCCGTTCCACCGGCGCTCTCCTCGCGGGCGCCGACGCGCACGGCGGCGAGGGGCCCGGCGCTCTCGAGGGCGCCGCTCCGCTCGTCCTCGCGATCGGCTCCGAGGGGCACGGGCTCTCGGCGCCGCTCGTCGCCGCGCTCGATCGTCGTGTGACGATTCCCGTCTCGCCGCGCGTCGAGTCGCTCAACGCGGCGGTCGCGACCGGGATCCTCCTCTACGCGCTCTCCCCGAAGACCTCGGCGGAGAAGCGGTAGACCGTCGCGGGAGGGCTCCCCTCCCGCCAGGCCGTCTCGGGGAGGCCCGCCTTCAGGCAGACCTGCGCGAGGAGGGTGGGGACGTCCCAGCCCCACTCGGGGGCGACCTGAGGCAGGAGCAGGCCGGAGCGCGAGCCCTTCTTCACGACCACGCCGTGGACCCCGATCTCGAGCTGCCCGAGCGGCTCCGAGACCTCCTCGAGCGGACCGAGGACGGAGACCTCGACGGAGAGCCAGCGGAGGTCCCGCGCCTGGGCCGGCGCGAATCGCGGGTCGCGCACGAGCGCCGCGACGGCGTTCCTCTCGACGTCCTCGGCGAGCGGCCGCCACGGCTCGACGCTCCCGATGCAGCCGCGGAGCCGGCCGTCCCGCTTCCAGGTGACGAACGACGCGCCCGGGGCGGCGAGGCGCCCGGCCGGGAGCGGCAGCTCGCGCTTTCCCTCCGGGAGGCCGAGTGTCCGCGCGGCGGCGTGGCGCGCCCGCCGGAGGAGGTCGTCCCTTTCGGCGTCGGTGAGCATCGTCTCGCCCCTTTCCGTCACGCCGGCCCGACCGGCGGGCCAAAGCCCGCCTCGCCGAGGAGGCGGAGCGCCGCCTC
>JAKLER010000124.1 GCA_022711615.1 Acidobacteriota bacterium
GCCCCGTCCGGACGATCGGCCACGAGTACGACCTCGCGAGCCAGGAGACGGCGCTGACCTACCCCTCGGGGAGGCGGTACGCTCTCGAGCCCGACCCGCTCGGCAGGCTTCGCGAGGTCCGTGACCCCGCGGGCTTCTCTGTCGTACGCTACGAGGACACGGGGAGGCGCCAGACGCGGAAGACCTTCGGCAACAACCTCGTCGAGGAGAGGACGTACGGCCCAGCGGCGTGGCTGAAGACGCTGACCGTGTCGAATCCCTCGGTCCCCTCGCCGCTCCTGGGCCTCGACTACGCCACCCGGAACCTCCGCGGGCTCAAGCTCGACGTCGTCCGCGCCGACCGCGGGACGAAGGACGCCTACGTCTACGACCCGGCGGGGAGGATCACGAGCGAGAGCCTCGGCCTTCCCGAGCCGCCTCCGGCGCCGCCGGCCGTGGCGACACCCGATATCCAGAACGTCTACACCCTCGACGGTCTATTGAACATCGAGAGGCGCGAGAGAACGCAGGCCGGAGCCACGGTCGTCTCCGAGCCAGGAGCCGCCGCCACGGGCATCAACGACCGCAACCAGTACACGCATTGGGGGATCTCGCCCTCCTACGAGCCCCTCACCTACGACCCGAACGGCAACCTGACGGCCTTCTCGGGGACGACCCTCCGCTACGACGTCGAGAACCGCCTCGCGACGGCGACGACGGGCGCGGGCGCCTACAGCGCCTTCTACGACCCCGACGGCCAGAGGGTCCGCGAGGTCCGCACCTCCGGCGGCTCGACGGTCGAGCTGGATGTCGTCCAGAGCGGCCACCGCGTCCTCGAGGTCTTCCCGAAGGACGGCACGACGCCCCTCCAGCGCTTCGTCTACGGCCGCGGCATCGACGAGGTCGTCCTCGCCGACTTGGACCCGAGCGCCACGGGCACGCCGACCGCCGTCTATCCGCTCCAGGATGAACTCGGTAACGTCACGCACCTCACCGATGCGAGTGGGAGCGTCGTCGAGCGGTACGACTACGAGGGGTACGGGAAGTTCCGGATCTTCGATCCCGCAAGAGTCAGCCGAAGTGCCAGCGCATTCGGTTGGAACAGGCTCTTCCAGGGACGTGAGTACCTCGGGCTGATCGATGCGTACGACTTCCGGGCGCGAACCCTCTGGCCGGAGCTGGGGCGTTTCGGGCAGGAGGACCCGCTCGGGGTCGTGGACTCCTCGAACCTGTATCAGTTCGGGGGCGCGAGCTTTTTCCGCAGCGATCCTTTCGGCCTGAAGTACACCGAGGCCGCGCGCCTTGAGAGGCGGATCTTGGAATACGACATGGTGCGCTTCACGGCAACGGCGGGCGACTCACTCCGCCCGGTTGTCGGGGTGCACTCAGTCCGGAGAAGTGAGATCTCGAATCCGAACGACCCCTACTATCGAAGCCTGCCAGAGGTAGCTAGCCTCGGCTATGCGTTCGAGGAGCAGGTCATCGACGGACGCGATGGAGACTGGGACGGTTTCGTCCATCAGGACCTCCTCGAACGATTCGAGAGCTTCGAACGGGCGTGGGCCGCGGCCGATGTGGGCAGGGGCGACAACGTCTATTTCGTTGAAGACGCGGGGCGATTCGCGCTCTTCGGTCGGGCTCGATTCGAGCGAGACGTCGTTGTCGGAGCTGTCGGCGAAGCGGTGATGAACTTCGCGTTTGGCATGCACGAGGGCGCGCGGGCGCGTTCGGGGAACGCAGGCTACATGATCGGGCCAGCGCCGCGACTAAACGGCAACTCTCTGCAGAACCCGCTCGATACGCACGTCTATGCGATCTATGGTCCGGACGGGCTCTGGAAGATTGGTGAAAGCGGTCAAGGCACTCGGGTGCGAGATGGGAAGTCAAAACGGGCGGAGAAACAGGTCCGGGACCTCGGGAAGAAGACCGGACAGAGGTTTGAGTCCTTCATTCTCAGGGAGTTCTCGGGGAAGGCTGCGGGTCGCGCGTACGAGACTCAGCTCATCCAACGGTACACGCGACGATTCGGGCGACCTCCTGGTAACCCGCTGGACCGATGAGGGTGTTGCCGGTGCATGATCGACTGCTGGTCCTAGGTGGCTCAGCGACAGTGGTGGGACGGCTCCGTTTCAGTGGGCGCGCAATCGACGAGGTGCGCAACGAAGTGGAGCGTTTGATGATCGATTCGGCTTTCCTTCGTGGGGCGCCCTTTCGGTGGATCAGCTTGATCTTCAGGTACGGGACCGAGACGAAGCTCGAGCCTGAGTACGGGAAGATCGACAGGCAAGACGGTGAGCTTCCGATTACGGTCGAACTGGAAATGGAGAAGCTGCGCCGGATCGACAGGCCAAGACTTCATGAAGAGTTGAAACGAGTCTTCATGCTTGCCACCCTTGACGCGCTCGTCGACGTGGGGAAACGATATGGCCTACCAACGGAAGCACTGCTGGAGAGGCGTACCGATGTCTACCACGCGGCGTTCCGGCCGGCCGACTCTGCGGCACCTTCGTAGCAGGCCCTCGGCGAGCACGCCGAGAAGCACGACCGGAGCGGAGCACGGCACGGCGCCATTCGGCGCCGTGGGACCGTGGGACGCCCCCGGGCGGCTTCGGCGGGAGGGGCGAAGGAGCCGGACGCTCTGCGAGGCGCGCGCCGGGCGGGGCCCCAATTTCCCCGCCCGTCACGTGCCTCGCATCCCTGCCGCGGCGCGTAGCTGCGGCGAAGGGTCGCCTTCGCTCCGCGCGGCGTCAGGGGCGCATGCCGATAACCGCGGTTATCGGCCCCGGAGCGGCTGAAGTCCCGCTCCGCTGACGCTCCGCGGGGGCGCCCCTCCCGCCTCCGCGTCGCGCCTTCGGCGCGCCGTTTGACATAACCGAAGGCTATGTCAAACCGCCGGGGGCGAGCGGGGCTCGCTACGCTCGGTCGCTGAAGGGCCTGATCACGCGGCGGCGTCGGCTATGCCGACGCGGGTTCGAGGGCGCCGATGACCTCGCCCCGCCGAACCGATCCACCGGCCCGGGCATCCGGCCCTGGGGAGCCTGCAGGCGGTCAAACCGGAGACCCGGCCGGCGCTCGGGCCGAGACACTAGAATCCAGCCGGCATGTCGTCCGATTTCGTCCATCTGCACCTCCACACCCAGTACTCCCTTCTCGACGGAGCGAACCGGACGAAGGACCTGATCGAGCACGTCCTGAAGAGCGGGATGAGCGCGATGGCGGTCACGGACCACGGGAACATGTTCGGGGCCTTCGACATCCAGATGGAGGCGGTGAAGAAGGGAATCAAGCCGATCCTCGGCGTGGAGGCCTACATCGCGCCGGGCTCGCGCCACGACCGCGAGACCGTGAAGACGGTCGACGGGGAGGGGAACAGCTACCACCTCACGCTGCTCGCCGAGAGCCCGGAGGGCTACCGGAACCTCTCGTATCTCGTCTCCGAGGCGTTCCTGAGCGGCTTCTACTACAAACCCCGGATGGACTGGGAGCTTCTCGAGAAGCACCACGAAGGCCTCGTCGCCCTCTCCGGGTGCGTCAAGTCGGAGGTCTCGCAGCGGCTCCTCGCGGGCGACTTCGCCGGTGCGAAGGAGACGGCGCTGAGGTACGAGGGGCTGTTCGGGAAGGACCACTACTACATCGAGCTGATGGACCACGGGCTCCCGATCCAGCGGCAGCTGATGCCGGAGCTCCTGCGACTCTCGCGCGAGACGGGGATCCCGGTGGTCGCGACGAACGACGCCCACTACCTTCGCCGGGTCGACTCCGAGGCGCAGGACGTCCTCCTCTGCATCGGGATGGGGAAGACGGTGAACGACTCCCGGCGGATGAAGTTCTACAACTCGGAGTTCTACGTGAAGGACCCCGGGGAGATGCAGGACGCGTTCCGGGAGTGGTCGCTGGAGGCGGTGCGGAACTCCGTGGCGGTCGCCGACCGCGTCGCGCCGAAGGTCATCATCGACACGAGCTACAAGATCCCGACGTTCCCGCTGCCCGAAGAGGCGCGCGGCCCCGACGAGTACCTCGAGGAGCTCGCGCGGGCCGGCCTGGAGCGGCGCCTCGCGCCGATCGCCGAGCTCCTCGCGGCGGGCCGGACGAAGCACCCGCGGAAGGACTACGACGACCGGCTCGAGTGGGAGCTGGGCGTCATCCGGAGGCTGGGGTTCTCGGGCTACTTCCTGATCGTCTGGGACTTCATCAAGTACGCGAAGGACAACGGCATCCCCGTCGGACCGGGACGGGGAAGCGCCGCGGGCTCGCTCGTCGCGTGGACCCTCGGCATCACCGACGTCGACCCGCTCCGGTACGACCTCCTGTTCGAGCGGTTCCTCAACCCCGACCGCGTCTCGATGCCCGACATCGACGTCGATCTCTGCGAGCGCCGGCGGGGCGAGGTCATCGAGTACGTCCGGCACAAGTACGGCAAGGAGAACGTCGGCCAGATCATCACGTTCAACTCGATGAAGGCGCGCGCCGTCATCCGCGACGTCGGGCGCGCCCTGGACGTCCCCCTCGCCGAGGTGAACAAGCTCTGCGCGATGATCCCGGCGAACCCCGGGAAGCCGACGACGCTGTCGGAGGCGCGGAAGAGCGTCAAGGAGCTCTCCGACACGCTCGCCGGGAACGAAGGCTACCGGCGCCTGTTCGACCTGGCCGAGCGGCTCGAGGGGGTCTCGCGGCACGCCGGCGTCCACGCCGCCGGCGTGCTCATCGCCCCGCGCCCGCTCGTCGAGTACCTGCCGCTCTACAAGAACAACAACGACGAGATCACGACCCAGTTCGAGATGAAGTCCGTGGAGAAGATGGGTCTCCTGAAGATGGACTTCCTCGGGCTGATCACGCTCACCATCCTCGACGACGCTGTCAAGTCCGTCGTGAGGAGAACGGGGAGGAGCCTCGACCTCGCTGAGATCCCGCTGAACGACCCGGAGGTCTTCCGGCTCTTCTCCGAAGGACGGACGGACGGGATCTTCCAGTTCGAGTCGTCGGGGATGCGGGACCTCCTCCGTCGCGTCCAGCCGAGCGTCTTCAGCGACCTCGCCGCGCTCAACGCCCTCTACCGACCGGGTGCGCTCGACGCCGGGACGGTGGAGGTCTACATCGAGAGGCGCCGGGGGAAGAGGTTCGACTACCCGCTGCCGCAGCTCGAGCCGATCCTGAAGGACACGTACGGAGTCCTCGTCTACCAGGAGCAGGTCATGCTCGCGGCGCGGGCCGTCGCGAAGTACACGCCCGGCGAGGCGGACCTGCTCCGGAAGGCGATCGGGAAGAAGGACGAGGCCGCGCTCCAGGCCGAAGGCGAGAAGTTCGTCAAGAAGGCCGTGGCGGAAGGAGTGCCGAAGAAGAAGGCCGAGGAGCTCTGGGAGCTGATCCTTCCCTTCGGACGGTACGGCTTCAACAAGTCGCACTCGGTGGTCTACGCCCTCCTCGCGTACCGGACCGCATGGATGAAGGTCCACTACCCGGTCGAGTTCATGGCGGCGGTGCTGACGGCGGCGTCCGGGAAGTCCGAGGACGTCGTGAAGTACGTGAACGCCTGCCGCGAGATGAAGATTCCGGTCCTCCCGCCGGACGTGAACGCCTCGCAGCTCTCGTTCACGCCGGACGGCGAGTCGATCCGGTTCGGGCTGGGCGCGGTGAAGGGGGTTGGCGAGGGGGCGGTGGCTTCGGTCCTCGGGGCGCGCGCTGCGGACGGGCCGTTCGTTTCGCTCACCGATTTCTGCTGCCGGGTCGACCTGCGCCTGAACAACCGGAAGGTGATCGAGGCGCTGATCCGCTCGGGCTCCTTCGACTCGCTCAAGCAGAGCCGGGCGAGCCTCGCGGCCGGAGTCGACTCCGCCATGGAGGTCGCGGCGGCGGAGAGGAAGTCGCGGGAGTCCGGACAGGGGGGGCTCTTCGCGGATGAATCCGCCGTCGACCACGCGGACCGGTTCCCGGCGCTTCCGGAGTGGTCGCCCGACGAGCGGATTCGATTCGAGAAGGAGACCCTCGGCTTCTACATAACCGGGCATCCGCTCGCGCGGTTCGAGGACGAGATCGCTCTCTTCGGCGACGTGACGGCCGAGCGGGCCGGCGAACGCGTCGACCAGAACGTGCGCATCGTCGCCCTCCTCGCCTCGCTGAAGAAGACGCAGATCAAGAAGGGGCAGAACGAGGGGAAGATGATGGCGAAAGGGGTGCTCGAGGACCTCACCGGGTCGGTGCCGGTGACGGTCTTCGCCGCGCTCCTCGAGCGCCTCGGATCGTGGCTCTCGGAGGGGACGCCGGTCCTCGTCTCGGGCGTCGTCCGGTCTTCGTCCGCTCCCGGCGCACCCGAGCCGGAAGGGGAGGGGGCGCCCGTGCCGGTCGAGATCATCGCCCGCGAGATCCAGGCGCTCGAAGGGATGCGCGAGGCGGCGGCCACCGAGCTCCGCCTCGTCACCCCTCTGCCGGGGACGCTGGACGAGACGCTCGCGTCGGTGAAGGAGATCCTGGAGTCGTCTCCCGGGTCGGTCCCCGTCTTTCTCGACGTCCGGAGGGCCGGGCACTGGGAGGCACGGGTGCGGACCGCCGGCCGGCTGGCGGTCCGGCCGACGCCGGAGCTGACGCGCGGCCTCGAGCGGCTTCTCGGGCCCGGCGCCGTCCGGTACGTCTACGCCCACACGTGACGACTGCGCCCATCCGGCCGCTCGACTCGCTCGAGGTGGTGGCGCGTCGGGCGCGGAAGGCGGGCGCGCAGGCCTATCTCGTCGGAGGGGCGGTGCGGGACGCGGCGCTCGGGAGAACGCCGACGGACCTGGATGTGGCGCTCGAGGGCCCGGCGTCGACGACCGAGAAGCTCGTGCACGCGCTCGCCGACGAGGGCTTCATGTGCGAGGCGCGGCACGCGAGGTTCGGGACCGCGACGCTCCTCTCGCCGTCGGGCACGAGGATTGACCTGGCCGCGACGCGGGAGGAGGCCTATCCCGTTCCCGGCGCGCTCCCGGTCGTGCGGTGCGGGGCCCCGATCGAGCGCGACCTGGCCCGGCGGGACTTCTCGATCCACGCGATGGCGCTTGCGCTCGGACCGGACGGGCCGGAGGGCAGAGCGATCGACCCGTTCGACGGCGCCGGCGATCTCTCGCGCCGTCGCATCCGTCTCCTTCATGAAAGGTCGCTGGCGGACGATCCGACCCGCGTGCTCCGGGCAGCGCGCTACGCCGCCCGGCTCGGCTTCTCGCTCGACGCCGGGTTCGTTGCTGCGATGCAGCATGGCATTGCTTCCGGGGCGTTCGAGACCATCTCCGGCGACCGGCTCCGCCGCGCGCTCGAGGAAGTGCTCTCGGAGGAGAATCGAGGGGTGGCGCTGACTCTCCTCCTTCGGCTCGACGTTCCGGCGGCGATCGTTCCGGGCTGGGAAAGAGCGCACCTCCCCGAGCCCGAAGAGCTGGAGGCGTCGTCGCCGGTTCCGGCGATGTGGAGACGACTCCTCTCGCCGGCGCCGGATGCGCTGCGTGCCCGCATCGCGCGGCGCCTCGCGTTCTCTCGCGCGCTTCGGGCCGCGTCGGGGTGCGGCCGATGAGACGGGCCGCCGCGGGCCTCGTCCTCATGTCGGCGGGCCTGGCCTCGTGGGGCGTCACGCCCTCCGGAGAGCCGCCGGTCACGACCGCTCCGGGTCCGCCCGTGGTGGCGCCGACCGAGACCCCGCGGCCCAAGGACAAGACCCTGGTCGCGGCGCTCGACGTGGAGCAGGGCGACGGGAAGGACAGGGTTTCCCTCTACCGCGACGGGACGCTGGTCCTGGTCCGGACGTATCTCGGGGTCCGGACGGTGAAGAAGAGGGTCCTTTCCGAGGTGGAGGTCGACGTCATCCGTCGGGTCGCTGCCGAGGCGCTGCGGGTCGACGTCCCGGAGTATCGGATCGACGTGCTCGGCGCGACGAAACCGCGCCGTTTCCGGATCGAGGTCGGCCGAGACGGGGACCTCCCGAAGGTCTTCGTCGTCGACGAGCTCGCGCGCGTGCCGCTCGCCCTCGGCCGAACGCGCGGCGCGCTCGAGGAGCTCCTCGGCCGTTTCGACGAGAGCAGCGCGGAGCACTGGCAGAGGTGGGACCCGGCGGCCGTGAAGGCCGGGGACGTCCTCGTCCGCCGCGACGACGGCCAGCGCTATCGGGTCGTCCGCGACGATGCGTTCGTCCGGAGCCTCGAGCTCCTCGAAGCCGATCGGGGTCTGCAGCGGCTCGTCGTCCTGCGCGAGGAGCTGCCGAAGCTGTTCCTTCCGCCCGGGCCGGACGCGAGCGAGGAGAGCCGGCGTTGATCCGGATCGTCGCGGGCGAGTTCCGAGGGCGGCGCCTGGGCGTCGGTCCGGGCGTTCGGCCGACGACGGAGCGGGCCCGCGAGGCGCTCTTCAGCATCCTCGGGGACCGCGTCCGCGATGCGCGCGTCCTCGATGCGGCGGCCGGCTCCGGAGCGCTCGGCTTCGAGGCGCTGTCCCGGGGAGCGGCGTCGGCGGTCTTCGTGGAGGCGGACCGGCGAGTCGCAAGGGTGATCGATGCGAACGTGGCGCTCGTCGGGGCCGGGGACCGGGCCGCCGTGGTCGTCCGCACCGTCGCGGGGTTCCTGAGAATCGACCGGCCGACCGGCTTCGACCTCGTCTTCTTCGACCCGCCCTGGGCGGAGCCGGTCGCGAGCGAGCTCGACGGACTCTGGCGCGCGGTCTCTCCGGGCGGGATCTTCGTCCTCGAGAGGGGGAGCGGCGGCGCGGACCCGTGGCCGGAGGCGCCACGGACCCCGACGACGAGGCGCTACGGGACGACAACGCTCTACCTCTATTCGCGGTCGCTCGAGACGCAGGCCGATCCCGACGGCGCGAAGTCGGGGGAGGACGGCCCGCGAATTGACCTCGATCCGGCCGGGAAATAGACTTTCAGATTTCGTGCCCTTCGAAGGGACACGCAGGGGAGGCCGCGAGATGACGCTGGCGCGTACGCTTTTCACGTCCGAGTCGGTCACCGAGGGACACCCGGACAAGATCGCCGACCAGATCTCCGACGGGATCCTCGACGCGATCCTCGCCGACGATCCCGAGGGCCGGGTCGCCTGCGAGACGCTGGTGACCACCGGGACCGCCTTCATCGCAGGCGAGATCACGACGCGCACGTACGTCGATATCCCGCAGGTCGTCCGGGAGACGATTCGCGACGTCGGCTACACCCGCGCCAAGTACGGTTTCGACTACCAGACGTGCGCGGTCCTCTCGTCGATCGACAAGCAGTCGCCCGACATCGCGATGGGCGTCGACCCCGGGGGTGCGGGGGACCAGGGGCTGATGTTCGGATTCGCGGTCCGCGAGACGGACGAGCTCATGCCCCTCCCGATCACGCTCGCGCACCGGCTCACGATGCGTCTCGCGGAGGCCCGGAAGTCGCACGAGCTCGAGTGGCTGCGGCCCGACGGCAAGAGCCAGGTCACGGTGGAGTACGAGGGGAGCCGCCCGGTGCGCGTCGACGCCGTCGTCGTGTCGACCCAGCACGCGGAGACCGTGCCGACGCTCGAGCTGCGCGAGGCGATCCGCGAGGAGGTCATCCGGCGAGTCGTCCCGGCCGCCCTCATCGACGACAGGACCAAGTACCACATCAACCCGACGGGCCGCTTCGTCATCGGCGGGCCGCAGGGCGACACCGGGCTCACCGGCCGGAAGATCATCGTCGACACCTACGGCGGAATGGGGCGGCACGGCGGGGGAGCCTTCTCCGGGAAGGACCCCACGAAGGTCGACCGCTCGGCGTCCTACATGGCGCGCTACATCGCGAAGAACCTGGTGGCCGCGGGCCTCGCCGACAGGGCCGAGGTGCAGCTCGCCTACGCGATCGGCGTGGCCGATCCCGTCTCCGTCTTCGTCGAGACGTTCGGCACCGAGAGAGTCGATCCGGCGATCCTGCCCGGTCTCATCCGGGATCACTTCAGGCTCACGCCGAAGGGGATCATCGAGATGCTCGACCTGAAGCGGCCGATCTACCGGAAGACCGCTTCGTACGGCCACTTCGGGCGCCGGCTTGCCGAGTTCACCTGGGAGCGGACCGATCTCGCCGAGCCCCTGGCGAAGGCCGCGGGGATCGCCGTCCCCGCGAGCGCCTGATCGGCCTGGGGCTGCTCAGGTCCGGACGCCGAGCAGGCCCCAGCCCGCCCCGAGCGAGAAGAAGGCGTTGGTTCCCCACGCCGCGAGGAGCGGCGGGAGGGAGCCCGTCTCTCCTCCCGTGGTCAGGGCCGCGCCCAGGAGCAGGTAGACGAGGCCGAGGAGCAGGGCGATCCCGATCCCGGCGACGGCGCCCCGCCGCCCGTAGCGGAACGCGAAGGGGAGTCCGACGAGAGTCAGTAGGAGCGGTGCGAGGGCAATGGAGCTCTTCTGGTAGAGACCGGTCTCGATCGCGGAGACGTCGGCGCCTGCGGCCCGCCGGATGCGAATGAAGCGGGCCAGCTCGGCGCTGTTCATCTGCCGAGGGTCGGCCCGGCCGGCCAGGAAGGCTCGCGCGGCCTCGGGCGCATCGACGAACGAGGGGCCGGAGTGCCGGAGGAAGAGGGAAGAGCCGTCCTCCGCGAAGGTCCGCGTCCATCCGCCTGAAAGGAGAATTCCCTTGCCGGGTACGATCCGGGCCTCAGGCGCGTGCGACTTGCCGAGGAGCCGGTACGTGGACGGGTCGATTCGGAAGAGTGTGACGCCCGTCAGGGACGAGGAGCCCGGGTCCCAGGTCTCGGCCGAGAAGAAGCGGCCGGAATCGCCTTTCAGGAAGGAGCGCCAGGCGTCGGTTGCGGCCGCCGGGGGCTTTCCGACCAGGATCTTCTTGAACCGGTCGGCCTCGGCCGCAGAGCTTGGGACGACCTGCTCGGCGAAGAGGTAGGCCCCCGCGCCCGCGAGTGCGGCGAGAACGAGGACGGAAGCGGTCGTGCGGAAGAGCGAGACGCCGCTCGAGAGGAGGGCCGTCGTCTCGGCAGACCGGACGAGGCCTGCGATCGCGATCAGCGCCGCCGCCGCGAACGCGATCGGGACGACGTCGACGAGGATCGGCGCGAGCTTCGCCCGGAGGTAGCCCGTGATCGCGGAGAGCGGAGGGTTCACCCGCGCGATCTCGTCGGAGATCTCGAGGTACTCGAAGAGGAGGTACAGGAGGAGGATCGACGTGAGAACGAGGGCGAGGACTCTTAGGAATCGTCCTGCGACGTATCGGTCGATCAGCCAGGAGCTTGCGCCGACCGCTCCCGAGTACGGCCTGGCGGCGTTCTCCGGGGCCTTCCCGTCGCGACTTCCGGGCCTCCAGGCGCGAGGAAGGGCTCGGGCCACGGCGGCCGTGAGGGCAGCCCCGGCACGTTCGTCGAGGAACGGGCGGTCGCGTCGGACTCTCGAGACTCCCCAGAGCCCGAGGGCGACGAGGAGAATGTTCGGAAGCCACATCGCGAGGAAAGGCGTCGTGCTCCCGCGGATTGCCCAGGACTCTCCCGAGGCGTAAAGGAGGTAGTAGCCGACGACGATGGCCGTCGACATGGCGAAACCGGCTGCGCGGCCTCCACGACGGTTCACGACCCCGAGGGGGAGCGCGACGAGCCCGAAGACGAGGCACGCGGCGGGGAAGGAGAACTTCTTGTGGACTTCGATCCACGAGAGCCGTGCGAGGATCGGGTCGGGGGTCGTCCGCGCCCGCCGGAGGAGCTCAGGCACCGTCATCTCACGGAGCTGCTTGTCGGGGCGGGTGTTCTCGAAGCGCTCCTTCGGATTCGTGTCGTCCAGGAGGAGCCTCTGCGTCCGGTAGCTGGCCCGGTCGTAGGCGAGGGCATCGGG
>JAKLER010000125.1 GCA_022711615.1 Acidobacteriota bacterium
GCGGCGTGGAGCTCGGCTACGTCCTCCACCGCGACGTCCACGGCCGCGGCCTGGCGACCGAGGCGTCGCGCGCCCTCGTCGGGTGGCTGACGTCGATGCCGGACGTCGTGCGCATCGAGGCGACGTGCGACGTCGAGAACGAGGCCTCGGCCCGTGTCCTCGAGAAGGCGGGCCTGGCGCGCGAGCGGCTCCTCCCGGCGTATGGGGCCCGGCCGAACCTCGGCCCCGACCCGCGCGACGCGTACCTCTTCGCCTGGACGCGTCCGGCGGACTGATGGCCGGAGGCGCTTCGAAAGGAGACTCCGGGAACATGGCCCTCAGCGTTTTCGACGACCCGAACCAGCCGCCGGAGCCGGCGGTCCTCCGCAGACGGCTCGGCCCCGTGGCGACGGCGTGGAGCGCGCTCGTCGACGGCGTCGCCGAGCGCTGCGGCCCGATCGAGGAGCTCTGGAAGTACGGAGGCGCGAGGTTCGGCTGGTCGCTCCGGCTCCTCCGGAAGGGGCGCGTCCTCCTCTACCTGACCCCGCTCGAGGGCCGGCTCCTCGCCGGCCTCGTCCTGGGCGGAAAGGCGGTCGCGGCGGCGCGGGAAGCCGGTCTGCCGCCGGCGCTCCTCGCTCAGGTCGACGCGGCGCCGCAGTATGCCGAGGGCCGGGGTCTCCGGGTCGAGGTTTCAGGGCCCGACGACGTGGAGGGCCTCCTTCTCCTCGTCGGCCTCAAGGCGGACCCGTCCGTCCCGCCGCCGGTCACCGCCCAGAGCCCGTCCCGAGCCGGGCGACCGCGCGGTGGCGGGGGCATCCGACGAGGTGGTCGTTGACGACCCCGACAGCCTGCAGGTAGGCGTAGACGATCGTCGGGCCGACGAACCGGAAGCCGCGAATCCGGAGCTCCTTGGAGATCGACTCCGCGAGGGGCGTCTTCGCGGGAACTTCCCCCATCTCCCGGAACGCTCCCTGGACAGGCCTGCCGCCGACGTGCGCCCAGAGCCAGGAGGAGAAGCTCCCAGCCTCCCTCTGCAGCGCGAGGTACGCCTTCGCGCTGTCGATCGCGGATTCGATCTTGAGGCGGTTCCGGACGATGCCGGCGTCGCCGAGGAGGCGCTCCACGTCCCCAGGACCGAAGCGCGCCACTTTCTCGGGGTCGAAGCCGGCGAAGGCCCTCCGGTAGCTCTCGCGCTTGCGCAGGATCGTGAGCCAGGAGAGGCCGGCCTGCGCCCCTTCCAGGACGAGCATCTCGAAGAGGTGCCTCTCGTCGCGCGAGGGGACTCCCCACTCCTCGTCGTGATACGAAACGTAGAGCGGGTCCGAGCCCGCCCAGGGGCAACGGGCGCCTTCGGGCATGCCGGGGATGATCTCACCAGGACCGGCGTGGGGTGGTGCGTTCCGGGGTCACTTCCGTCCGATGCGTCCGATCGTCCGCGACCTCGCCGGAGAAGCGATCCTCCACGGATCGCTCCCGGGTCGGCTCTTCCGGACCGCCCTCGCCGCCCTGCTCGCCGCCTCCGCGGTTCTCCTGGCCGGTTGAGCAGGGCGGGTCCGTCTCAGTCGTCGAGAGCCTCCGCGAGGAGCGTGCCGAGCCGCTCGTACTCCGCCCTCGCGTTGTAGAGCTGGGCCGAGACGCGGACGAGCATCCCGCCCGGAGAGGGCCAGGGGTAGAGCCACGCCTCGACGCCGCGCTCCCGGAGCCACCCGCCGAGCCCCTGGGGGCCGAGCCGCGTGGCTGTCGAGCCGGGCGCGGCCTTCGGGAGCGGCACGGACGCCATCGACCCGACCATCTCCGCGGGGGCGGCCGGAGGGACGTGGAGCACCTTCTCGACCGTTTCCCGCGCTTCGAGGGCGAGCGCGCGGTTCCGCGTCATCACCTCGGGCCAGCCGCCGGGCAGCAGGGCGCCGAGCGCGTCGAGCGCCGCGGGGATCGTCAGCCAGGGCGTCGGGTCACACGTCCCGGTCCAGTCGAACTCGGCCCGGAAGCGTGCCGGCGACGCCTCTTCGGAGTAGCCGAGGCTCGTGACGGCAGGCCGCGCGCGCGTCCGGAGGTCCCTTCGGACGTGGAGGAACGCGGCCCCCTTCGGGGCGCAGAGCCACTTGTGGGCGTTCCCCGTGTACCAGCCGGCGCCCAGGCGGTCGAGGTCGATCGGCACCATGCCCGGGGCGTGGGCACCGTCGACGAGCGTCTCGACGCCCCGTTCGCGGAGCGCGGCGACGAGACGCGCGATCGGGAAGACGAGCGCCGTCGGGCTGGTGACGTGGTCGAGGAGCGCGAGACGGGTCCGGGGGGAGACGGCCGAGAGGACGGGGCCGACGACGTCCTCCTCGCCTCCGAGCGGGAACGGGACGTCGGCCACGACGAGGCGGGCTCCCGTGCGGCCGCAGACGTGCGCGAGCGCGTTGCGGCAGCCGGGGTACGCGTGCGTCGTGGTGAGCAGCTCGTCGCCCGGGCCGAGGTCGAGGGAGCCGAGGACGGCGTTCACTCCGGTCGTCGCGTTCGGGACGAACGCGAGGTCGTCGGGCTCGGCTCCGAGGAACGGGCCAAGGACGGCGCGGACTTCGGCGAGCCGTTCCGGGAGCCGCCGCACGAGGAAGTCGACCGGCTCGCGCTCGAGCTCGGCGCGGAGCTCGGCCTGACGGTCGAGCACGGCGGCGGGACAGGCGCCGAAGGAGCCGTGGTTCAGGAAGGAGACGCCCGGGTCGAGCCTCCAGAGGCGCGCGAAGAGGCTTTCTCCGGACGGGACCGCGCGAGGCGCCCGGCCGTCCGCCTCCGCCGTCATGCCAGGCCGTACCGCTCGAGGCGGGTATAGAGCTGGGCGCGTGTCAGGCCGAGGAGCTTCGCGGCCCGGCTCCGGTTGTTCCGCGCCTTCTCGAGAGCCTGGGTGACGAGGGTCTTCTCGAGGGCGTCGAGGTCGAGCCCCCCGGGCGGAAGCTCGATCGCCGAGGCGGAGGCGACGCGCGCCTCCCCGCTCCGCGCGACGGCGATCGGGAGGTGCTCCGCCTGGACGAGGCCCCCCTCCGAGAGGATGACCGCGCGCTCGAGGGCGTTCCGCAGCTCTCGGACGTTTCCCGGCCAGGAGTAGGCAAGGAGGAGCTCGCGCGCCTCCCGGGAGACGCCGGGCGCGGGCCGGCCGACGTTCCGGGAGAGGTCCTCCAGGAACCGTTCCGTCAGGAGGAGGACGTCCTCGGGGCGCTCGCGAAGCGGTGGGAGGTGGATCTCGAAGACGGAGAGGCGGTAGAAGAGGTCCTCGCGGAAATCGCCGCGGGCCATCGCGGCATGGAGGTCCCGGTTCGTCGCGGCGACGATCCTCACCTCGGCCTTCAGGACCTTCGCACCACCGAGCCGCTGGAACTCCCGCGCCTCCAGGACGCGGAGGAGCTTCGCCTGGACGAGTGGGCTCGTCTCGCCCGCCTCGTCCAGGAAGAGCGTTCCGCCCGCGGCCTGCTCGAGCCGCCCCGCGCGCGAGGCATAGGCCCCGGTGAACGCCCCCTTCTCGTATCCGAAGAGCTCCGACTCGAGGAGCTGCTCGGGGAGAGCCGCGCAGTTGAGCGCGACGAACGGGCCGGAGCTTCGGGCGGAGGCGCGGTGGACCGCGCGTGCGACGACCTCCTTGCCGGTCCCCGATTCGCCCGTCAGGAGGACCGTCGTCTCCGTCGGAGCGACCTTGGAAGCCTGGACGAGGACCGAGCGCCAGGCGGGCGAGGCGCCGACGACGCGACCGAACCCGTCGCGCGACTCGAGCTCGTCGGCGAGGGCGCGGACGCGGACCTCGAGCCGGGCGGCCTCCTGCCGGGCCTCCTCCGCCCTGCGGGCCTCCTCGGCGAGCCGCTGGTGGGAGAACGCGAGGGCGACCTGGTCGGCGACCCGGAGGGCGAGGTCCACGTCCTCCTCCCGGAAGCTCTGCGTCTCGCGGGCGTGGAACGAGAGCGCCCCGACGGTCTTCCCCTCGAGCCGGATCGGGACCCTCAGGCTCGACCGGAGCCCGGCGGCGAGGAGGATCGCCCGGCGGGAGGAGTCGGCCGGGAGGTCGGCCTCCGCGTCGCCGACGATCTGGTAGTCGGCCACCATCTGCGCGCGTTCCGACTCGGGGATCGGGTAGCTGTCGGGGACCCAGTCGCGATCCCCGGAAACGGCCCACATCCGGTTCTCCGTCCGGTCCTCCGACAGGAGCCCGAGCGTCATCCGTTCGTGCGGGAGGACCTCGCGCGCGATCGCCGAGACCTGGTCGAAGACCTCGCGGACGTCGAGCGCCCTCGCGAGGGCGGGGGCGAGGGAATCGAGCTCCCGGTGCCGCCGGATCCTCCGTCGCTCCTCCTCGGCGAGCCGCTCGTGCTCGAGGGTGGCCGAGAGGATGTCGGCGATCGCCTGGGCCGTCGGCTCGTCGGCCGGGCCGAACCCGCGCGGCGCGCGCGAGGCGAACCAGAGGTCCCCGATCGGCACGTCGCCGCGGACGATCGTCGCGACGAGCATCGAGCGCATCCCCGCGTCGAGGAGCTCGCGGTCGGCCTGGCGGGTCGCATCGAGGGCGACGGCCGCCTCGTCGATCCTCCGCGGCGAAGCGGCGCCCGGCCAGAGGAGGGGGGACACGTCGTCCCGGCCGTAGCGGCGCCCCGCCTCGGCGCCGTCCGGCGTCGCGAGCCCCCACGAGAGGAGGGCGGGGCCGTCGACGATCCGCACGACGCCGGCGGCGTCGAACGGCAGGACGCGACGCGCGGCGCCCGCGACGCGCGCGAAGGCGTCCGGAAGCGAGAGCGTTTCCGTCACGGTCCGGGCGATCTCGGTCAGGACGCCGACGAGCGGCTCGACCGCGCGCGCGTCCCTGGGGTTGGTTGGCACGGAGCGGGCATTGTACCGGGCGCGTCCCTTAGACTCTCCCGGCCATGATTCCCGTTCGCGAGCTCGCCGAGCGCGTCCTCGCGGGGATCCCGCCGGCCATCGCCCGCGCCATCACCTGGGCGGAGACCGCGGACCCGCGATTCCCCGAACTCCTCGCCCACCTCTGGCCCCGAACGGGGCGCGCGCGGGTCGTCGGGCTGACGGGCGCTCCCGGCGCCGGGAAGTCGACCCTGACGGCCGCCCTCGCGAAGGCGTCGCGCGTCGAGGGACGGAAGGTGGGGATCGTCGCCGTCGACCCCTCCTCGCCCTTCACGGGCGGGGCGATCCTCGGCGACCGGATCCGGATGCAGGAGCTCTACACCGACCCGGGCGTGATGATCCGGTCGATGGCGACGCGGGGTCACCTCGGCGGCCTCGCCCGCGCCACGGCCGACGCCGTGGACGTCCTCGACGCGGCGGGCTTCGACGACGTCCTCGTCGAGACGGTCGGGGTCGGGCAGGACGAGGTCGAGGTGTTCCGTCTCGCCGAGACCTGCGTCGTCCTCCTGACGCCGGGGATGGGCGACGACATCCAGGCGATCAAGGCCGGGCTGATGGAGGTCGCCGACGTCTTCGTGGTCAACAAGGCCGACCGCGAGGGGGCCGACCGGACCGCCCACGAGGTCCTTCAGATGCTCGAGATGGGCGATCACGGCGCCTTCCTGCCGCCGGTCCTGAAGACCGTCGCACGGACGGGCGAAGGGGTCGCGGAGCTCCGGGCCGCGCTGGCGAGCCACAAGGAGTTCCTCTTCGGGCCGGCGGGCGCGTCCCGCCGCCGGGACCGGACCGTCCGACGGATCGAAGCCATCGTCAGCGACCGTCTCCTCGCCGAGCTCCACGGCCTCGCCGGGAGCGACGCCTCTCTCGCCTCCTGGGCGGGGCGAGTCGAGGCGAGGAGCGAAGACCCGTTCCGCGCCGCCGAGGCCCTCCTCGAAACGCTGCGGAAGAACGGCGCCCGAAGCGCCCCGACCGGAGGATCCATGAAGATCTCGCACCTCGGCCTCGCCGTCCCGTCCGTCGACGGCGGCGGCGCCATCTGGGACCTGCTCGGCCTCACCGAGAAGCACCGGGAAGAGGTCGCCTCCCAGAAGGTGATCACCTCGTTCCGCCCCGTCGGGGAGTCGAGCCTCGAGCTCCTGGAGCCGACCGCGCCCGAGAGCCCGATCGCGAAGTTCCTCGAGAAGAAGGGGCCCGGCATTCACCACCTCTGCCTCGAAGTCCCCGACGTCGCGGCGACGCTCGAGAAGCTGAAGGCCGCCGGCATCCGCCTCATCAACGAGACGCCGGTCCCCGGAGCCCACGGCTGCCTCGTGGCGTTCATCCACCCGGCCTCGACCGGCGGCGTCCTCCTCGAGCTCTCCCAGCCGGCCCCCGGGCACTGACCCCGGCCGGAGCGCGTCCCGGACGCGCGCGCGGAGCGCTCGGCCGGGACGGCGCCCTCAGGGGACCGTCGGGATCTCGGAGCCGCGGACGAAACGGTCGAAGAACGGAGTCCAGTCCTTCCGCGTGACCGCCTCGAGGACCTCTTCGACCCGCTTCGTCGTCCCGAGCCTTCCGCCGAGCGTGGACTGGACGGAGGAAAGGAAGGTCAGGAACGCCTCGTCGCCGATCTCGCGGTGGATCGCCGCGAGGACGAGGGGACCCCGATCGTAGAGGAGCCAGGTCCGGAGGTTGTCGGCCTGGACCTGGTCGTTCTTGGCCCGGAGCCGGTGGGCGAGGAGGAGCGGGACCGTCTCCTTCGTCTGCGCCGCGCGGGAGCGCCAGCGGGTCAGGTAGAGGTCGTAAGCCTCCTTCCCGGCCGCCTGCCGGATGAAGAAGGCGGAGCAGTACTCGGCGAACGACTCGGAGAGCCACTGCTCGGAGAGGTCGGGGAGCCTCACCCCGTTCCCCCACCACTGGTGGGAGAGCTCGTGCGCGAACCTCTCGTTCACGCCTGCGGCGGCGCGGCGGTAAAGCCCTTTCCCCATCGGGTTGAAGGCTTCGGTGCCGATCAGGAGGAGCCCCGCGGGGGCCTGCCCCTGGGCCCAGACGGCCATCTCGACGATCGTCAGCTCGCGGACCGGCATCTTCCCGAGGAAGATCTCGAAGAACGAGGCCGTCGCGAAGCCGAGGTCGAGGAGGCTGCGCGACGCGGTCCGGTTCCGGCCGCCGTAGGAGGCGACGCGGAGGGTCCGGCCGTCCTTCACCTCCTCCTCCAGGGAGTAGGCGCCGGCGAGGACGGCGAGGTTCTGCGCCGGCCCGTCGAGGCGCGTCTCGAGGACGTTCCGCTCCCCCTCCTCCGCGCGGCGGAGCGTGACGCCCGGAGCGATGGGGTGGAACGGCTTCGGGACGCTCATCGTGACCTGCGCCGAGAAGGCCCGCCCGGCCATCGGCGGGGCGGGGAACCAGGGAGCGAGGCCGAGGACCCAGTAGTTGTTCCCGAGGGGCCGGACGAGGAGGCCCCCTTCGACCTCGACGCGGACGCGGGCGCTCTTCCCCTCGGCGATCGGCGCCCGGAGCGCGACGGCGAGCTGGTCGTTCCGGTGGTCGAACTCGAGGGCGTTTCCCGCCTCGTCGAAGACGCCGGTCACCGTCACGGGACGCTCGCGGATCCGGTCGCTGCCGCGCCGGACGTTGCCGAAGAGCGCCGTCTGCTGGATGGTCGCGCCGGTCTGCGATTCGGCCGTGTCGAGCAGGTCGAGGAGGAGCGTGCCGACGGCGCCCCTGCGGGCCTCGAACGTCTCCGTCGCGGAGATCGAGACGTCGGAGCCGCCCGAGGCGGTCACCTTCAGGTCGACGTGCGTCAGAACGACCCGGGGGGAGGGCGGGTCGAACAGATCGCCCTCGATCGGCTGCTCGGCGAGGAGGATCGCGTAGCTCCGGTCGTCGCCGCGGCTCACCCGTACCTGGAACCGTCCGCTCGCGGTGATCCGCTCGCGGCCCGACTCGAGCGGATCGTGGAGGAAGACGAGGTCCTCCCGGCCGCCGGTCGTCTCGGCGCGGACGACGCGCGCGCCGGGCGCGTCCCGCCGCTGCGCGGCCCGGAGGTGGGCGGACGGCGGCTCTTTCACCTTCGCGGTGCGGTCCCGGTGCTTTCGAAAGGCGGGGCCGAGGGACGGCTCCGTGGCGGGGGAGGGGAGCTCGGGGAGCGTCTGGGCCGGCGCGAGCCAGAGGAGCGTCTCGAACGAGTCCGCGATGGCGAGACCGGCCTCGGTGGCGGTGGGGCTCAGCCGGGTGTTCTTCGAAAGCGTCCAGCGGACGGCGGAATGCTCGCGGGGGTCGCGCGGGACGTAGGTGAAGGTGCCCTTTCCCGAGAGAAACAGCCCCGCCGGTACCCCGTCGGGATCGGTGACGACGGCGGCGCGACCCTCGGGGAGCCGGATGGTGGCCGCGCCGGCGGAGAGGACCAGGTCCTTCACGGGCCGGCTCGAATCCGGGACGGAGAGGTCGTCGACCGCCCGGAAGAGGCTGGAGGTCGCGGGCTCCGCCTCCGCCCCGTGGAGGGAGCACGGAAGCGCGAGGAGGGCGAGGGCGAGGGCGCGCGCCGGGAAGGAGGTCATGCCGGATTCTGCCCTGCCGGGCTCCCGGGGGCCTATTTCGGGAGCGTCACGGAGACCGTCTCGCCCCCTTCGACGCGCGCCGCGAGGGCGACGGCGTCGTCGGCGGCCACTCCGTGCTTGATCAGGAACGCGCGGAGGGGCTCGGCCCCGTCGAAGAAGTTCGTCCGCTTCTCGGCCCTGTTGAAGGCCGCGAAGGCGTAGGGCGCCCCGTCGGGGCCTTTCCGGAGCTGCCAAACGAGCTCGGCCACGGGTCCTCCTTGCTCACTGGAGCGGCCCGTCGGGCCGCGAGGAATCGAGGCGGAGGACGTCGCGGACGTCCCGCCCCACCATCTCGAGGAAGCGCTCGTGGTAGGCGGCGACCGTCCCGACGCGGGAGTCCTCGAACATCTTCTCGACGCGGTGAAGCGGAAAAAAGAGGGTCGCGACGCCCAGCTCGGGCTCGCCCCCCGACAGGAACTGCCGCGCCCAGTCGTCGAAGAGCGCGACGTCGATCCCCCGGACCGTCACGCCCGCCGGGGTGAGCGCGCGGAGCGCCCCCCAGTACTTCTCCTTCGGCGAGTGGAGGTGGACGAGCACGAGCGTCCCGGCGTCCACGTCGGCCTCAGGCGCCCGCCGCCGGCAGCGGGCTCGTCGCGCGGAACGCGTCGGGCACGGCGGCCTCAGAGCTCGACGCGGGCGACGAAGAACTTCGCGGGCGGCACGGTCCCGTTCAGGAGCGCCTCGGCGTCCTCGGGGAGGATGACGAACTTCCCGGCGTTCTCTCCCGCGCTCGTCGTCATGTAGAGCTCGACCTTCTCGACGAGCCGGCCGGCCGTCCGCGACTCCTTCAGGCCCCGAGCCGTCCCGACCAGGGCGCCGAAGACGATCGTCTCGGTGTCGGTGACGGCCTGGACTCGGAGCGCCCCACCCGCGAGCGGCGTCAGGCGCGTGCCGCGGACCGCGGCGGTCTGGTAGGCGCGGAGGAACGAGTCCTGGACGATCGGGTCGAGGACGGCCGCGGGCGCGGCGGCGGCTTCGGACCGTCCGGCGCTCCGCGGCGCGGCCGGCGCCCCGCCCGGCACCACGGGCGCGGACACGGGGGGCGCCTCGATCTGCGACTTCCGGTTCTGCCGGATGTACTCGGAGAGGGACGGCGCCTTCGCGCTCGTGTCCGATTCCTTCTTCATCGGCTCGGGATCGCCCAGGATGTAGGCGTCGCGGTAGTTCTCCTTGTTGGCCGCCTCGGTCTTCGCGGGGTCCACCTCGGAGATCGCGATCATCTTCTGGGCCCCGAGCTTGTCGTGGAAGAGGTAGTTCCGCCCCGACGCGACCGGCTTGGCGGACGCCTCGAGGCGGGTCCCGTCCTTGAGGATGATGAGGTAGGCCGGCGCTTCGAGCGCCAGGAGGAACGCGCCCGCAAGAGCGAGCCCCGCGAGGGAGAGCGTGCGCCGGATCGCCATCGTTGCCTCCTCGGCGGCCGGGAAGGCCCGGCGCGCCACGATGAAGTATAAACAGCGGTTCCGGAGGGCGAGACGCCGTGCTGATCGTCATGGACAGGAGCGCGACCGCGGCCGACGTGGGCCGGGTGGTCGAGGCCGCCGAGCGGATGGGGCTGAAGGCCCATCCCATCCCGGGGGAGCAGAGGACCGCGGTCGGGATCACGGGGAACCGGGGCACGGTCGAGCCGACGGCCTTCGAGAACCTCCCCGGGGTCCTCGAGGTCATCAAGGTCTCGCACCCCTACAAGCTCGTCTCGCGGGAGTTCCACCCCGAAGACACGATCGTCTCGATCGGCGGCGTCCCCGTGGGCGGGACGCGCCTCGCGATCATCGCGGGCCCCTGCGCCGTCGAGACGCTCGAGCAGACGGTCACGATCGCGAAGGAGGTCAAGGCGCGCGGGGCGCACCTCCTCCGCGGAGGGGCTTACAAGCCCCGGACCTCGCCCTACTCCTTCCAGGGGCTCGGGGAGGAGGGGCTGAAGATCCTCGCGGCCGCGCGGGACGAGACGGGACTCCCGGTCGTCACCGAGGCGCTCGACACCTCCTCGATCGACGTCGTCGCGAAATACGCCGACTGCCTCCAGATCGGCGCCCGGAACATGCAGAACTTCGAGCTCCTGAAGGCCGCGGGGCGGATCGGCAAGCCGGTCCTCCTCAAGCGCGGGATGTCGGCGACCCTCGAGGAGTTCCTCCTCGCCGCCGAGTACGTCCTCGCCGAGGGGAACCCGAACGTCGTCCTCTGCGAGCGGGGCGTCCGCACGTTCAGCGACTACACGCGGAACACGCTCGACCTCTCGGTCGTCCCGGCCGTCGAGCGCCTCTCCCACCTGCCGATCGTCGTCGACCCCTCCCACGGCACGGGACGTCGCGACAAGGTCAAGCCGATGTCGCTCGCCTCGATCGCCGCGGGCGCCGACGGCGTCGCGGTCGAGGTCCACCACCAGCCCGAGACGGCGCTCTCGGACGGGCCCCAGGCACTGACGCCGCCGATGTTCTCCGACCTGATGGAGCGGCTCGCGCCGATCGCCGCCGCGGTGGGACGGACCCTGTGAGAGGCCGCCCCGCCGTCCTCCTCCTCGAGGACGGGCGCGCCTTCGAGGGCGAGGGCTTCGGGGCGGAGGGGACGGCCTTCGGCGAGGTCGTCTTCAACACGGCGATGTCCGGCTACGAGGAGACGCTGACCGACCCCTCCTACCGCGGGCAGATCGTCGTCATGACGGCCTCGCACGTCGGGAACTACGGCGTGACGGGCGACGACGCCGAGTCCGACCGGCTCCAGGTCGCCGCCTTCGCGGCGCGGCACGTCCCGGAGCGCTTCTCGAACGCGCGCGGGAAGAAGAGCCTCGGCGAGGCGCTCCGCGAGTCCGGCACGGTCGGCATCGAGGGCCTCGACACGCGCGCCGTCGTCCGGCACCTGCGCTCCCTCGGAGCGATGCGGGGCGCCGTCTCCACGGAGCACGAGGGGGCTGAGGCGCGCGCGGCGCTCCTCGCCGCCGTCCGCGAGCAGCCGGCGATGACCGGCGCCGCGCTCGCGCTCGAGGTCGGGACGCGATCGCCCTACCCGTTCGGAGCCCACGCCGCGGGACGGCCGCGCGTCGCCGCGATCGACTACGGCGTCAAGAGGAACATCCTCCGCCACCTCGCCGCGCGCGGCCTCGACGTCACGGTCTTCCCGGCGACGGCGCCGGCCTCCGACCTTCTCGGCTTCGACGGTTTCTTCCTCTCGAACGGGCCAGGCGACCCCGCGGCCCTCCCCGCGTGCGTCGAGACGAT
>JAKLER010000126.1 GCA_022711615.1 Acidobacteriota bacterium
CCGGGTGAGGGCGGCGCCCCGCTTCGGGCGGGGCACCGTCCTTCCGGAAGGACGTCGATCTCCGCACACATCTTGCTTATCGGCGTGCGGGAGAGGCGCATGATTTCCTTCGTCACGCTGATCCTCGGAATCGCATACGGGACCTGGACGGTCGAGCTTTCGGCGAGCCCACAGGTCGCGCGGATCGATCTCTACGTCGACGGGAAGCTCGCCAGTGAGATCGCTCCTCCCTGGAAGACGGAGGTCGACCTCGGACACGAGATCACGCCCCGCGAGATGGTCGCGGTCGCTCGGGGGGTGGATGGTGCCCGGCTCGGCGAGGCCCGCCAGTGGATCAACCGGGCGAAGGCCTACGCCGAAGCGCGGTTCGTCCTCGAGCGCGACGCGGCCGGCAGGGCGACCCGCGCACGTCTCGTCTGGAGCTGTCCGACGAGTCCGAAGCCGAAGGCGATCGACGTCTCGTTCGACGGGATACCGATCGACGCGCTCGATCCCTCGCGGATCCCGATCCCCGCCTACTCGAGCGGCTCTTCCCACGTCCTCCTCGCCGACCTGACGTTCGACGGGGGCGTCGTCGCCACGGCCGTCGCGAGCCTCGGCGGCGGGGCGAAGAAGGACGTCGAGCGCGAGCTGACCGCCTTCCCGGTCCGGCTCTCCGGTACGAGGAAGAGACTCCCCGACCCGGCCCGGCTCCGGGGCTGGTTCCAGGTCGACGGGCACGACCTCGCCGTCGCGGCCGTCGAGAAGGGGACCGCCGAAGTCGTCTTCATCTCGTCGGGGCTCGCCTTCAAAGAGCTCGCACGACTGGCCGGAAGGGAGTCTGTCGAGATCTTCCTGAAACAGGACGAGTCCGGCACCCAAGCGCGCTCGCGAACTGTCGTGTACCGCGTGAGGTCCGCTGGGAAGCGCCGTTCGCAGTCGAAGGAACTCGACCGCGACACGGTCTACAGCTTCCTCTCCCCGGCCCCGCAGGCGACTCCGGGGGCCGCCGCGGAGACGAGGCTCTTTCCCATCTCCGAGGCCTTCACATCGCGCGACGGTCCGTTCCTCGACGTCAACGGTTGGGCAGTCTTCACGCCGGGCGACTCGCTCCCTCGCGTCGCCGAGGCCGTCGCCGTCTCCGGGCTCAGCGCGACTCGCCGCGAGCGGCGTCGGGCCGTCGTCCTCCTCCTCGGACGCGGGGATCTGGAGGCGAGCGACTTCGACGCCGGACGGGCGGCACGGTACCTCGCGCGCCTGGGGGTCCCTCTCCACGTCTGGCGGCTCGCCCCTCCGGAGTCGCCCGTCGCGCCGGGCTGGCCCAAGGGTCTCGACGTCACGACGACCGAGGGGCTCCAGGCCGCCTTCCGGACCCTCCGCGAGGACCTCGCCGCCCAGCGCGTGATCTGGCTCGAGGGACGCGTCGACCCGTCGAAGGTCGAAGTGTCCCCCGTCGCCCAGGGCATGGCCCGCGCGCTGAATGGCCAGGATGCCCCTCTCCCGGATCGAGGCGGAGCTCCGCACCTTCCGCGAACCTCTTCCGAGTGAGCTCCGGGCGATGACGATCGTGGGCGGGTGAGGGCCTTCCGCAGGGATTCCCGACGGACGACGCACGCGACGCAACGACCTCGCAGCACCCCACCCGGATTGCCTGGCCCGACGCATCATCCTCCTTCGCGCGTATGATCCTTCGCCGGCGGGGCGACGGCGCCTCGCGGCGCCCGATCGCCTCGCGCAAGGAGTTCCGCTCTTGACGAGGCGTCCCCGGCTCCCCCGCTTCCTCACAAACGAGACGGCGCGCGTCGCGGCCGTCCTGATCGTCTGCCTGGCCGGACACCGCGCCGCGGCGCGCGACCTCTCGCTCCCCGAGGCGCGGGAGCGCGTCCGCTCCGCCCACGAGGCGCTCAAGGCGGCCGGACACGAGCTGCGGGTCCGGCAGGCCGAGGTCGGCGCCGCCGACGCCCTCCGCTGGCCGAAGCTCGAGGCGAGCGCGAGGGTCACGCGGATCGACGACCCGATCACGTTCGACCTCGACCCGATCCGGAAGGTGATCCTCTCTCTCCATCCGGCCGTGCCGGCCGCCCTCGTCCCGCCGTTCACGCTCGAGGTCCAGGACGACCTCTACGAGCGGGCGGACGTCCGGCTGACGTGGCCCCTCTTCGCGGGAGGGAGGATCGACGCCGCGCGTGACGCCGCGCGGGCCCGCGAGGCGGACGCCGGGGCGCAGCTTCGCGCCGTCGGCGACGCCCTCGCCACCGAGGTCGTCCGCCGCTACTACGCCGCGAGGCTCGCCGAACGGGCTCGTGCCATCCGCGCCGAAGTCCTCTCGGCGCTCGACGGGCACCTCCGGAACGCGCGCCGCCTCGAGGAGGAGGGGTTCCTCTCGCGCGCGGAGCGGCTTCACGCCGAGGTCGCACGGACCGAGGCGGAGCGGGAGCTGAAGGCGGCCGGGCACGACCTCGCGCTCGCCCGCGAGGCGCTCGCGAACGTCCTCTCGCTCCCGGCCGAGGACGCGGACGGACTCGTCACGACGACGCCGCTCTTCGTCCCCGCGAAGCTGCCGCCGCTTCCGGAGCTGAAGGCGGCCGCCCGGGACGCGAACCCGGCCCTCGCCCGGCTCGAGGCCGCGGCCTCGCTCGCGAGCGCCGGCCTCGCCGCCGAGAAGGGCCGCTGGTATCCCGAGGTCGCGCTCTTCGGCGTGCGCGAGCTCTACAAGCCGGGGCTGACGCTCCTCGACCCGACCTGGGCCGCCGGGCTCAGCGCCCGCCTCACCCTCTTCGACGGCTTCTCCCGCGAGAAGGGGATCGCGGCGGCGCGGGAGCGCGGCGACCGCGTCGCCGAGCTGGCGGCGCGCGCCCGGCGGGACGTCGAGACGCTCGTCGAGAAGCGGTATCGCGAGGCGAGCAAGGCCCGGGAGCAGGTCGAGGCGTTCGGCGCGGCGCTCGAGCTCGCGCGGGAGAACGTCCGGGTGCGGACCCGGGCGTTCGAGGAGGGGGTCGCGACGTCGCTCGACGTCGTCGACGCGCGCCTCTCCCTGGCGAAGGTCGAGCTCGGCCGCCTCGCGGCGGCCCGTGACCTCGACGTCGCCCTCGCCGAGCTCCTCGAAGCGGCCGGACAGACCGAAACGTACGAGACGCTCCGCGCGGACGGGGCGGGGGACGTGGAGAAGTGAACGAACGAACGAAGGGACTCCTCGCGCTCGGGGGCGGCGTCGCCGTCCTCGGGCTCCTCTCTCTCGCCGCCCTCCTCCTCTCGCGCCCCGGCCCGGAGACGCTCCAGGGGGAGGCCGACGCCACGAAGGTCGACGTCGCCGCGAAGGTCGCCGGACGGCTCGCCACGATCGACGTGAAGGAGGGAGACGCCGTGGAGAAGGGCGCCCTCGTCGCGACGATCGAGAGCCCCGAGATCCGGGCGAAGCTGGACCAGGCGGAGGCCGCGAGGGCGGGCGCCGTCGCTCAGCGCGACAAGGCCGACCGGGGCGCCCGCGAGGAGGAGATCCGCGCGGCCAAGAGCCAGTGGGACCGGGCGAAGCACGCCGCGGAGCTCGCCGAGACGACGTTCGGACGCCTCGAGCGCCTCGCGCGCGACGGCGTCGTCCCGGCTCAGCGGCGTGACGAGGCCGAGGCGCAGTGGAAGACGTCCCGCGACGCCGCCGAGGCGGCCCGGGCCGTCTACGACATGGCCGTCGCCGGCGCGCGAAGCGAGGATCGCTCGACCGCCGCCGCGATGGTCTCGCGCGCGACGGGCGCCGTCGACGAGGTGAGGGCCTTCCTCGACGAGACGAAGGTCGTCTCTCCGGCCGCGGGCGAGGTCTACCGGCGGAACGCCGAGCCGGGCGAGGTCGTCCCGGCCGGCTTCCCGATCGTGACGCTCGTCGACCTGACGGACGTCTGGGTGACGTTCCAGGTGCGGGAGGACCGGCTCGCGCGGCTGAAGATGGGGGCCACCGTCCCGGCCCGCTTCCCCGCCCTCGGCGGCGCGGAGGTCCCGCTGACGGTCACGTTCGTCGCGCCGCAGGGGGACTTCGCGACGTGGCGCGCGACGAGCGCGCAGGGGGGCTTCGACCTGAAGACGTTCGAGGTCCGCGCCCGCCCGGCGAAGCCGCTGCCCGGCCTCCGCCCCGGGATGAGCGCCGTCGTCACGTGGCCCCGCTAGCGAGCGCGCCGGGCGTTCTCCGCGCGGCGCGGCGGGAGGCGGAGCGGCTCGTGGCGAGCCGCCACGCCCTCGTCCTCCTCGTCTTCCTGCCGCTCGCGGGCTTCTCTCTCGCTACGGCGATCTTCTGGAACCGGCTCCCGGAGGAGCTCCCGGTCGCCGTCGTCGACGCCGACCGCTCCCTCCTCTCGCGCCGCCTCGTCCGGATGCTCGACGCGGCGAAGTCGATGCGCGTCGCGGGGCCGTACGCGACGAGCGGCGAGGCTCTCGACGAGGTCCTCGCGGGACGCGCCTACGGCATCGTGTCGGTTCCACGGCACTTCGAGCGGGACGTGAAGAGGGGCGCCGCGCCGAAGGTCGTCCTCCACTACGACGCGCTCACGATGATCCCCGGGAGCATCCTGAAGCGGGACGTGCGGGCGGTCGTCGGGACGCTCTCGGCCGGCGTCGAGATCCAGGCCCGCAGGGCGCTCGGCGAGACGCCCGACGTCGCGGGGGCGCGCTTCGAGCCGGTGAGGTCGCTCCGCGGCGCGCTCTTCAACCCCGGGCTCGACTACCGCGCGTTCCTCCTCCCCGCGGTCCTCGCGACGCTCCTTTCGATCTTCGTCCTCGTCGCCGGCGTCCACGCCCTCGGCGTGGAGCTGCGCGACGGGACGGCCGCGGAGTGGCTCGCCTCGGGCGGGAGCGCGACGCGCGCCGTCCTCGGCAAGCTCCTCCCGCAGGCGCTCTGGTTCACGGCGGTCGGCCTCGCCGCTCTCGCGTTTCCGCTCCGCTTCCTCGACGTCCCGCTCCGCGGCAGCGCGTCCCTCGTCGCGCTCGCGACGCTCCTCCTCGTCCTCGGCTACCAGGCCGTCGCGCTCCTCCTCGTCGCCGGGAGCGCGAACCTCCGATTCGCCTCGAGCGCGGCGGCCTTCTACGGAGGGCCCGCCTTCGCGTTCACCGGGATCACCTTCCCGACGTTCGGGATGCCGCTCGCCGCGCAGCTCTGGGGGGCGCTCCTCCCTCTCACCCACTTCCTCGCCCTCCTCCTCGCGCAGGCGATGCGCGGCGCCCCCGCCTCGGCGTCCCTCTCGCCGCTCGGGGCGCTCCTCGCGTTCGTCCTCGTCCTCCCGCCTCTCGCCCTGTGGCGAATGCGGCGCCTCATGAGCGACCCGGCGTACTGGGGACGGACGTGAGGAGCCTCTTTCGGGCCTTCCGCGAGGAGGTCTCGGGCTCCCTCCGCGACCCGGGCGCCCTCCTCGTCCTCGTCGGGGCGATCTCGCTCTACGCGTTCTTCTACCCGACGCCGTACCGACGCGAGGTGCTGAAGGAGATCCCGGTCGCCGTGGTCGACCTCGACCGGACGCCCCTCTCCCGCCAGCTCGTCCGCCTCGCCGACGCCCACGAGCTCGTCCGCGTCGCCGCGCGCGCCGGGAGCCTCGCGGAGGCCGAGGCGCTCGTCCGCGACGGGACGGCGGGCGGCGTCCTCGGCATCCCGGAGGGCTTCGAGCGCGAGGTGAAGCGCGGCGCTCCGGCGACGGTCGGCGTCCTCGCCGACGCGACCTACTTCCTCGTCTACCGGCAGGTCCTCACCGGCCTCGCGGAGTCGGTCGGGACGCTCTCGGCCGGCATCGAGATCCGGCGGCTGACAGCGCAGGGGATGCCCGAGGAGAAGGCGCGCGCGTTCCGCGACCCGGTCCCGCTCGTCTCGCGCCCCCTCTTCAACCCGGCCGAGGGATACGCGACGTACGTCGTCCCGCCGGTCCTCATCCTGATCCTCCAGCAGACGCTCCTGATCGGGATCGGCCTGCGCGGCCCCGCCGACCTCGGCCGGCTCGGCTCCGGCCCGCTGCTCGCCCGGGCCGCGGCCTCGGTGACGGGGAGGACGCTCGCGTTCGTCGCCCTCTACCTCGTCCACGCCTTGTTCTACTTCGGCGTCGTCGCGCGCCTGTTCGGCTTCCCCGTCCGCGGGAGCGCGGCGGCCGCCGCCGGCCTCGTCCTCCCGTTCCTCCTCGCGACGAGCTTCCTCGGGCTCGCGCTCTCCGTCCTCTTCCGGCGGCGCGAAGCGGCGATCCAGACGCTCCTCTTCACGTCCCTCCCGGCGATCTTCCTCGCCGGATTCTCGTGGCCGCCGTCGGCGCTGCCCGGCTGGCTGCGGGTCGCCTCGCAGGCGATCCCCTCGACGAGCGCGATCCCGGCGCTCCTCCGCGTGAACCAGGCGGGCGCCTCCCTCGCGCACGTGCGGCACGAGCTCGCGCTCCTCTGGGGGCTCGCGGCCGTCTTCTTCGTCCTCGCCGTCCTCGCGCAGGCCGGCCGGGAGAGGGCGGCCCGCCGTCAGTAGCGGGCGGCGACGAAGCCGTAGAAGTTGTCGAGGAAGGCGTCGAGCGGGAGGACACCCGCCTGCGGCACCGCGCGGCGCCCCTCGCCCCACGTGAAGATCCGGAGCGAGACGGTCGTGGCCGGCTTCCCCTCGATCATCGTGGCCCCGAACGTGACGCGCCCGGTCTGGACGACCCAGTGGTCGGCGGTCGCCGACCCGTTCCCCTGCGTCGACGGGCTCAGCATGTTGGAGTGGATGAAGAGGCAGACGCGGAATCCGTTCCGGAAGTAGTCGTCGGCCCTTCGGAGGCACGCCTCGTCCTTGTCGACGATCGCCCGCGCGTCGTTGACGACCTCCGTGTAGCCGGCCTTCTTGAACCACCCCTCGAGCTCGCCCGGCAGCGTGATTCCGGCGAGCGCGTCGGAGTCCTCCTGGTAGTCGAAGAACCAGTTCTCCGAGTCCCTGAGGCTCGCGAGGGCGATCCAGTCGGAGGCCTCGACGTTTCGCCCCGGGTCGAAGGCCTTCAGGTCGGTGCCGGGCCGCACGTCGATGCGGCCGATCCGGCCCTGGCCCGTCTCCCAGAGCGACGTGACGTAACGGACGTACGCCTCCGGATCGCGCGTCGCGACGTCGAAGAGGAGGGACGCCGGCCCGCAGAGGCTCGAGGTCCCCTGGTCGATGGCGCTCGGCGCCCAGATGCGCACGCGGAGACCGTCGGCGACCCGCTTCCGCGAGATCGCGGTGAAGGAGCCCGCACCGACGCGCGCGGCGAACCGGTCCACCAGCTTCTCGGCACGCTGCTGGGGCGTTGCCGACCGGCCTTCCGGTCCGGCGTCGTCCTCGGGCGCGACCCGGGCGCCGCGTCTGATCGGGCCGGGATAGGCGAAGGAGCGACCCAGGAGCCCTTCCGGGACCGGGTCGTGAGGGGAGTCCGTTCCGCGGGGACCAGGGAGATTCGATCCAGCCATCAGTACCTCGGCATCAGGTCGTCGTCACCGACGTAGCAGGTGATCCGATCGGGAAAGGAAGGGCCGAGCTCCGCTTCGAGCCAGAGGTGCGCGCCCCGCTGCTCGAGCCGCCCCTCGACGGCCGGAGCCGCCGGGTCGCTCGTGAGGCAGGAAACCGACCGCGGGTGGCCGAACCAGCGCTGCCAGAGGCTCGGGGCGGGGCGCTCGACGCCGATCGCGAGCCGGAGCCGGAAGCCTTCCTTCCGCGTCCACTCGCGCAGGGGCCAGAGCTCGTACCGGAAGCGCTGCACGAACCTCCCGGCGCGGCGGCCCGAATGTCCGACCTCCTCGCCCCCGAGCGGCTGCCGGTACCGGACCGCGATCGTGTTCGGACCCGGCCGGAGCACGCCGTCGAAAGCGGCCCGGTGAAGCGGCGGCTCCCCCGGCCCCGGCTCCGGCAGGCCGCGCAGCTCTTCTTCCCGGAGCGGCTCCGCCGGGACGATGCTCACCGTCTCCGGCGATCCGTTCGTCCGGGCCGTCACGTCGCCCGGGGCGGGCAGGATCATCTCGAGCCGGACGTGCTCCGCGCCGACGGCCGTGACGTCGTATTCGGCCAGGACGTCGCACGCCTCCGCCCCGCAGAGGAACGTCAGCCGCTCGCGCTCCACGACGAGCCGTGTCGCGGGCGCTGCGAGGGCGGACGAGGGGGACTCCGGGACCCGCCGGGGAGCGCGCAGGTTCGCGGCGGCCGGGAACGCGACGAGCAGCGCGAGCGCGCCGGCGAGGCCTCGCCGGCGTGCGAGGCCGACGTCGGCCCGACGCACCGTCACCTCGACGTTGTCCTGCACGCGAGCAGCCTACGCCCGCTCCCGGACCGGCTCAAGAAGGCCGCGGGCCCCGTGGCGTGATCCGGGTCACGGCGAAGGCGTGCGTAGCAGAGTCAGGGCCCCGGCGCGGCGCTCGAGGCTCGCCTTCCCCTGGAAGAGCTTCCCGGACCCGCCGCCGCGCCCGCCCAGCTCCGCGGCCACGGCGGAACCGAGAGCCCGGACGTCGGAGCTCGATCCCGCGCCCGCCGCGAGGACGAAGACTCCGACCCCGTCCCTCTCCCCCGTCAGGAAGGCGAGCCCTCCGACGGGCAGCTCCGCGAACTGCTTCGCGACTCGCCCGAGGAAGACCAGGTCCCGCCCCTCGAAGTGCGCGTCGACGACGGGCAGCCCCGCCGCGGCGAGCGCCTTCGCCTTCGCCTCGGCGAGCTCCTCTTCGGCGCCGCGCAGCGCCTTCTGCGCCTCGGCCAGCTGCGCCAGCTTCACCGCGACCGCCTCGGCGAGGCCCGGATCGGGCGCTCCGAGAAGGACGCGGAGGCGCGCGTTGCGCTCCTCGGCCGCGCCGAGCCTCCTCCGGACGCGTCCCCCGGAGACGAAGAGGAGGCGAGTCCCCCCGCGGAGCCGCTCGGTGCCGAGCAGCTTCAAGCCCTCGAGCTCCGCCGTCGACCGGAGGTGCGTCCCGCCGCAGGTATTGAGGTCGACGCCCGCGATCTCGACGAGCCGCACATCGCCCGAATGCCCTTCCGGCAGGCCGCGGGAACGCACGGCGAGACCCGGCAGCTCCTCGGGGAGGACACGCCGCGCCGTCACCGGGACGGCTGCCCGGATGCAAGCCGCCACCGCCTCCTCGAGACGCTCGAGGTCGGCCGGAGAGATCGACGGGACGGCGAGCTCGACGTCGCACGTCTCCGGACCGAGGTGGAACGCCGTCGTCTCCCATCCGAAGCGGTCGGCGGCCACGGCGGTGAGGAGGTGCTGCCCCGTGTGCTGCTGCATGTGGTCGAACCGCCTCGCCCATTCGAGGCGGAGGAGCGTCGGCCCCTCGGGGACCGGAGCCTCGAGGAAATGGACGGCGCGGCCCTCCACCGTCCGGACGTCGACGACCGGAACGTCGCCGAGGAGCCCGTGGTCCGCGGGCTGCCCGCCCCCCTCGGGAAAGAGGACGGTATCGTCGAGAACGGCCCACGAACGCCCGTCGTCGCTTCCCGTCGCGAGGACGCGGACGGGGAGCTCTTTGAGGTACGGGTCGCGTTCGTACGCGTGCGGAGCGCTCATGGGCGAAGAGTACCCTCGAGCGCCTTCCGCCGCGCCTCTCCCCGCGGCGGGAGAGGGCGCGCGTCCGTCAGCCGGAGGGCTGGCCGTCCTTCAGGAGGGCCGAGAGGTCGCGAAACCTCGGGTGGTTCTTGTCTCGCGCCCATTCGAAGCCGGCGGATTCGTGGTTCGTGATCGCCGCCCCGGCCGCGGCCATCCGCTCGAGCGCGTGATGCCGGTACTCCTCGCCCCGGCCGCTGACCGCGTCCCACGCGACGTGGACCTGGTTCCCGTGGTGGATCAGCTCGACAACGGTCTGCAGGACGCAGACGTGAGCCTCGATCCCGGTGACGACGACCTGTCGCGGCGCGCGCGCCCTCGGCCGGAGCTCGTCGAGCGCCCGGAGGAACGCCGGCTCGCCGCAGCAGCCGAAGGCGGTCTTGTCGACGTACCTCTTCGGGACGGTGAGGGCGTCGAACCCGGAGCGGATCTCCGGGTGGGTCGGCCCGAGCCCCTTCGGGTACTGCTCGGTCAGGACGACCGGCACGCCGAACAGCTCGGCGAGCTTCATCAGGCGCAGCGTCGCCTCGACGACGAGGCGGGGGCGATGGATCACCTCCATCAGCTTCCCCTGAAGGTCGATCACCAGAAGGACGCTGCGTCCCGAGTCCAGGAGCTCCATCCCTCACCTCCCCGCCGGCCCGGGGCCGGCCGTCGGCGGGGCCGCGGCCTCCTGCCGCGGCCCCGCGTTGCTCACCACCTGTAGATCGCGACGGCCGCAGCCTCGTGCGGCATCTTCGTCGCGTCGAGGACGAAGACCTCTCCGCCGCGGGCGAGGACCGTCTCGGCGAGGTCGTCGAGGACGTCGTCGTCCTGGGGTCCCGATTGTCCCGCGTGGAGCGTCACCTCGCCCGTCTCCCGGTCGACCCGGCCGAAGAGCGTCTTCCCGCCGGCGACGACGAGGCGCCGGACGCGCCCCGCGACGGCCGCCTCCGCAACGGTCGTCAGCACGTCGCTGGCGAGGCCCCGGTCCTGGGCCTTTCGAAAGTCCTCGACGAGCCGGGCGTTCCTGGCTTCGAGGGCGCGGAGCGCGGTCGGAAGGACCCGTTCGTGGAGCTCGTCGATGCCGACGTCGTCCACCGCGCCCTCGACCCCTTCGGGAAAGACCGCCGGATGCGTGCAGACATCCCGGAACGCGGGAAGGACGGAGCCGGAGCCCGCGAGCAGGATCGGCGTCGCTCCCGGGAGCGCCTCACGGAGGGCGCCGTCCGCGGCGCGGAAGACCCGAAGCGTCTCTTCGCGGCGGCCGCCCTCCCCTTCGGCCGGGACCTTTCCGGGGCCGCCTCTCGAGGCTCTCCCGCCTCCGCCCCGGCCCCCGCTCGCCGCGGATGGCTCGAGCGGCGCCGGAAGGCCCGGGAGGACGCGCGGGACGAGCCCCCTCTCCGAGCCGTCGAAAAGCGCGACGCGGCGGGAGCCGAGGGCGAGGACGTGGTAGCGGTTCCGGTCCTGCAGGCTCCGAAGGAGCGGCTTGACGTGGAAGCTGTCGGCGACCACCGCCCGCTCGGGCGGGGGCGGCCAGAGCCTGTAGGTCTCGAGGACCCCGTCCGCGCGGAACGCCGCGAGCCCCTCCGGGCCCGGGGTGAAGACGTCGACGGCTTCCGCCAGCCCGCCGAGCGGCGCGATCAGCTCGCGGATACGTCTCGCGTCGTACCGCTCCGCGAGGAGCGCCTCGGCCTGACGTACGAGGTTCCGGAAGCGGACCGGCGCCATCGCCAGCTCGGCGCCGTGCCGGGGCAGCGGAAGGAAGAGAGAGATGCACGGCTCCGTCCTCGGAGCGAGAAGGTTCCGGAGGTCGTCCGGTGTCGGCTTCTTCGGCATGAGCGGTCCTCCCTCGTTCGGAGGACAACGATATGTTCTCCGACGACATTCCCGCCACCCGTCTGACGCCCGGGGTCCGGGGCGGGTAACATGCGGCCGTGCGGAGGCCCGATCGCGCGCTGGCCGCGTTGCTCCTGGCTGGGCTCCTCGTCGCCGGGGGATGCTCCCGGAGCGGGAGCGGCCGAGAGCTGCACGTCGTGTGGGCGATGGACGTCCCGTCGCTCGACCCGAACGAGCGGTTCGACGTCGTGACGGCGACAGTCGCCTCGAACGTTTTCGAGCCTC
>JAKLER010000127.1 GCA_022711615.1 Acidobacteriota bacterium
GCGGCTTCCCGCTCGGCGCCGCGCTCGCCGTCGCCGCGGCGGGCGGCCTCGCGATCCCGGCGCTCCACCTCGGCCTCGGCGCGCTCCTCCCCCGCTACGACGCTCCGAATCCCGTTTCCGTCGCCCTAGGCCCCGGCGGCCTCGTCGCGATGGGGCTCTCGACGCTCCTCTCCCTCGCCCCGGTCCTCGTCGTGAGCGAAGGGCTCCGGAGCCTCGTCGAGACGCTTCTCGACACGCGCCTCGACGGCCGAGCCCTCCTGGCCGCGTGGGGTGCGACCACGTCGGCGCTCTCGGTGGCGGCGATGCTCGCCGCCGCACGGCGCCTCCCGAAGGCCGACGTCCCGGCCTCCTGAGCTACACGACCCGGTGCCGTGGCTCCTCGCCGCGCAGGACGCGCGCCGCCTCGTCGCAGGCCGTCCGCGCCATTGCGAGGCGCGTCTCGCGCGTCGCCGAGCCGAGGTGCGGGAGGAGGACGACGTTCGGGAGCGGGAGGAGGCCGGGGTGGACCGCCGGCTCCTTCTCGTAGACGTCGAGGCCGGCGCCGCCGAGGCGGCCCGACGCGAGCGCCGACGCAAGCGCCGCCTCGTCGACGATCGGGCCGCGGGCGGTGTTCACGAGGATCGCTCCGGGCTTCATCCGGGCAAGCTCGTCCTCCCCGAAGCGGCCGCGCGTCGCCGGGGTGAGCGGCGCGTGGATCGTCAGGACGTCCGACTCGGCGAGGAGCCGCTCGAAGGCTTCCGGTCCGTCGGCGGCATCGCAGGTGACGACGCGCATCCCGAACGACGAGGCGCGTCGGGCGACCGCGCTCCCGATCCGACCCGGCCCGAAGACGCCGAGGGTCTTCCCGTCGAGCGAGGCGCCCATCATCTCCATCGGCTTCCACCCGTCCCACGCCCCCGAACGGATCAGGGCGTCTCCTTCGCGGAAGCGCCGCGCGACGGCGAGGATCAGGAGCCAGGTCAGGTCGGCGGTCGCCTCCGTCAGGACTCCCGGCGTGTTCGTGACGACGATCCCGCGCCGGCGGCAGGCCTCGAGGTCGACGTTGTCGGTGCCGACGGCGCAGTTCGCGACGACCTTGAGGTGCGGGGCGAGGGCGAGGAGCTCCCCGGTCACCTTCTCGCGGGGCGTCGGGACCAGCGCGTCGGCGTCCGGGAGGTGCCGGCGCGCCTCCTCCGGCCAGGCGTCCGGCCGGCCGATGACGACGACGAACGCCGACAGGAGGTCGGTCGAGGACGGCTCCGGAAGCGGCTGGGAGACGAGAACCTTCACGACGGAAGGTTAACGCCGCCAGCGTACGATCCCCCTGATGTCGCCCTCGCGGAACCTCCCGGACGCCCCGTTCGTAATGAGGGGGGCATGAAGGCCTCGCGCGCCCTCGCCCTCGGCCTGATCGGGGCCTTCGCCCTCGCCGGCCTCCTGCCGCAGTTCGAGGCGGCGCAGCCGCGCGGGCTTTCCGTGACCCGCCCCGCCGCGGTCGCGATCGCGACGGCCGAGGCGCGCCGGCTCGGGATACCTGTCGGCGCGGCGTTCCGGGTCGAGACGTGGGAGGACTCTCCGCTCCTCGAGCAGGAGCTGTCGGGCGACGCGGCGCTCCGCACGCGAATGGAGCGGGACCCGGTCGTCGGCCCCCGGCTCGGCGGGTACCGCGTCACGTGGTTCCGGCCGGGCCTCGAGAAGTTCCCGGAGTTCGGGTCGGTCGTCGTCGGCGTCGACGGAACGGTCCTCGGCGCGCGGGCGCGGGCCCGGGCCGAGGAGAAAGGGGGCAAGCCGACGGAGGCCCAGGTCCGGTCCGCGGCCGAGGGGTTCGTCGCCTCGCGCGCTTTCCCCGGCGCCCCGGGCCCGGTCCTCGACTCCGTGCGGCCGACCGTCCTGAAGGACCGGGCCGACCACCTCGTCCGGTTCCGCGTCCCGCACGACGGGCCCCCGGCGTCCGTCTCGTTCTTCCTGAACGTCTACTTCGTCGGCGAGGAGCTCGCCGGCTGGGAGCTCTTCGAGGAGTACGGAGACGGCCGCGCCTTCCGCTACGAGCTCGGCGGGACGCTCACGACGACGTTCGTCCGGTTCGCCGTCGTTTTCGGCATCCTCTTCCTTCTCCTCGGCGTCTTCCTCCGGAAGTACCACGCGGGCGAGGTCGGGGTGGGGACGGGAGCGTGGCTCTTCGCCGGCCAGCTCGTCCTCTTCCTCGTCCTGGACGTCCTGACCGCGCGGGCCGACGCCTACGGCTTCGGCTTCGCCGGGACGGATGCGTTCTGGACGACCGTCTCGCAGACCGCTTTCCGGTTCCTCTTCCTCGACGTCCCGCTCGCGACGCTCGTCTTCCTCTCCTGGTCGGTCGGCGAGAGCTACGCGCGCGAACGATGGGGAGAGCGGCTCGCGTCCTTCGACGCCCTCCTCCGACGCGACGCCCGGAACGCCACCGTGGGCGAATCGCTCCTGACCGGACTCCTCCTCTCGCCCGCCGTCGCGGCCGCCGCGCTCCTGCCGTTCGTTCCCGCGCTCGCGCTCGGGGGCGTCCGTCCCGTCCTCGGAGACGGCGCGTACGCCGTCCTCGTCTCCGAGGCCGGACCGGCGACCGCCGTCCTCGGCGCCCTCTCCGTCGCCGTCCCGGTCGCCGTCGTCGGCGGCCTCCTCGCCCTCTCGGTCTTCCACCGCCGCCACGCGCTCTGGGCCGGCTTCCTCGTCTCGGCCGTCGTCGGCTCGATCCTCGCCGTCGGCCTCGTACCGGTCGGCCCCGAGACGACCCGTTTCCTCCTCGGCTTCGGGGCGCCGCTCGCCGCAGCCGGCGTCTTCCTCGCGAAGGACCTCCTCGCCTCGGCCGTGTCGTTCTTCGGCGCGACGCTCCTCCTCTTCCTCGTCCCGCTCTCTCGCGCCTTCGAGGGGCCGGCGCTCCACGGCACTCTCGCCGCGCTCGCCCTTCCCCTCCTCCTCCTCCTGGCGCTCGCGCTGGCCGGCCTCGCGACGGGCCGGCGCGTCGAGTACCGCCACGAGGACCTCGCCCCGCACGTGAAGCGGATCGTCGAGCGGGAGCGGGTGAAGGCCGAGATCGACGCCGCGAACCGGATCCAGGCCGCCCTCCTCCCGCCGAGCGACCCGAAGCTCCCGGGGGTCGTCGTCGCCTCCCACTATCGCGCCGCGACCGAGATCGGGGGCGACTACTTCGACTTCCTTCCCCTCGCCGGAGGGCGCATCGGCCTCGCGTTCGGCGACGTCGCCGGACACGGCCTGACGAGCGGCATCGTCATGGCGATGACGAAGTCGGCCCTCCTCGTCCAGACCGGCCACGACCCGTCCCCGGTGAAGGTCATGGAGGTCCTGAACGAGACGGTGCGGAAGACGGCGCCGAAGCGGATGCTCATGACCTTCTTCTTCGGCGTCCTCGACCCGGCGACGGGAAACCTCCGTTACTGCTCGGCGGGCCACCTCGACCCGTACGTCGTGCGCGCGGGCGGCGAGCGCCTCGACCCGCTCTCGGCCTGGGGATTCCCGCTCGGGGTCAGGAGGCGCGAGCCGTTCGTCGAGCACGTGGCGCGGCTCCACCCGGGCGACCGCCTCGTCCTCTACAGCGACGGCCTCATCGAGGCGCTCGACGACGACGGCGAGCCGTTCGGCTTCTCGCGCTTCGAGGAGGTCCTCACCCGCGCCGCGCGCGACGGCGCCGGCGAGATCCGGCAGGCGCTCCTGACGGCCGTACGGCGGTTCACCCGCAACCGCCCGCCCGAGGACGACCAGACGCTCGTCGTCCTCTCCCTCGAGGTCGCCCGCGCCGCTGAAGAAGCGGTCGCCTGAACGGCCCGGACGTTCGACCTCAGGGCCCCCGGCGGGCGGCCTTCGCCTCCTCGAGCCCCTCGAGGCTCCGCGGCCAGTCCTCCTTCAGGAGGCGTGAAAGGGCGCGGTCCGCCAGGAGCCGTCCTCCCGTCTGGCAGGTCGCGCAGTAGTTCGCCTCGTTGTCGGCATAGACGAGCCGCTGGACCGGGTCGCCGCAGACGGGGCAAGGCTTCCCGTAGCGGCCGTGGACGGCGAAGTCGGGCCGGAACGCGGTCACCTTCTCCGGAAAGCGCTCCCCCGCCTCCGCGCGGAGACGCGCGAGCCACGACGAGAGCGTCGCCGTCGTCGCGGCGTGGAGGCGCGCGACCTCCTCGTCGCCCATCGTCCGCGTCAGGGCGAACGGCGACATCCGCGCCGCGTGGAGGATCTCGTCGGAGTAGGCGTTGCCGATGCCGGAGAAGAGGCGCGGGTCGGTCAGCGCCCGCTTCATCGTGTGACTCTCGCAGCGGAGGGCCGCCGCGAACTCCGGAAGGCTCGCTGCGAGCGGCTCGAGGCCGCCGCGCGAGAGCGCTGCGAGCTCCGACTCCGTCGCGACGACGTGGAGCGCCGCCCGCTTCTTCGGGCTCGCCTCCGTCAGGAGGAGCGTGGCGCCCGGGACGTCGAACGCGGCAAGGCCGACTTTCTTCGGGACGGGTGCTCGCGAGGCGTCTTTCCAATGGAAGCGCCCGGCGACCATCAGGTGGACGACGAGGAAGGGCCCCCCCTCGAGCTCGAGGACGACCCGCTTTCCGAGCCTTCGGACGCCGCGGATCGTCTTCCCCTCGGCGTCGGCGAGCGATGGCTCGACCGTCCGGAGGAGGAACGGCGAGGCGACGCGGACCCGCTCGAGCGTCCGGCCGGCGAGCCGACGCGTCAGGTGCTCGACGTAAAGCTCGACGTCGGGGAGCTCGGGCACGTCACTCGAACCCGCCCTTCCAGGCGAGCCAGATGAAGACGTGCGCGAAGCCGGCCCAGAGGAGGGAGAAGAAGAGGAGCCCCCAGGGCCGCTTCTGCCCGTGGACGACCATCGCGGCGCCGCCGCCCGGAAGGAGGCGGACGACGGCCGACTTCCCGCGGTGCTTCGGGACGAGGCCGCCGCGCGAGGCATCCCAGATCCCGATCGCGGTCACGGTCTCTCCCGGAGCGACGACCTTCTCCGTCAGGACGCACGCTTCCAGGTCGGCGACCGTCGCGTCCTTCGTCTTCATGTCCTTCCGGACCGAGCCGTCGTCGTCGGCCATGGCGTCGTCCATCGCCGAGATCAGCGCGCCGAGCTTCGCGAGCCCCAGCTCCTCCATCTGCGAGGAGGCGGCGTGCCGGACGGCGCGGTGCGGCGCCTCGGGGTCGTCGACGACGGTCTCCGGGAAGTCGGAGAGGAGGCTGAAGCCGAGGAGCCTCACGTCGCCGCGACTCGAGCGGATGACGGACGGGGCCAGCGCGAACCCGGCGAGCGTCGAGGGTGTCGCGTTCTCGTCGTCGGCGGAGGAGGCCTTCTTCGCGTCGTATTCGTAGGCCACGCACGGCCGCCCGCTGAACGGCGCCGCGAGTGCGGCGCCGAGAGGCTCGATCCGGCCCCAGACCGCCTCCTCCTTCCCGTCCTCGAGCGGGAGCCCCTGCTCGGCCCGCTTCAGCGCGCCGACGTCGCCGGAGCCGAAGAGGACGGCCTTCAGCTGCCCGACGACCATGAGGAGGCCGAGCGAGCCGAACCCCGCGAGGACGATCGCGGGTACCGCCTCGACTTTTCCCCAGAGGAGATAGAGGTAGGCCCCGAAAACCCCGAGCAGGACGACGGCGGCGATCGCGCAGCCCTTCTTGATCACGTCTCCTCCTCGAGAGGCCGCGCGGCGCCGGCCCGCTGCCCCGTTGCACGACGATCCGAGAGCTTTTCCGAGTCTACCGTCCGGGCGTAACGTCTGCACGCGGCCCCGGCCGCGGGAGGCCCCCATGGAATACCGGACTCTGGGACGCTCGGGCCTGAAGGTCTCGCCCCTCTGCCTCGGCACGATGATGCTCGGAAGCTGGGGGAACGCCGACGAGGGCGAGTGCGTGCGGATCGTCCACCGCGCGCTCGACGCGGGGATCAACCTCGTCGACACCTCGAACAACTACGGCGAGGGGACGTCGGAGGAGATCCTCGGGAAGGCCCTTGGCGGGCGGCGGAACGCGGCGGTCCTCGCGACGAAGGTCTGGTCCCGGATGGGGCCCGGCCCGAACGAGCAGGGGCTGTCCCGGAAGGCGATCCAGGAACAGGTCGAAGGGAGCCTCAGGCGCCTGAAGACCGACGTCCTCGACCTCTACCAGATCCACCGCCCCGACCGGACAACGCCGTGGGACGAGACGCTCTCGACGCTGACGGACCTCGTCCGCCAGGGGAAGGTCCGCTACGTCGGCTGCTCGACGAGCCACGCCACGGACCCCGGGGTGAGCCCGTGGACCGTCCGCCTCGAGGCGTGGGAGATCGTCGAGACGCTCTGGATCTCCGAGCGAAACGGCTTCGAGCGCTGGGTCTCGCTCCAGCCGCCCTACTCGATCCTCCGGAGGACGATGGAGGTCGACCACTTCCCCGTCACCGAGCGCTTCGGCCTCGGGAACCTCGTCTGGAGCCCGCTCGAAGGGGGCTGGCTCACCGGCAAGTACCGGAAGGGGAAGCCGAATCCGCTCGACTCTCCGCGCGCCGCGAAATGGGTCGGAGACCTCGGGAACCCGAAGTTCGCGCGACGGATCGAGGTCGTCGAGGAGCTCCTCGCGCTCGCTGAGGAGAAGGGGACGAGCCTGGCCCGCTTCGCCCTCGCCTGGACGCTCCGTCACCCCGCGGTGACCTCCACGATCCTCGGCCCGCGAACGCCCGCGCAGCTCGACGACGCGCTCGCCGCGCTCGACGTGACGGTCACGGAGGAAGACGCCGCCCGCGTCGACGCGCTCGTCCCTCCCGGGACGAGCGCACTCTAGACCGCTACTCCCCGGGACCTCCCTGCGGAGCGCCGCCTCCGTGCGGAGCGCCTCCGTTCGGCCCGCCCCCCTGCGGCCGGCTGCCGCCGCGCCCGCGCCGACGCCTCCTGCGGTTCCCGCCGCCTTCGCGCGGTGCGCCGCCGTCCGGCGCTCCGCCCGTCGCGGCCGGGCGAGGCGGCGACTGCGGGGCCGGACCGGGAGCCTGCGCCTCCGCCGCCCGAGCCGTCGCTCCGGCGCCCTTCTGCGACTGCGGTCGCTCGCCGCGAGGGCGTTCCCCGCGCGGCCTTTCGCCGCGCGGACGGTCCCCGCGCCGCGGCTCTCCCCCCGGCCGCTCGCCGGCCGGGCGCGAGGCGCCCGGGGCGGCCGATCCGCCGCCCGAGGCCGTCCCTTCCGCCTGCGGCGAGCCATCCGCCCGCCCGCCGCCGCCCCGGCCGCGCCGGCGCTTCCGCGAGCGCCCTTCCCCGGCCTCGCCGCTCCGCGCCGGTGCGGATCCGGCGGCCTCGCCGCCACGCGCCCGCTGCTTCTCGCGCTGCGCCCGGCGCCGGGTGTCCTCGGCCTGCCGCTGCCGCTTCTTCTCTTCGCGGCGGCGTTCTTCCTCGGCCTTGCGCGCGGCCTCCCGCGCCGCCTCCTCGATCCGCCAGGCCGCGTCGATCTCGTCGGCCTCCGCCTTCTCCTCCTCCGAGAGGATGGCGCGGTACGCGACGACGATCTCGGCGTTCTCGGCCTGCGCGCGGATCGTGGCGACGATCCGCTCCCGCACCGGAGCGTGCGGCTCGTCCGCGATCAGGGGGATGCAGTCACGGTCCGCGAGGAGCATCCGGGTGAAGCAGACCTTCCTTTCCTCGTCCGGCTCCGAGGCCTGCTCGAGGAGGAAGTAGAAGTCGCGGTCGTGGTCGAAGTCGTTGCCGACGGTCCGGAAACGGGGCAGCGCCTCGTGGACGAGCTCCGAGAGGAGCGAGAGGTACTTCTCGCCGAGGTCCCAGGTCTGCTCCATCGAGACGACCCGGTCCCGGAACATTTTCGTAATCGCCATTCGCGGTGGTCCTCGTCCGCGCGGTGCGCGCGGGGTCGCGCCGAGTCTAGCAACCGGCCGGCCCGGGCCCGATTCCGCCCAGCGCGAGGATCGTCCGGGCGTGCCCCTCGGGCGAGAGCTGCGCGCCGGCCGCCTCCGCGCCGGCCGAGAGACGGGGCCCGAGGCCCTCGTGGACGAAGCGGAGCATCGCCGCGGCGAGGAGCCGCGGGTCGCCCGGAGGGACGAGCAGCCCGGAGGTCCCGTGACGGACGACGACCGAGAGGCCGGGAACGTCCGAGCCGATCACCGGCCGGCCGTGCGCCAGCGCGTCGCCGGCGATCCCGGAGCCGGTCGCGTGCCGGTAGGGGCAGACGACCGCGTTGCACGCGTCGAAGAGGAGCCCGCGCTCGTCGGGCGGGAGAAAGCGGAGGCGCAGGAGGACGCCGTCGGGCGCGGACCGCTCCCGGAGCGCTTTCGCCTCCCCCCACGGCTCGCCCGCGAGGACGAGGAGCGCGGAAGGGAGCTCCCGGCGAACGACGGAAAACGCCTCCAGAAGGACGTCCCAGCCCTTGTAGAGGCGGAGGAGGCCGCTGAAGAGAAAGACCGGAGCGCCCTCGGGAAGGTCGAGGAGCCTCCGGGCCTCGGCACGCGGGACGCGCGGGACGGGCTCCGCGGGGTGCGGCACGAGGACGGCCCGGGGCTCCGGGACCTCCCGCTGCGCCGTCGCGAGGTCTCCCGCGTTCTGGACGGCCAGGACGTCCGCCCGCCGGAGAGCGGAGCGCGCGAGGGCGCGCCGGAGAGGCCCGGCCTCGTGGTCCGCGAGGTTGTGGCAGAGGAGGAGGCGGACCGCGTCGGGCGCCTCGGCGCGGTGCGCCGAGAGGAAGAGCGCGAGGTGCGGCGCGAAGACCGAGGTCCAGAACGCCGCCGCGGCGAGCCGGGCTCCGCGCGAGGCCGCGAGGGCGGCCGCGCGACGAAAGGAGAGCGGATCGAAGCCGTCCAGGAGCGGCACCACCTCGACGTCCCCGGGGAACGCCCCCTCTCCGCGATCCGCCGCTCCGGGATAGAGCGCGCGCGGGTACATCCGCGAGAACGTGATCACGAGAGGGGGCGCGCCGAGCCGCGTCATCGCGCGCGCGAGCCGCACCGTCTGGTCGGCGATCCCGCTCCTCCACGGGGGGACGGGACCGAGGAGGACGACGCCCGCGCCGGGCCCGCTCATCGGGAGAGGAGGAACGCCTTCAGGTACTCGGTCTCGGGGCAGTCGATCGAGACCGGGTGGTCCGGACCGGCGCCGCGCCGCTCCAGGATCCTCGCGGGAATGCCGGCGTCGAGCGCGGCGGCGAAGAGGACCTTCTGGAAGAGGTCTGCGGAGACGGGCCCCGAGCAGGAGCAGGCGAGGAGGAGACCCCCGGGAGCGAGGAGCTTCAGGGCGAGGCGGTTCACGTCCTTGTAGCCCCGGCAGGCGCGGTCGACGTCGGCCGTCTTCTTCGCGAAGGCGGGCGGGTCGGTCACGACGACGTCCCACGTCTCGCCCCGTCCGACGCGAGCGCGGAGGTCCTCGAAGACGTCCGCAGCGACGGTCTCGACCCGGCGGGGGTCCTGGCCGTTCGCGTCGTGGTTCTCCCTCGCGAGCGCGAGCGCCGGCTCCGAGACGTCGACGTGGGTCACGCGCGAGGCGCCGCCGGCGAGCGCCGCCACGCCGAACGCGCCCGAGTAGGAGAAGAGGTTGAGGACGCTCCGGCCGCTCGAGAGACCGCGGACGAGGTTCCGGTTCTCCCTCTGGTCGAGGAAGAAGCCGGTCTTCTGCCCGCCCGCGAGGTCGGCACGGAACGTGAGGCCATGCTCGCGGAACGGGACGCTCCCGGGAGGCCTCTTTCCGGCGAGGAGCTCGTCGTCGAGCGAGAGCCCCTCGCCGTGCCGGCTCGCGAGGTCGTTCCGCTGGAGGATCGACGCCGCCGGGAAGAGCTCGCGGAGCGGGGGGAGCCAGAGGGGCCGCGCCGCATCCGTCCCCTCCGTCGTCGCCTGGACGACGAGGACGTCCGCGTACCGGTCGACGACGAGTCCGGGGAGGCCGTCCCCCTCCGCGTGAACGACCCGATAGCCGTCGGTCCCAGCCGGCATGAAGCGCTCCCGCAGGCGGACGGCTTCGACGACGAGGCCCCGGACGTACGGCGCGTCGAGCGGCCCTTCCCCGCACCGCCAGAGCCGGGCGGCGATGGAGGAGCGGGGGGACGCGAACCCGCGGCCGAGCAGCTGCCGGGACGCCGAACGGACCTCGACCTCGCCCGCGAGCGGGCTTCCCGCGATCGCCCGCGAGAAGATCCACGGGTGCCGGCGGCGGGCGGCGTCGTCGCGGCCCGCGCGGAGGAGAAGGGTCGTCGTCAAACCGGATCTGGAGTTTAGGCGGGAGCGCCGGGCCGGTGTACGCTTTCCCTCCGGATGGAGCTTCTTCTCGCCCTCCTCCTCGCCGTCGCGGTCGTCGCTCTCGCGTCCGCCTGGAGCGCCCTGAAGACCGAAAGGGGGCGATGCCGGCGCCTCGAGGACCGGCTCGCCGCCGTCCGCCCGGAGGCCTCCGCCCTTCCGGAGTCTCCTTCGCCGGCGCTGCCGGAACCCCCGCCCGCCGCGACCTCCAATCCTCCGCGAGCAGCCGCCGCTCCCCTCGCGGCACCGCCGGAGCCCGTCCCCTTCGGCCGGGTCTCGGCCTTCGAGAACCTGGCCGCCACGCTGCTCGGACCCGCGGAGCGCCTCGCCGACTCGATGCGTGCCGCCGAACCGTTCCTCGCCGACGCCGCCGGCCGGCTCCGGGCCCCGCTCCCGCCCTCCCCGCCGGTGCTCGCCGGCGACGACCCCGCCCCGCCTCGAATCGACGTCGACGGCCTCGAACGGGCGCTCGCCACGGCCGAGCGGATCTCGGACGAGAGGTCCCGCCTGGCGGACGACGTCCGCAGCCTCCGGGCGGCCCTCGACCGCGTCGCCGAGCTCGACACCGGACTCGCCCGCGGCCTCTCGGAGCTTTCGCGCACCGCGGAGGCGCTCATGCCGCTCGCGGCCTCGGTCTCCGGCCTCGCCGACCGCGCGAACCTCCTCGGCCTGAACGTCTCTCTCCTGTCGGCGCGCGCCGGCGAGGCGGGCGCGCCGTTCGAGGAGGCGGCGACGGAGCTCCGGAGCCTGTTCGAAGAGGCCCGTCGCCTCTCGCGCGAGCTGATCGAGACCGCGCGCCGGAACGACGGGGGCGCCCGGCGTGTCGCCGCCCTCGTGGAGGAGTCCGTCGGCGCCGCCACGGCCGGCCAGGAGCGAGGCGCGCGGGCCTCGGAGCGTCTCGGCGGACTGGACGGCCTCTGCTCCCAGCTCGGCCGCGCGCTCGAGGACGGGGTCCGGTCGACCCGGGGCGCCGCCGAGTCCTCGCGTCTCGTCTGCGAGAGGCTCGAGGCGGTCCGGTCCGCCCTCGAGGGCCGGACCTCGGAGGCGGCGCGGCTCCGGGCCGACGCGGACGCCGTGCGGGAGGCCCTCCGGATCGCCGCCGAGCGGGTCGAGGCGCTCCGCCTGGACGGCGGCGCCCTGCGCGCCGCCGTCCAGCGCGTCACTTCCGGCGCTTGACACGCCCGGCGCGGGTTCCCAGACTGCCGAGGCCCATGCCGACCGACACGCTCACACCCGAAACCGTCCTCGCCGAATGGCGCTCGGGCAACCTCGAGGACCTCGTCGAGCTCGGGGTCTCCGCGGCCCGCGCCGGCGAGTACGAGAGAGGCCTGATCTTCCTCGCCGAGGCCTATCGCCACCTCAGCCGCGAGAAGCACCGCCTCTCGGGCCCGCTCCTGTCCAGCTACGGCCT
>JAKLER010000128.1 GCA_022711615.1 Acidobacteriota bacterium
GCGCTCCGAACGCTCGCCGACGTGGCGCCGCGGCTCCTCGTCCTCTACGGGCAGGCGGAGGCGCGGGAGCTCCTCGACCCGGCCGCGCCGCGGGAGCTCCTCGACCGCTTCGCGGCGCTCACGGAGAGGGCCGCGGAGGTGGCGCGGCTCCACGCCGCGTTCCGGGAGAAGGAGGCCGACCGCGAGCGGATCGCCGCGCTCGGGAAGGACGGGCCGGCGCGCCTCGAGGTGCTCGACTTCCGGATCGGCGAGATCGACCGGGCGGCGCCCGTCGCAGGCGAGGAAGAGGCGCTCGCGCGAGAGAAGGTCTCTCTCCAGAGCGTGGAGAAGCGCGGACGCCTCCTCGCCGACGCCGTAACGGCGCTCGAGTCGGAAGAGGGGGGCGCGCTCCCCGCGCTGACGGCCCTCCGTCGGACGTTCGCCGCGCTCGCCGAGCTCGACGCCTCCGCCGCGGAGCGGCTCGCCGCCGTGGACGACCTCCTCGAGCGTGTCGCCGACCTCGCGGCGTCGACCTCCCGGGAGCTCGAGCGCCTCGAGGCCGACCCCGCGAGGCTCGGCGAGGTCGTCGAGAGGCTCGATCTCCTCGCGCGGCTGAAGCGGAAGTACGGGGCGACGCTCGAGGAGGTCCTCTCCTACCGCGACGCGATCGGACGCGAGCGGGACGAGCTGGCCGACCTCGAAGGCGCGCTCCGGAAAGCGGAGAAGGCGTCGGCCGAGGCGTTCGCCGCGTTCCGCGCCGCCGCGCTCGACCTCTCCTCCGAGCGGCAGGCCGCGGCGCCGAAGCTCGCGAAGGCCGTGGAGAGGCACCTCTCCGACCTCGCGTTCCTCTCCTCGTCTTTCCGGGTCGAGGTCTCGCGCCGGGCCGAGCCCGACGGGGCTTTCCTCGCGGGCGAGGACCGCGTCGCGTTCGGTCCCCACGGCGTCGACGTCGTGTCGCTCGCCTTCGCGCCGAACCCCGGAGAGCCGCCGAGGCCCCTCGCGAAGATCGCGTCCGGAGGCGAGCTTTCCCGGGTGCAGCTCGCCGTCGCGGCCGCGCTCGCCGAAGCCGAGACCGCGCGCGAGGGGCGGCGCGGGAGCCGGCGAGGCGGCCCGGTGAGGACGTTCGTCTTCGACGAGGTCGACGCGGGCGTGTCGGGAGCGACGGCCGAGGCGGTCGGGAGGAAGCTCCGGGCCCTCGCCGCGCGCGACCAGGTCCTCGTCGTCACGCACCTCGCGCAGGTGGCGGCCGCCGGGGAGCGCCACCTCGCCGTGCGCAAGGAGGTCGCGGCGGGGCGGACGCGCACCGTCGTGACGAGCCTCGACGAGAAGGGGCGCGTCGAGGCGATCGCCGCGCTCCTCGCGGGCGCGTCGGTGACCGACGCGGCGCGGCGGCAGGCGCGCGCGCTCCTCGCGTCCGCGGGAGACGGCCCGCGCGGCACGCGCTGAGCGCGACGCACGAGGCTTGTCAAGGGCCAGTTCGGGTGCGCCTCTCCGTGCACGCGGCGTGCCCGTCCCGTTTCGGGACGGGCACGTGTTCATCGGCTGCTGATCGAGATGAAGACGACGCGAAGGAATTCAGAGGGTCTGAGGAAAACCCTGTGCGTAACTCACGAGGAGGGGCCCGAACCCCCCGTCGTTCCCGACGTTCTTCCACCGTGCACACGTTTCGGTGCACCCGGGCGGATCGACGGGAGCGGAGAGCGCAATCGCGCGAGGCGCTCGTCTCGAAGCGGCGCTTCGGCTTCTGGTATCGTCGGCGGCCCGTGAGGACGACGTGATCATCCGGCCCTTTCGCGGCGCGACCCCGGCCCTCGGCGAGAGGGTCTTCCTCGCCGAGACGGCGGCCGTCGTCGGAGACGTCGTCCTCGGGGACGACGTCTCGATCTGGTACGGCTCGGTGGTCCGCGGCGACTGCTGCTCGATCCGTATCGGCGCGCGCTCGAACGTCCAGGACAATTCCACGCTGCACGTCACGAAGGACGTCGGACCGCTCCTCCTCGAGGAGGAGGTGACGCTCGGTCACAACTGCGTCGTCCATGCCTGCACGATCCGGCGCGGGGCGCTCGTCGGGATGAACGCGACCGTCCTGGACGGGGCCGAGATCGGCGAGAAGGCGCTCGTCGCCGCGGGCGCGGTCGTCCTCGGCGGCACCGTCGTCCCTCCGCGGACCCTCTGGGCGGGGAGTCCGGCGCGGCTCCGCCGTCCGCTCACCGACGCGGAGGCCGACGGGCTCGACGCGTACTGGCGGAACTACCTGGAATACAAGGAGGAGTACCTCCGAGAGGACGCGCGGCGCGGGCGGAGCCTTCCCTTCCCCGTGCCCGTCCTCTGACGAAGGGCCGGCCCCGATGATCACGAGCGTCAAGGGAATGCGGGACCTGCTCCCGCCCGATACGCGCGTCTGGAACCGCCTCGAGGAGACGGCCCGGAACGTCTTCTCCCTCTACGGCTACGACGAGATCCGGACGCCCGTGCTGGAGCCGACGGAGCTCTTCGTGCGGAGCGTGGGAGAGGCGTCGGACATCGTCCACAAGGAGATGTACGCCTTCACCGACCGGGGCGGGCGCGACGTCTCGCTCCGGCCCGAGAACACCGCGGGCGTGGCGCGCGCCTACGTCGAGCACCAGATGCCGCAGGCGGGCGGCGTGAAGAAGCTCTACTACGTCGGTCCGCAGTACCGCTACGAGCGGCCGCAGAAGGGGCGCTACCGCGAGTTCCGGCAGATCGGAGCCGAGGTGCTCGGCGCGGCCGACCCCGCGACCGACGCGGAGCTCCTCGTGATGCTCTTCGACCTCTTCACCCGACTGGGGTTCACGGGCCTCTCGGTCTCGCTGAACAGCGTCGGGAGCGAGGAGTCGCGCCCCGCCTACGTCGAGGCGCTGCGCGCCTACCTCGCCGCGCACGAGGGGACGATGGGGGAGGACGACCGGCGACGGCTGCGCGACAACCCGCTCCGCGTCCTCGACACGAAGGACCCCGCGCTCGCCGCGGCGCTCGCCGGAGCGCCGCGCGTCCTCGACCACCTCGACCCGGAGTCGAAGGCGCACCACGAGGAGCTCCTCGCGCTCCTCGACGCGGCGGGGATCCCCTATCGGGTCGAGCCGCGGCTCGTCCGGGGTCTCGACTACTACACGCGCACGGTCTTCGAGGTGACGGCGCAGGGCCTCGGCGCGCAGGACGCGCTGCTCGGCGGAGGGCGGTACGACCGGCTCGTGTCGGACCTCGGCGGGCCGAGGACGCCGGGCATCGGCTTCGCGATCGGAGAGGACCGGCTCGTCGACGTCCTGCCGGAGCCTTTCCGCCGCGCGGCGATCGAGGGCTTCGCCCCGGTCGCGGTCGTGGCGATCGATCCCGCCGACCGGGCCGCCGCCCTCGCGCTCGCCGGCGAGCTCCGGAGCGCGGGCGTCGCCGTCGACCTCGACCCGGCCGGGAAGGGACCGGGTCACGCGCTGAAGAACGCCGCGAAGCGCGGCTGCCGCACGGCGGTCCTCGTGGGTGAGAAGGAGCGGCAGTCGGGCGTCGTCGTCGTCAAGGACCTCGTGGAGAGGTCGCAGAGGGAGGTGCCGATCGGCGACCTCCCGCGCACGCTGAAGGGAGAGACGCCGTGAGCGCAACCGTGCCCCGCGTCCCCGCCGGCTCGCTCCGCAGGGAGGACGCCGGACGGACGGTCCAGGTCAAGGGCTGGGTCCACCGCCGCCGCGATTTCGGCGAGCTCGTCTTCGTCGACCTGCGGGACCGCTCGGGGATCCTGCAGGTCGTCTTCGACGCCGAGCTCCTCGACGAGCCGGAGCTCCTCGGGCGCGCCAAGGAGCTGCGCGGGGAGTACGTCCTCGCCGTGACCGGCGCGATCGTCCCGAGGGAGGGCTCCGCCCGGAATCCCGACATGCCGACGGGGGACGTCGAGCTCCGGGCCACGGCGCTCGAGCTCCTCAACCGCGCCGAGACGCCGCCCTTCGTGATCGAGGACGACGTCCGGGCCTCGGAAGACCTCCGGCTGAAGTACCGCTATCTCGACCTCCGCCGGCCGGAGATGACGTCGAACCTCGTGAAGCGGAGCGACGTGACGTTCCGGATCCGGCAGGTCCTCCACGAGGAGGGGTTCCTCGAGGTGGAGACGCCGATCCTGACGAAGTCGACGCCCGAGGGGGCTCGCGACTTCCTCGTCCCGTCGCGCGTCCACCCCGGAGAGTTCTACGCGCTCCCGCAGTCCCCGCAGCTCTTCAAGCAGCTCCTGATGGTCGCGGGGATGGATCGCTACTACCAGATCGCGCGCTGCTTCCGCGACGAGGACCTCCGGGCCGACCGGCAGCCCGAGTTCACGCAGGTCGACCTCGAGCTGTCGTTCCCCGACGAGGAGACGGTCTACGCGCTGATCGAGAAGCTCTTCGCGGCGGTCTTCCCGGCCTACGGCATCCCGTGCCCCGTCCCGTTCCCGCGGATGACGCACGCCGAGGCGATGGACCGGTTCGGGATCGACCGGCCCGACACGCGATTCGGCCTCGAGCTCCGCGCGCTCGACGTCTCCGCTTCACCCTCGGAGATCCTCCGGTCGGCCGAGACGGCGAAGGGGATCGCCGTGCCGGGCGGAGCGGCCTTCTCACGCAAGCGGCTCGACGAGCTCGAGGCCGCGGCGAAGCAGCTCGGGGCGGCCGGGCTCGTCTGGGTGAAGCTCCAGGCGGAGCCGCCCGGGAGCTGGGGCTCGAACGCGAAGAAGATGCTCGACGACGCGACCGTGGCGTCGGCCCGGGCCGCGCTCGAGGCGAAGGACGGCGACCTCCTCCTCGTCGTCGCCGGGAAGAGGGCTACGGTGAACGACGTCCTCGGCGCGCTCCGGCTCCGGATCGCGCGCGAGGAGAAGCTCGTCCCGGAGGACCGTTTCGACTTCCTCTGGGTCACCGATTTCCCGCTCCTCGAGTGGCACCCGGAGGACGGCCGCTGGTACGCGACGCACCACCCGTTCACCGCGCCGCGGCCCGAGGACGTGCCCTTCCTCGACACGGACCCGGGGCGCGTCCACGCGAGGGCCTACGACGTCGTCCTGAACGGCATGGAGCTCGGCGGCGGGTCGATCCGGATCCACCAGCCGGAGGTCCAGTCGAAGGTCTTCGCGACGCTCGGCATCTCTCCCGATGAGGCGAAGGCGAAGTTCGGCTTCCTCCTCGAGGCGTTCCGCTACGGCGCGCCGCCGCACGGCGGCCTCGCCCTCGGGCTCGACCGGATGTTGATGGTCCTGACGCGCTCCGCCTCGATCCGGGACGTGATCGCGTTCCCGAAGACGGCCTCGGCGAGCTGTCTCATGACGGAGTCGCCCGGGCCGGTCGCGGACGCCCAGCTCGCCGAGCTCGGCATCCGCCGGGCGGGGGATGACGGTCCGAAGCCGGCCTGAGCCGGGCGCCGTCCGCGCCTTCCGCTTCGTGGCGGCCGGCGTTCCGTGCCGGGTGGCGGTCGGAGAGGGGGCCCTCGAGCGCCTTGCGGGCGCCCTCCCCCGGATCGCCCCGGGGCGCTGGCTCGTGGTGTCGTCCGCCCCCGTCCTCGCGGCGCAGGGCGAGCGCCTCCGGGCCGCGCTCGCGCGGGCGCGGAACCTCGACCCCGATCCGCTGCTCGTCCCCGACGGAGAGAGAGCGAAGAGCTGGACGGAGCTCGGCCGGCTCCTTTCCGGGATGGCGGCGCGGGGCCTCGCGCGCGACGGCGGGATCGTGGCGTTCGGCGGGGGGACGGTCGGCGACGCGACGGGCCTCGCGGCTTCGCTCGCGCTGCGCGGCGTCCCCGTCGTCCAGGTCCCGACGACCCTCCTCGCCGCGGCCGACAGCGCGCTGGGAGGGAAGACGGCGGTGAACCTCGCCGCCGGCAAGAACCTCGCCGGTACGTTTCACCACCCGCGGTTCGTCTGCGTCGACACGCGCCTCCTCGACACGCTCTCCGAGCGCGACTTCCGCTCGGGGCTCGCGGAGGTCGCCAAGTGCGCGCTCCTCTCCGTCCGGTTCTGGCGGCGCCTGCCGCGCCTCGTCGAAGGCCTCGGCTCGCGCGCTCCGCACCCGCTCGCGGAAGCGATCGCGAGCTCGCTCCGGCTGAAGGCGTCGATCGTCGCCCTCGACCCCGACGAGGCCCGCGGCCTGCGCCACGTCCTGAACCTCGGGCATACGGTCGCCCACGCGCTCGAGGGGGCGTCCGGCTACCGGCTCCGGCATGGCGAGGCGGTCGCCTGGGGGCTTCTCGCCGCCCTTCGACTTTCCACGGCCCGGGGCCGGCTGCCCGAGCCGCTCTCGAAGGATGCCGACGCGACGCTCCGCGAGCTCCTCGCGCCGCCGCCCCTTTCGCCGGGCGTCCGCCGGGGCTTCCCGAGGTTCCTCCCGCTCGACAAGAAAAGGGACCGCGCCGGCCTCCGGGACGTCCTGCTGGACGCCCCCGGGCGGCCTCGCCTCGCGCGCGTGACGGAGGAGGAGCTCGCCGCGAGCCTTCCGAGCGGCGACGGCTAGAATCTCCCGGTGGCCGTCCTTCCTCGCCGACCCCGGCTGCGCATCGTCACGGCGCTGATCGCGACGCTCGTCGTCGTCTCGATCGTCCCCCTCGCGCTTTCTGCGGTCCGGCTCGTCTCCATCAACCGCGACGCCCTCGAGACCGCGGAGGCGCAGTACCTGACCCGGAGCGCCGTCACGCTCTCCGACGGGATCGACGCCTACCTGAGACGAATGCTCGTCCAGGTGAAGAAGATCGGCGACGGGCTGGAGCTCGCCCGGGCCGTCGCCCCCGGCGAGGACACCTTCGCCTTCGTCGGGAGGACGCGCCTCATCGGCCGTTACCGCGACGCGGAGCCGAGCTTCCTCGTCCTCAGGGCTCTCGACCCCGACCGGCGCGGCGGAGTCGTGCAGCCCGCGGGCCTCGACCCGTCCCTCGAGAAGGAGCTCGACCGGGCCTTCGACGCCGCGCTGCGCGGCGCCGTCTACGTCGGCGACGCCCTCCGCGTTCCCGGGATCCCCGATCCGGGCCTGGTCATGGCCGCGCCCGTCCCCGGGCCGGACGGGGAGGCCGTCGGGGTCGTCGAGGCGTTCGTCTCGCTCGCGCCGATCCGGTCGCTCCTCGAGCAGGAGCGCAAGCGCGACCTCGTCGCCTACGTCGTTGACCGGAGGGGGAGCCTCGTCCTCTCGAGCGAGCCGGCGGCCCTCGGGGGCGGCAGGCCGCTCCTCGACGTGGAGCTCGTCGCCGAGTTCGTCCAGCATCCGGTCCGGCTGACGCGGACCTATTCGCGGGGCGAGGGAGAGGCCGCACGGCGGGTCCTCGGGACGGTCGCTCCGGTCGGTCCGGCCGAGGATCTGCCCGACTGGGGAGTCCTCGTCGAGAAGGACGTCGCCCGGGCGTTCGCGGCGGCGACGCAGATGACGCGGACGTCGTGGCTCGTCGCGGCGCTCGCCGTCGCCCTCGCCGTCGTCGCGGCGATCCTCGCCGCGAACGCGCTCTCGAGGCCCGTCCGGGCGCTCGCGGAGTCCGTCCACCGGATGTCCGAAGGGGACCTCTCGCAGCGCGTCGAGGTGCCCGGGACGTACGAGCTCGCGGAGCTCGCCGAAGGGTTCAACCACATGGGGGGCGAGCTCGAGAAGTCGATCGAGAAGCTGAAGCTCGCCGCCCGTGAGAACCAGGAGCTCTTCCTCAACTCGATCCGGGCGCTCGCCGCCGCCGTCGACGCGAAGGACCCGTACACGCGCGGCCACTCGGAGCGGGTCGCGCGCTACTCCGTCGCGATCGCCCGGCACCTCGGCCAGCCGGTCGAGGAGGTCCGGAAGGTCCGGATCGCCGCGCTCCTCCACGACGTCGGGAAGATCGGGATCGACGACCGGATCCTGCGCAAGCCGACGGCGCTCACGGACGACGAGTTCGAGATCATGAAGCTGCACCCGGTCAAGGGGGCGCTCATAATGGGGCAGATCCCCCAGCTGAAGTGGATCATTCCCGGGATGAAGTACCACCATGAGAAGTGGGACGGGACCGGATATCCCGACGGGCTGAAGGGAGAGGAGATCCCGATGCTCGCGAGGATCATCTCGGTGGCCGACACGTTCGACGCGATGACGACGACCCGCCCCTACCAGAAGGCGATGAGGAGCGACTACGTGGTCTCCCGCATCAAGACGTTCGCCGGCACCCGCTACGACACGAGCGTCATCGAGGCGCTCGAGGAGGCCCTCCTGAAGAACGACCTTGAGGTGATCGGGGAGGCGGCGCGGATGGCGGAGGCGTCGTGAGGGCCTCCCGCGCCGCCGTGGCGCTCTCATCGATCCTCGTCCTGGGCGGGTGCCGGAGCACCCTCGACGCCGCGAAGAAGCTTCCGGAGCCGAGCCCGGCCGTCGCCGACCTCGTCGACTACCGCCAGGGGCTCACCCTCTTGCGGGAGGGGCGCGTCGACGAAGCGATCCAGCAGCTCGGCTCGGCCCGGGCGGCCTATCCGCGGAGCGCCGAGGTGGCGAACGCGCTCGGGCTGGCGTACCTCTACCGGAAGGACCACCGGAACGCGACGAAGCTCTTCGCGGAGGCGCTCGCGCTGGACGAGAACCTCGTCGAGGCGAAGAACAACCGGGGCGTCGCGGCGATGGAGGCGGGTCGATTCGAGGACGCCGAGAAGGACTTCTCCGAGGTCCTGGCCGGGACGCGTACGTCCGAGCACGTGAAGGCGCGATTCAACCTGGGGCTCCTGCGGGCGCGGCAGCTCCGCTGGGCCGACGCGGAGCGCGAGCTGACGACCGTCCTCGCCGACGACCCGGGCTACCTCAACGCCGCGCGCGAGCGGGGCCTCGCGAGGATGAAGCTCGAGGACTTTCGCGGCGCGCTGGAGGACTTCCTCCTCTTCCTCCGCGAGGACGGGAACGACCCGGTCGCCAACTACAACGCCGCCCTCTGCCTCCTGACGACCGACCGTCGGGACCTCGCCGTCCGCTACATGGAGCGAACGGTCCAGGCCGCGCCGGAGAGCGACGAGGCGAGGAAGGCGCGCCGCTTCCTCGGCGGCGAGCCGGGAGCGGCAGGCAGGGAACGATGAGCTTCGAAGACCTCCTCCGTCCGGTCCTCGCCGCGCCCGGCGCGCGGGCGGTCGCGTTCCTCGACCCGCAGGGCGAGGCGATCGCCTCCCTCGGCGACCACGAGCTGCTCGAGACGATCGGCGCCTACCAGTCCGTCTGGACGACGGAGCTCTCCCGGGCCGCGATGGGCGGCGGCCTGGGCGAGGTCGCCGAGATCGACTTCGACTTCGACGCGGGGCGGGTGCTCGCGACCGCGGTCCGGGACGGCTACTTCCTCCTCGCCCTGTTCGGGCGGGACGGCGTCCCGTCCGCCGCGCGTCCGCACCTGGCCGCCGCCCGCACGCGGCTCGCTGCCGAGATCGGCTGAAGGGGGCAGGGGACCGTGGCCGAGGGAGCTCGCACGTCGCTGATGGCCCGCCTGAAGCGTGGGCTCTTCATGACCCACACGGAGCTGATCGCGCGCGTCGGCGACGCGATCAAGGCCCGCTTCTCGCCCGATCCGAAGGCGCTCGAGGCGCTCGAGGAGGCGCTCCTCGCGGCGGACGTCGGACCGGCGACCGCCTCCGAGCTCGTCGAGGCGGTCCGGGTCGAGGCGGGGAAGCGCGACGCGGGCGAGGCGGACGTCGTCCGCCGCGTCCTGAAGGCCGAGATCGAGCGGCGGCTCTCGGTGGCGGGTCCCGCGACGGCTGCGGTGGCGGCCGGGGTGCCGCGCGTCGTCCTGATGGTCGGCGTGAACGGGACGGGGAAGACGACGACGGCGGCGAAGCTCGCCGCGCGCGCCGCCGCGGCCGGGGGGCGGCCGGTCCTCGCCGCCGCCGACACCTTCCGGGCGGCCGCGATCGACCAGCTCGAGGTCTGGGCCGGACGAATCGGCATTCCGCTCGTGAAGCACCGACCGGGCGCCGACCCGGCCGCCGTCGTCTTCGACGCGTGCGCCGCGGCGAAGGCGCGCGGCGCCGACCTCCTCCTCGTCGACACGGCGGGACGCCTCCACACGAAGCACAACCTCATGGAGGAGCTCTCCAAGATCCGGCGGATCGCCGGACGGGAGATCCCGGGGGCGCCCCACGAGGTCCTGCTCGTCCTCGATGCGGTGACGGGGATGAACGGCCTCGCCCAGGCCCGCGAGTTCCTGAAGGCCGCGGGCGTCACCGGCCTCGTCCTGACCAAGATGGACGGGACCGCGAAGGGGGGCGTCATCCTCGCCATCGTCCGCGAGCTGAACCTCCCGGTGCGGTACGTCGGCGTCGGCGAGACGGCCGACGACCTCCTCGACTTCGACCCGGCCGGCTTCGCCGCCGCGCTGATCGATGACTGACCTGGCCTCCGCCTTCGAGAGGGTCTTCGAGCTCGCCGAGCGGGGGCGCTACTCCACCTCGCCGAACCCGCGCGTCGGCGCGGTCGTCGTCGACGCGGCCGGAGCCGTGGTCGGCGAGGGATGGCACGAGCGGGCCGGAAGCCCGCACGCGGAGGCGGTCGCTCTCGCCGAAGCGGGGAGCCGCGCGCGCGGGGCGACCGTCGTCGTGAATCTCGAGCCGTGCGCCCACCACGGGCGGACGCCGCCCTGCGCGGACGCCCTCGTCGCGGCCGGCGTCTCCCGGGTCGTCTTTTCCCTCCTCGACCCGGACCCGCGGACGGCGGGGAAGGGGCGCGAGCGGCTCCGCGCCGGCGGCGTCGCGACCGAGACGGGCGCCTTCGCCGAGCGCGCCGAGCGTCTCAACGAGCCGTTCCTGACGGCCGCGCGGAGCGGCCGGCCGTTCGTCCACCTGAAGTGGGGGGCGTCGCTCGACGGGAAAATCGCGACGGTCTCCGGGAGAAGCCGCTGGGTGACGTGCGAGGAGGCGCGGGCCGACGGGATGCGCCTGCGGGAGGAGTGCGACGCGATCCTCGTCGGCGCGGGAACGGTGCTCGCCGACGATCCCGCCCTGACGCGCCGGGCAGGCCTGAACCGCTCGGTCGTGCCGCACCGCCGCGTCGTCGTCGACGGGCGCCTCCGGGTCACGGGCGACCGGAACGTCTTCTCGCCCCGCGCGCCGGGCGAGGCCTGGCTGGCCACGGCCGTGCCCGAGGGCGACCCGCGCCTCGCGCCGTTCCGTGACGCCGGAGTCCGGGTCCTGTCGCTTCCGTCGACGACTCCCGGCCGGGTCGACCTCGCCGCGCTCCTCGCCCGGCTCGGCGGCGAGGAGGCGCGCTCGCTCCTCCTCGAGGGGGGCGGCGAGACGTCCTTCTCCTTCCTCGAGTCGGGCCTCGTCGACCGCGTCACGGCCTATTACGCGCCGCTCCTCCTCGGCGGGCGGGAAACGCCCTCGGCCCTCGCGGGCGCCGGGTTCCCGAGCCTTTCGAGCGCTCCGCGGCTCTCGCACCTCGAGGTCGAGCCGCTCGGCGACGGCTTCCGCGTGACCGGGCGCGTCGGCCGTCCGGCGGCGTAGGATCGGCTCGTGTTCACGGGACTCGTCGAAGCTGCCGCGAAGGTCCGAGCCGTCGGGAGGAGAGCGGGCGGCGCCCTGCTGGACGTCGA
>JAKLER010000129.1 GCA_022711615.1 Acidobacteriota bacterium
GGCCACGGAGGCGACGGCGTCGGCCGTCTCGGCGAGATGCCGGGCGGTGGCGGAGATCTGGCGCGCGGACGCCGACACCTCGGGCGTCGTGGCGGCCTGGTGGGCGACGGAGTCCTCGAGCCGGCGGGCCGAGGTGGCGATGCGGGTGCTGGACGCGACGACCTGGATCCCGGCACGCTGCACCTGGCGGACGAGCGCGGCCAGCGTCGCCGCCATGGAGCCGAAGGCGTGCGCGAGGAGGCCGGTCTCGTCGCGGGAACGGGAGGACCCGGTCGAGGGAGCTCCGGCTCCCCGCAGGTCGCCGCGACCGAGCCGCTCCGTCTCGGCCAGGAGGCGGACGAGCGGACGGGAGAGGCGGTGGGCGAGGAGCAGCGCGATCCCGGCCGCGAGGAGGAACGCGGCGGCGGCGCCGAGCGCGGCCCGGCGCAGGATGCGATCGAAGGCCGCGTCGGTCCGAGCCGTCGCGCCGAGGAAGTCGGCCTCGTCCGTTCCGGCCTCGATCAGCCAGTCCCAGGGCTCGAAGTAGGCGACGCCGGAGAGCTTCCGAAAGGCGCCGGCGTCGTCCGACCCGGCCCAGGACGAGCGGTGGAAGGCGACCTCGCCGGGCCGGAGGGAGCCGGCGAGCGCGACGAGCTCCTGCACCACCGGCCTCCCCTCGGCGTCGCGCTCCTCCCAGGCGCTCTGTCCGTCCCGAGCCCTCTCGCGCGAGACGACCCAGACGCCCCGGCTCGCGCCGCGCGTGCCGAGGACGGCGACCCGGCCGCGGCGCCCGACGACGGTGCCCGCGATCGACCGCCGGATCCCCTCGAGGATCTGCGAGTCGAACGCGACGGCGACCATGCCGACGACGCGGCCGGAGCGGTCCCGGACGGGGTCGTACGCGGCGAGGTACATCCTCCCGGCGACGAGAGACGTGCCCCGGTACGTCCGGCCGGCGAGGACCGACGCGAGGACGGGGTTCAGCGCGCCGTCGGGGAGGACGGCCGGCAGGTAGAGGCCGGTCCCGCGCCGACCGTCGGTCGTCAGGATGCTGCTGACGACGCGGAGCATGTCCCCTTTCTCGTTCATCCTCTGGAAGAGGGAGCTCCACATCCCGGTCGTCTCCCGGATCTCGTCGACGAGCGGCGAGCGGACCTTCGGGTCGCGGTTCTCGACGAGCGGCGCCCCTCCGAGGGCGAGCCCGGGCAGCGTGACCGGCGAGATCGAGCGACTCTCCTGGTCGACCGCCGACCAGGTACGCCGGGTCCCGTCGGGCTCGAGGCCGCCCTGCCGGGCGAGGATCTCCCGTGCGGCGGCGACGCCGCGGTCGAGCCGGGGCTGCATCAGGCCGTTCACGCTGGCGCAGAGGCGCGCGACGTCGCCGGCCACCTGCCGGACGTTCTGGCGGCCGAGCTCCTCGAGCTCGGCCGCCGACTCCCGGGAGGCCTGCCGGGCCCCGGCGGCCGTCACGAGCCAGAGGAACGGCAGCGGGATCGCGGCGGCGAGCGCGGCGAGCCCGAGGATCCTCGTCCTCATGCGAGCGCCCGACGCCGCGGCACCCGGACGGGCCGTCCCCGCTTCGCGCGCACCCGCGCGGTCCGGAGGATGCGGGGCGGCGCTCACGGGTCGACCCGGAGCCTTTCCACCTCGGCCCGGAGCGAGGCGACCGCGACCCCGAGGGACTCCGCCGCTCCGCGAAACTCGGCCAGGGTGTCCCGGGAGGCGGCGGCGGTGCGGTCGAGCAGCGACATCGCCTCCGAGATCTGCGCGGCCCCTTCCGCCTGCTCCCGCGTTCCGGAGCTCACCGAGTCGATGCGGGGCGTCAGTCCGGCGACGTCCTCGACGATCGAGGCCAGCAGCGCGCCGAGGCGCTCGACGTCGGCGGTGGCGACGCGCACCTCGTCGACGAACTTGTCCATCTCCAGGACGCCGGACGCGACGGAGGCGAGGACGTCGCGGACGGTCCGCTCGATGTCGACCGTCGCGGCGGCGGTCTGGTCCGCGAGGCGCCGGATCTCGCGCGCGACGACGGCGAACCCGCGCCCCTGCTCGCCCGCCTTCTCCGCCTCGATCGAGGCGTTCAGGGAAAGGAGGTTCGTTCGCTCGGCGACGCGGGAGATGGTGGTGACGAGCGAGGAGATCGAGCGCGCTCGCTCGGAGATCGCCGAGAGCCTCCGGGAGACCGAGGCCGACGAGCTCGAGATGAGGCGGACGGAGCCGTCCATCTGAGAGAGGGCGCTGCGGCCGTCCGCGGCGCGGGCGGCGGTGGCCGCGGCGACGGAAGCGACGGCGTCGACCGTCTCGGCGAGGTGCCGGGAGGTGGCGGAGATCTGCCGGGCGGAGGCCGAGACCTGGGGCGTCGTGGCGGCCTGGTGGGCGACGGAGTCCTCGAGCTGGCGGGCCGAGGCGTCGATGCGGGTGGCCGAGGCGACGACCTGGATTCCGGAGCGCTGCACCTGGCGGACGAGGGAGGCGAACGCGGCCGCCATCGAGCCGAAGGCGTAGGAGAGGAGCCGCGTCTCGTCGCGGGAGCGGGCCGGCAGCGGGGGCGGGACCGTCGCGCCGCGAAGGTCGCCGCGGCCGAGCCGCGCCGTCTCCTCGAGGAGCGCCGCCAGGGGGCGGGCGAGGCGTCGGGCGAGGAGGAGCGCGATCGAAGCGGCCAGAGCGAACGCGATCGCTCCGCCGAGGGCGGCGCGGCGGAGGATGGCGTCGAAGGCCGCTTCGGTCCGCAGGCTCGCCCCGAGGAAGTCCGACTCGTTCGTCCCGGCGTTGACGTACCAGTCCCAGGGCTTGAAGTAGGTGTCGGCGACGACGCGCGTCCAGGCCTCCGGGTCGTCGGGGTTCCTCCAGGCGTACCGGTTGTGCCGGATCGTCCCCGGCTCCCTCCGGAGCGCCTCGTCGATCATCTCCTTCACGAAGGGGCGGCCCTCGGCGTCGCGCAGGTCCCAGATGTCCTCTCCGTCGCGGCTGCCGGCCTTCGAGACGAAGTAGACCCCGCGCTGCCGGCCCTTCGCTCCGAGGATCGCGAAATAGCCGCGCTCGCCCACCTTCGTCTCGACGATCGACCGGTAGAGACCGTCGAGCTCGCGGCCGCCGACCGCGGCGAGCGCCATACCCGTGACCCGTCCCGACTCGTCGCGGATCGGCTCGGTGGAGGTGAGGTACATCCGGCCGCCGAGCCGTGCCATCGCGCGGTGGCCCGATCCGGCGAGAGCCCGGGCCACCGACGGCTCCGGGCTCCCGTCGGCGGTGGCGGCGGGGAGGAGGCTGCCGGTCAGCCGCGAGCCGTCCTCCGCGGGCACGCTGCTCGCGACGGCGAGCATGTCGCCGCGCTCGTCGAGCCTCTGGTAGAGGATCGCGAGGATGGCGGAGTCCCGGGCGAGAGCGTCGACGGCGGGCTCCGGGACCTGGAACGAGCGCTCCCTCGAAAGGGGGCGGCCGCCCACGCGGACCTGGGGGGCCGCCACGAGGCCGCCCGGCGCCCCCGGGACCTCCCAGCGGACGAGAGGGCCGTCCCACGAGAGGCCGCCGGCGTTCCGGAGCGCGAGCTGGAGCTGCGACTGCCCCTGCCAGAGGCGAGGGGCGAGGAGGGCGTCGACGGTGCCGCAGGCGGCGTAGAGGTCCCGGACGTACTGGCCGAGGTTCATCCGGGCCACCGCGTCGAGCTCGACGGCGATCTCCCGGGAGGCCGAGCGCCTTCCGGCGGCCGTGAGGGTCACGAAGGCGAGGACCGGAAGGGCCGCAGCGGCGAGCGCGAGCGCGACGAGCTTCGTCCGCAGGCCGAAACGCCTCAAGCCCCCCTCCCCCGCGCCGATGGACCCTTCGAACGAGGACCCGGGCCGGCCCTCCATTGTACGCCGCGACGGGACGCGGACCGCCTCGAGGGGCGGCTCAGAGCACGCCCGGGGAGGCGTGCTTCCGCTGCATCGCGGCCAGGTAGTCGTCGAGCTCCTTCTCGCTCGTGAAGATGTCGAAGCCGGGGAGCGCGCCGATGATCTCGAAGACCTTCACGATCTGCGGCTGCAGGCGGTGCATCGCGAACGAGCCGTCCCGGGCCTTCAGCTCCTTGCGCGCCGCGAGGAGGACGCGGATGCCGGCGCTCGAGATGAACTTCAGGTCGGCGAGGTCGAAGACGACGTGCCGCACCGCGCCGAGGAGCGGCTTCAGCGCCTCCTCGAGGCGCGGGGCGGTCGTCCCGTCGAGGCTGCCGGCGAGGGTCACCCGGGCCGTCCAGAGCGCGTCGCCCGGTCGCTGGATGTCGATGCTGAGCGCCATCTCCGTCCTCCTCCAGGAAGCGGTCGGAATCGTACACGCCCGCCGCCGGCGGGCCGCCGACGGATCGCCGGAGACCGGAGGGCGCCGCCCGAGGGAGCGGAAAAGGGCCCCGCCCGCCGCGCTAATCTCGAGCCGGGAGGAGTTCCCATGCGCTTGCGCCGGAGGGCCGTGTGACGCTCAGGACGAAGTTCCTCCTGTATGCCGTCCTCCCGTTGGTCGCGATCCAGGCGCTCCTGGCTTTCACCGACCTCCGCGAGCGCCGCACGCTCCTGCTCCGGGCGACGCGCGCCTCGATGGCGCGCGCTCTGAAGGACGCCGCCGCGGCGATCGACGCGGAGAGCCGGGAGGCGGTCCTCGTCGCGCGGACGATGAGCCTCGCGCAGGAGGCGGGCCTGTTCGGCCGACGCGCGGAGTCGGCGGCGCTCTGCCGGCGCGTGCTCGAGGAGCGCCGGGACTTCGTCACCGCCTACGTCCTCTACGAGGCGAACGCCGACGGGCGCGACGCGCGGGACCTCGCCGAGCTCGGGGGCCGGGTCTTCTGGATCGACGGGACGGGCCGCTTCTCCGCCGCGTACAGCAGGGATCCCGGCGAGCCGGACCGGATCGTGGAGCAGCGCACCCCGGCCGCCGAGATGGAGACGGCTCTCTACTACGACGGTCTTCGCCGCAGGGTGGCCGGGGGATCGGGCGAGCGGACCCTCGTCTCCGAGCCGTACCGCTATTCGGACCGCGTCCTTATGGTGGAGCAGACGAGCGCGATCATGGTCGGCGGGCGCTTCGCCGGGATCACCGGGGTCGACCGGGCGCTCGACGACCTCGACGCCCGGCTGAGGGAGCTGCGGCCCTTCGAGACGGCGCGCTTCTACCTCCTCAGCTCCGCGGGCCGCGTCGTGGCCGCGACGCTCGAGCAGGACGTCCGGACGATGCGCGCCGCCGACCTGAGGCTCGGCGGCAACGGAGAGGTCGTCGCCGGGGCGTACGTCGAGAAGGGAGGAATGCGCGAGCTGGACGAGGGGCGCCTGGCCGCGCTCGTTCCGGCCGGTGCCCGCACCGACCTCGCCGAGCTCCTTTCCGGGGCGAAGGCCGGCCCGGGGGAGCCGGTCGTCCGCGAGGTCACCGACCCCTTCGACGGCCGCCGGGCCTTCCTCGCGAGCGCTCGCGTCCCGACGGGAGGCTGGACGCTCGTCATGACCGTCTCCGAGAAGGAGGTCCTCGCCCCCATCGACCGGACGATCCGGCGGACGCTCCTGTTCACCGGCCTCGGCGTCGCGGCGGTCGTCTTCCTGATCGTCTTTCTCGCCCGCTCTCTCGCGACGCGCCTCGGGCGCGCCGTTGTCGTGGCGCGGAGCGTCGCGGACGGCGACCTGACGGTCCGGATCGAGGACTCCGCGCCCGACGAGCCGGGGCGGCTCCTGCGGGCGATCGGCGAGATGACGACCCGTCTCGGCAGCCTCGTGGGGAAGGTGGGCCAGGCGACGGACCGCCTGGCTGCGACGGCGGACCGGATGCGGGCGAGCGCCCACCGCCAGGAGGGGGCCGTCCAGGACTTCAGCGCCTCCACGACCGAGATCGCCACGGCGCTGCGCCAGGTCGCCGCGACGGGGGAGGAGGTTTCCGGGGCCGTTCAGGGAGTCCGCGGCGTCGCCGCGGGCGTCGCCCGTCTCGCGGACGAGGGACGGAAGGACCTGTCGGCGATGGAGGCGGGCCTCGCGCAGCTCTCGAGGAGCACGGCCACCGTCTCCGTGCGGCTCGGCGCGATCCGCGAGAGGACGGAGAAGATCACCTCGATGGTGTCGACGATCGTGGCCGTCGCGGACCGGACGAACCTCCTTTCCCTCAATGCCGCGATCGAGGCCGAGAAGGCGGGCGCCGCAGGGGCGGGTTTCGCGGTGGTGGCGCAGGAGATCCGCCGTCTCGCCGACCAGACGGCGATCGCGACCCTCGACATCGAGAAGAACGTCGCCGAGATGCAGGGGGCGGTCGCCGAGGGGCTCGTCGAGATGGACCAGCTCTCCGCCGAGATGGCCCGCGGGAGCGCCGGGCTCGGGCGGCTGACGCGGCAGATGGAAAGGGCGCTCGAGGAGGCGGAGAGCCTCCACCCGAAGATCGCGTCCGTCACCGCCGACGTCTCCGCCCAGGCGGAGGGCGTCGGCCAGATCACCGACGGCGTCGGCGCGCTCGCCGTGGCGGCGCGACAGGCGGCCCAGGAGATCCAGGGCTTCCGCCACGCCGAGGAGGAGCTGGGGCGCGCCGTCGCGCTCCTGCGGGACGAGGTGGCCCGGTTCACCGTCGAGGCGGGCCCGGGGACCGGAGGGCCCCCTCCGACGCCCTGACGCCGCCGGTGCGGGCGCGGGGCCCCGGATCCCCGGGAACGGCGCACGCCGGAGGGGAGGCGGCTCTTCTGTACGATCTCGTGCGAGACGGACATGAAGAACCCCCTCTGGCTCGCCGCCTCCGCCCTCCTCGTCGCCGCGCCCCTCCTCTCGGCCCCCCCGGCCACGAAGGCCGAGGAGGCGAAGCGCTTCCACCCCCCGGCTCAGGGGATGCCCGCCGCACCCCGCCTCGCCGGGTACGAGAAGCGGCTCGCGATGGAGAAGGCGAGCCCGTTCGCCGGCCTCTCGTTCCGGAACGTCGGCCCCGAGCTGCAGGGGGGGCGGATCGTCGACCTCGACGCCCCCCGGAGCCGACCCGGCACGCTCTTCGTCGCCTTCGCGACGGGAGGCCTCTGGAGGACCGACAACAAGGGGGGGAGCTGGACGCCGCTCTTCGACCGCGAGTCGGCGAGCGCCCTCGGCGCGATCGCGGTGGGCGACGCGGAGGGGAACGTCCTCTGGGCCGGCACGGGCGAGGCGAACTCGAGCCGGACGACCTACTCCGGGACCGGCGTCTTCAAGTCGATCGACGGCGGGAAGAGCTGGACGAACACCGGCCTTCACGACGCGCACCGGATCGGGAAGATCCTCGTCGACGCCGCCGACCCGGACGTCGTCTTCGCCGCCGCGACCGGCCCGCTCTACACCGACGGCGGCGAGCGGGGCCTCTACCGGACGACGGACGGCGGGAAGAGCTGGACCAGGGTCCTCGGCGGGCCCGGCCGCACCGGCGCGATCGACGTGGTGCAGGACCCGAAGGACCCGAAGCTCCTCTACGCCGCGCTCTGGGAGCGCGACCGCAAGCCGTGGAACTTCCTCGAGTCGGGGCCCGGGAGCGGCGTCTACCGCTCGCGCGACGGCGGGGCGACCTGGAGCCGCCTCGCCGGCGGCCTCCCGCAGGGCGACGTCGTCGGGAGGATCGGCCTCGCCGTCACCCCGGCGAAGCCGGGCGCGGTCTGGGCGGTCGTCGACAACCAGGCGCGGCGCCCCGGCGAGAGGGACGAGGAGACGCCGCCGGGCGAGCTGACGCCGCGCCGGCTGAAGGCGCTCACCGCCGAGCAGTTCGCGAAGGTCGAGACGGCCGTCGTCGAGCGGTTCCTCCGGGCGAACGGGTTCCCGAAGGAGCTGACGGCGAGAGCCCTTCAGCGGGACGTCGCCTCGGGGAAGGTGAAGCTCGCGGACGTCGTGGCCTACGTCGACGACGCGGACCGGCAGATGGAGGAGGTCGAGACGGTCGGCGTGGAGGTCTGGCGCTCCGACGACGCGGGCGAGAGCTGGCGGAAGGCGCACGGCGTCTCGCTCGAGAAGGTCGCCTACACCTACGGCTACTACTTCGGGAAGATCTGGGTCGCCCCGGACGACCCGGAGAGGCTCTACGTGGCGGGCGTCCCGCTGGCGGGCTCCTCCGACGGCGGGAAGAGCTGGAGCGGCCTCGACCGGCACGGCGTCCACGTGGACCACCACGCCCTCTGGTTCGACCCGCGCGACCCGCGGCATGTCGTCCTCGGGAACGACGGCGGACTGAACCTCTCGTGGGACCGCGGGGCGACCTGGACGAAGGTGAGCAACCTCCCCGTCGGCCAGGTGACGACGGTCGCGGTCGACTCGGCCGAGCCGTACAACGTCCTCGTCGGGATGCAGGACAACGGGGTCTGGCGCGGGCCGTCGACGTACGTCTCCGGCGCGACGCCTCCCGACGCCTGGAAGCCGGTGATCGGCGGCGACGGCTCCTGGATCGAGGTCGACCCGAAGGACCCGAACGTCGTCTACGCGGCCTCGCAGTTCGGGAACGCGGTCCGCGTGGACCTGAAGACCGGAGAGCGGAGCCGATTTCGCCCGCGCCACGCGCTCGGCGAGCCGGCGCTCCGCTACAACTGGGTGACGCCGTTCCTCATCTCCCCTCACTCTCCGAACGTCCTCTGGTTCGGGACGCAGAGGCTCTTCCGCTCGTTCGACCGCGGCGAGACGTGGGCCGCCGTGAGCCCGGACCTCACCTCCCCGCGCGAGGCGGGAGACGTCCCGTTCGGGACGATCACGACGATCTCCGAGTCACAGAAGACGTTCGGCGTCCTCTTCGTCGGGACCGACGAGGGGAAGGTCTGGGGGACGCGTGACGGCGGGGCGACCTGGAAGGACCTCTCGAAGGGGCTGGCGAAGGACCGCTGGGTGACGCGCGTCGTCGCCTCGGTCCACGACGAGGGGACGGTCTGGGTCTCCCAGAGCGGCTACCGGAACGACGACTTCGCGCCGTACCTCTGGAAATCGACCGACTTCGGCGCGACCTGGGCCTCGATCGCCTCCGGCCTGCCGGCCGAGCCCGTGAACACCGTCCGGGAGGACCCGAAGGCGAAGCACCTCCTCTACGCGGGGACCGACCTCGGGGCGTACGTCTCCCTCGATCGCGGCGCGACCTGGAACGCGCTCTCCGGAGGGCTGCCGCACGTGCCGGTCCACGACCTCGCGATTCACCCGAAGGAGGGGGACCTCGTCCTCGGGACGCACGGGCGGAGCGCCTTCGTCGCGGAGGCGGCGCCGCTCCGCGAGCTGACGCCGGAGGTGGCGCAGAAGGCGCTCCACGCCTTCCGGGTGAAGCCGGCGACGTGGGAGCGGGCCCGCGGGTACGGCGAGAACGAGTTCTTCTCCTGGCGCCGCGTCCCGACGACGCGGACCCTCTCCTGGTGGGCTTCGCCCGCCGCCGCCGGGACGGCGACGGTCACGGTGAAGGACGCGAAGGGGCGCGTCTGGAAGGAGTGGACCGCCCCGTCGGTCGCCGGCTTCAACGCCGTCGCGTACGACCTCTCCGCCGACCCGGCCCGCGCCGGCACGAACGAGGAGGCGCTTCGGGAAGAGGCGGCCGAGGCCGCCGCGAAGGGGGCGGCTGGTGCGAAGGGCCCGGAGGCCGCCGAAGAGGCTGCGCCGGAGGAGGTGGACGGCGACGACGCGGGCTCGAAGACGACGCCGCCGGACATCGTCCCTCTCCTCGACGACCCGCTCCGGACGAGCCGCGATCGCTACCTCCCGCCGGGTCGGTACACCGTCGAGGTGGCCGTGTCGGGGGCGCGGGCCGCGACCCGTCTCGTCGTGAAGGCGCCGAAAGGCGAGGGGGACCGAAGGGGAGGACGCTGAAGGTGACCGATCGGCATCCGTGCGTCCTGGTCGTCGAGGACGACTCGGAGACGCGCGACTTCGTGGCGCGCGCGCTCGGCGAGGACGGGCTCGAGGTGCGGACCGCGTCCCGCGCCGAGACGGCCCGGAAGCTCGTCCGGGACGGCGACGTCGACCTCGTGATCCTCGACCTCGGGCTCCCGGGCCCTTCGGGGCTCGACCTCTGCGCGGAGCTTCGGCGCGAGGAGAGCGTGGTCCCCATCCTGATGCTGACCGCGCGCACCGACGTCGCCTCCCGAGTCGAGGGTCTCGAGGCGGGAGCCGACGACTACCTCGGCAAGCCGTTCGCGCTCGCAGAGCTCCGGGCTCGCGTCCGGGCCCTCCTCCGGCGCGGGAGTCGCCCCGGTCCGCCCGGCGCCGTCCTCGAGCACGCCGGCGTGCGCGTCGACGTCCGGCGTCGGCGCGCGTTCCTGGGCGCGGAGGAGCTCCCGCTGACGCGGCGCGAGCTGGACCTGCTCGCTCGCCTCGTCCGGGCCGGGGGCGTCGTCGTCGCCCGCGAAACGCTGCTCGAGGACGTCTGGGGAGCCGACACCCCGGAGGCCGCCGCGAGCCTCGAAGTCATCGTCAGCCGTCTTCGCCGGAAGCTCCGGCAGGGAGGGCGAGCGAGCCTGCTGCGGAACGTACGGGGGATCGGCTACGCCCTCGACGAGGACGAGGCGTGATCGTGCGTTCGCTCGCTCGTCGCATCGTGGCGGCGACGCTCCTCACGGCGGCGGTCTCCTCCTTCGTCTTCGCGATTGCATCGGTCCTCGCCCTGCGGCTCCTCTGGGACCGCCACGACGCCGCCGAGCTGAAGCGCACGGCCGAAGCCGCGGCTCGGATCTTCACGCTCGAGCAGGCGGAGGGCGAGCACGGCGCGGGGGACGCGGCGCACGAGGCGCTCGAGCAGGCGCTGGAGCCGGCGGACTGGGGCCTTTTCCGTCGGGGGCGCACGCCTCTCGCGGCGCGCGGAGAACGGCCGGCGCGAGGCGAGGACGGCCGGCTCCCCGCGGGCTGGATCGGCGCGACGCGAGGGCTCGAAGGCGACGTCGTCCTCGAGGTCGCGCGCCGGCCGAAGGAGGGGCTCCCGCTCCGGCGGCTCTTCTGGGCTGCGCTGCTCGTCGCCGCGATCCCTTCCTCGCTCGTCGCGCTCGCCGTCGGCCGCCGTGCGGGACGGGCCGCGGCGCGCCCGATCGAGGACCTGGTGCGGCGCCTCGGGGAGATCCGGCATCCGCGGGACGTCGTCCCGGCGCCGCTCGAGGGGCTGCCGACGGAGGCCGCCGCCCTGGAGAGGAGCTTCGCGAGCGTCCTCGGGCGGCTCGGCGCGGCGCTGGAGCGGGAGGCGTCGTTCGTTCGGAACGCGGCCCACGAGCTCCGGACGCCGCTGACGCGGATCCGGCTCCGAGCCGAGCGGGCCGCCACGAGCGCGTCGGGCGCCTGCAGGCTCGAGCTGCAGGCCGTCACCGGCGAGGTGGACCGGCTCACGCGGCTCGTCGACGCGCTCCTCGTCCTCGCGCGCGACGAGTCCGCCTCCCTCGACCTGTCCGAGACGGTCAACCTCGCGGACCTGGTGAGGGCCTCGGCGGAGGCGGGGGAGCGGACGGTGGAGGTCGCCGCACCCGACGAGGCGCTCGTTCGCGGCGACGAGGAGCTCCTCCGTCTCGCCGTCGACAACCTGCTCGACAACGCCCGGAAGTACGCGCCGGCCGACCGGGTTCCCCGGGCGCTCCTGGC
>JAKLER010000013.1 GCA_022711615.1 Acidobacteriota bacterium
ACCCTTACTGCCCTGTTCGTTCTCTCCGTCGGAACGATCCTTCTCCGTCGTCATCCTCGGGCGCTCCCGCGGCCACGGAGCGCGCGTCACGCCGCCCGGTCGCTGGTCCCGTGGCTTCTCCTCGCCAGCCTTTCCTTCGCCTTCGCGCTCGGCCCGACGATCCGATTCGCGGGCCGCGTCGTCGTCCCCGGACCGTATGTGCTCCTCACGGGGCTCCCTGGTTTCAGCGGAATGCGCGGGATCCACCGGTGGGACCAGTGGTTCGGCCTGGGCGTGATCGTCGCGGCGACCCTCGTCCTCGGCCGGCTCCTCCGGGCGCTCCCCGCGCGACGCGGCCGCCTCCTCCTCGCGGTCGTCGTCCCGCTCCTCGCCCTCGACGTCTGGACGAGGCCCGTGCCGGCCCAGGCGGTCCCGGCGCCGTCGCCGTTCGACGCGGACATTCGTGCCCTGCCGCGCGATGCCATCGTGGCGATCTGGCCCTTCGAGCGTGGTACCTCGGAGCGCTCCTGGGCGGAGCAGCTCTTTCACCGCCGCCGGGTCCTGAACGGCTTCCAGACCTTCCCTCCGCCGATCCACCTCTGGCTCGACTCCTTCCTCTCGGACAAGCCCTTCGAGGCGGCCTTCGCGGCCTACACCGAGCTCGGTGCTTCCGCGATCGAGGTCGACCTCGAAGCGGCGCCGCCCGGGTCGGGCGAGCGGCTCGGGACGCTCCTGGCTTCGGGGGCGCTTCCGGGGGTCCGGGCCGCGAAGGGCAGCCGGTCGCGGCTTCTCCTCCTCCTCGAACCGAAGGCTCCGATCCTCGTCGATCCTCGGACGATCGAGGGACTTCGATTCGACGGGGACGCCGCCGTGGCCGCCAGGTCGGAGGGGCGGCTCGCCTTCCGCCTCGGGAGCGAGCGGCTTCCGGTCGTGGTCGAGACGTCCGCGGGCCCCGTTTCCGACGTCCTCCGCATTCCGGTCGTCGGCGCGGGCGAGCTGAGCGCGCGCCTCTCCTTCGCACCCCCGCCCGGCGCCGTCGTACGCTCGCGCGACGGCGGGCACGAGATCGGCCGCGCCGCATCGGCGGCGGCCGCTCCGCCGGCCGGCGGATAATCCCCGAGCCCGTGCGTGACCTCGAGCCTCGACAGAGGCGGATCGTCCTCTTCGCCCTCGGGGCGGCCCTCGTGGTCTCGCTGGCGTGGACGACCTGGCTCGCCCACATCGGGGTGGAGAGAGGAGCGCTCCTTCGCGCCCGGCTCTGGTTCGCGCTCGTGGTCTTCGGCGTCCACTACCTCGGGGCCGTCGTCGTCCTCCTCAAGCGCCCCTTCGACCCGGCGAACCAGGCCCTGTTCCCCTTCCTGACGCTCCTGGGGGTCCTGAACGCGGGGAGGATTCTGGGCGTCGTCACCGGCGAGTCCTCGCTGCAGGACAGGGTCGCTTTCGCGGGGTCGACGGCCGTCCATTTCGTCGCGATCGCCTGGATCCTCGTGACGATCGGCGGGTTCTTTCCGGTGACGCGCCTTCACAGGCCGGGGCGGGCCTACTTCGTCGGCACGCTCCTCGCCATGGGACCCCTCGCCCTCTACCTGCGGCGGTGGTGGCTCGACGGCGGCGGGGCGGCGCCCGGCGGCGCCTGGAGGACCGGCGTCGCGCTCGTCGCGCTCGCGGTCGACCTCTTCGTCTTCGTGTACTTCCTTTCCCTGGCGTGGGTCGCGCGCAAGGAGGACGTGCGGAGGCGTGCACGGGTCGTCCTCGTCGCCGTCCTCTTCTATCTCGGCCTCTACATCTTCCTGCGCGACGTCCCCGCCGTCGCCGGACGAGGCGCGCTCCTGCCGGTGCCGGCCCTCTCCGGGCTCTCGATCCTCCTGCCGCTCGCCCTCATCGTCGCGGCCACGCGCTTCCGCCTCTTCGAGGTCGACCGGCTCATCCGTCGCAGCGCCTCGTATGCGATCGCCTCGGGCGCCCTCGTCGTCCTCCTCCTGGCGGGGGTGCCGGCGCTCACCGCGCTCGTCGCCCTCGTCTCGCCCGCCCTGCAGGGGACGCTCACGACGGCTCTCGTCGCCGTGCTCCTCTTCCTCGTCTTCGACCCGCTTCGCAAGAGGGCTCAGGTCGCGCTCGACCGGAAGTTCCGGCAGGGCGCGTACGATCCGGCGCAGCTCGTGACCGACGTCGTCGGGGACCTTCGCGACGCCGGGGAGGACCTGGCGGGCGTCGTCCTCCACCGGATTGCGTCCGCGCTTCGGCCCGACCGACAGGCATTCTGGGTCTTCGCGCTCGAAGTGCCGGGGGCCGCCGTGCGGCCGGTGACGACGGGCGCCCTCGCGGACGTCCCCGGGCTGGACCGGGCGGCCGTCCTCCCGATGTCGGACCCGCTGGAGTCGCGGAACACGTTCCATGCCCTCACGGCCGACGGAGGGGACCCGCCCTACGCCGAAGGCGAGCTCGCGAACGGCCTCCGGGCCGGCGGATTCGCCGCGGCGCTGCCGCTTTTCTCGGGCGATGGGGAGCCGCTCGGCCTGATCGCGCTCGGCGCAAAGCGGACGGGAGAGACGTACGTTCCCGAGGAGCAGCGGATCCTCGGGACCGTTGCCGGGCACGTCGCCCTCGCCCTCGAGAGAGCGGCCCTGACCCGGCAGGTGGACGAGGACCGTCGCGTTCGCGAGAAGGTGCTCGGGCATCTCCAGGAGGGAGGGAGCGGGGCGCTCTACGAGTGCGAGCTCTGCGGCCGGGTCGCGGACGAGGACGACCTCGTCTGCACGGCCGACGGCCACGCGGTGAAGATGACGCAGGCCGTGCCTCGACTTCTCGCCGGGCGCTACCGGCTCGACAAGCGGCTCGGCGAGGGAGGGATGGGGACCGTCTACGCCGCGCGGGACATCCGGGGCAATCGCGACGCGGCGGTGAAGGTGATCCGGGCCGAGCACCTCGCCGACCGGAGCGCCGTCGCCCGCTTCCGGCGGGAGGCCCGGTTGACGGCCCGCCTCGGGCACCCGAACGCCGTCGCCGTCTACGATTACGGCGAGCTCCGGCCCGGCGGCGCGTTCCTCGTGATGGAGCTCCTGTCCGGTGGATCGCTTCGGAACGAGCTGATCCTCCGGAAGCCGATCCCCTTCCTCGAGACGGCCTGGGCGCTCGACCGCGCGCTCGACGTCCTCGCGGCGGCCCACGCGGCCGGTCTCGTCCACCGGGACGTCAAGCCCGACAACCTCTTCGTCACTCGCGGGCCGGGGGGAACGACGCGTCTGAAGCTCCTCGACTTCGGCCTCGCGCGGGAGACGAAGGCGGAGGGAGGGGCCGAGAGCGGAGGGGCGATCTCCTCCGCGAGCATCCTGATGGGGACGCCCGGCTATATCGCTCCCGAGATCGTCTCCGGCGCGGAGGCGACCCCCGCTTCGGACCAGTGGGCGATCGCGGCGACCGGCGTGGAGCTTCTGACCGGGGTGCGGCTCAAGTTCGAGAGGCCCGACCTGACGCTCAAGTCGCTCGTCGAGGAGGTCGTGTCGGTCGTCACGACGGTCGCCTCGGGAGTCCCGGTCACCTACGCCCGTTCCCTCGCGAAGGCGATGGCCATGGACCCGGAAGACCGCTGGGTAAACGTCCTCGCCCTCCGCAGGGCCCTCGACCGGAGCACCGGGGGGCGCATTCCGGGAGACGACGACGTGCAGTTCGACGTCCTCCGGGAGCAGACGTAGCGACCATCGGGAGGCGAAGAGGCCATTGGGGCTCAGGCTCGTTCACGGAACGAGGGGTCTCCGAGGGGCGGCCCGTTCGGGCGGCCGCTCCGGCTTTCCTCGAGGACGGCCCGGAGCTCTTCCTCGCTGACGAGCTCGAGGTGCCCCCAGCGGTCCCGATAGATCGTTCCCCGACGGACCTGCTCCCTTGCCCAGTGCGCCCCCGAGTCCATCCCGGCGAGGTCTCCCACGACGAGCACCTCGGTCACGGCGTTCAGGAACGGATGGATCGATCCGCCCCGGGCCTCGATCTCACGCTCGAGCGCGCGAAGCTCCCGGGCGGGCCGATTGCTCGCGACGACGAACGACCGCCCGGCGAACCGGAAGGGGGGCCGGACGTCGTCCTGTCGTGCAGCCCCATTCGCTTCTCCCATGGACCTCCCCCTTTCGGGCGGCCAGTCCGGGGACGGACCCCGGCCGTGGCATCCCCCTACTCCTGATGAGGGATCTCGGGGGGGGCGAGTGCCCCTCTCCCCGTAACTTTTTTTCTTTTTTTTCGAGGGAGGGGGGCAGTTTCGGGGGTCGAATCCCCTCATAGGTAATGAATGGGGGCTTGGCCCCTGAGCGACGACCGGCCGAAACGGCCGGAATGGAGGATTCATGGACGTTCTGGTGCTGATTCTTCTTCTCGTCACCGGCTTCGGGGCGCCGTCGACGGACGGCGCGTCGGAGACCTCGTCGGTCACGACACCGTCCACCACGACGGAAACGACGCTCAGCGATGGGGGAGATACCGTGCGGAAGCAGCCGATCGGTTGACCCGCGCCTCCGTCAGGCTCGCTTCGCCGCCTCGAACCGGTCTCGGCCGGAGAGGTAATGGCGGAGCCGCCGAAGCCGGCCGGCCATCTCGTTGTCCCCGGCGTCGAGCCGGTCCAGGAGAAGGGTCGCGTCGGGATCGTCGCGGACCTCGAGCGGGGCGTCCCTGCGTATCGCTTCGACCAGGGCCCGGACCTCGCCGTAGCTGCCGAGCGCCGCCTGTGCCTCGGCCAGCGCGAGCCTCGCGTAGTAGGCGTCGACCGAGAGCCCCTCGCGGTCGCAGAAGGCGACGAGCTTCTTCCCGCGGGCGCGAACGTCCTCGAAGGTGCCCTCCTCGAGGCCGAGGTTCAGCAGATTGACCCGGACCGTCGTCGCGGCCGCCGAGAGGCCGTGGCGGACGGCGAGCTCGAGGGCCTGCCCAAAGGCCGACCGGGCCTCGGAGAGACGGCCGAGGTTCATGAGGATCCCGGCGCGGTTCTGCTGGATCGCCTCCCAGGGACCCGGGTCCACGTCCGGGTCGAGGCGCTCGAGGGCGGCGTCGAAGGCGTGCAGGGCCTCGCGGAACCGGGCCTCGCTGAAGTGAACGAGTCCGATCGCGCCTTCGGCCCGGCCGACCCAGGGGTCCTGACCGTCTGCGGCGAAAGCCTCGCGGGCCGCGAGGAGGCGGCTCAACGCGGCCTCCGATCGACCCGCCCCCCAGAGGGCCGAGCCGGCGTAGTAGTCGGCGCGGGCGCGCAGCAGGGCGGGGGCGTCCGCCGCCTCGATCGCCGAAGAGGCCGCGAGCGCCCGCTCGCACGCCTCGTCGATCCGTCCCACGTAGACGAAGGCCTGACTCTCCAGGAGGCCGATCTCGGCCGCGAGAAGCGTCCCGTCCCCTCCAACGTCTCCATGCAGACGCTGGCGGATCGACCGGGCGAACGCGAGCGCCACCGAGGGGCGCCGGGACGTGAGCCTCGAGGCGATCTGGAGCGCGTGCAGCGCCACGTCCGGGAAGTCGGGGCGAGCGGATGCCTCGTCGAGCCAGGCCGGGAGAGCGGCGTCGTCGCGTTCCGCCGCGCGGACGAGGTCCTCCGCCCGGGCGAGCGTCCGGGACAGGCGGGAGAGCGCCGCGGGGACGGGAACTCGGGCGCCTGACTCCTCCGCGGCCGCGAGTCCGGCGAGGTCGGCCAGGTGCTCGCGACCCGCCGCGAGCCCCTCGATCCGGTCCCGGCAGGTCGGGCAGCTCGCGGCGTGCGGGTCGGGCGCAAGGCCGGGCGTCATCGCCCGCTCCAGCAGCTCGAGCTCTCCGAGGTGCCGATCAGCCGAGGGCATGGGCGAGCGTCCTCAGGCATTTCCGGTAGCGCTTGTAGGCCGTGCGGGCGGCGGACGAGGAATCGGATTCGGCGCGCCTCCTCCCGTCGAGCAGGCAGCTCCGCATCATCGACCGGCAGACGGGAGAAAGGAGCGAGAACGCCTGCCGGAACCGGCAGGTGACCTCGATCCGCTCGCAGGAGTCGTCGGCCGCGTCGAAACCGACCGGCGGGGCGACCTCGGTCCGGGCCAGCTGGCTCCGCCGTCGGAGGATCCCGAGGCATTCGCGGAGGAAGACCGACGTGAGGTAGGCCTCGGGCGACCGGACGGACGGAGCGGCCAGGACGATGGCCGTCGCCGCCATCTGGAGCGCCTCCTCCGCGTCGTCCCGGCTGAGCCCGAACCGGCGCGCGCCGAGGACGACGAGGTCCGGTCCGAGGCGGGAGTAGAGGTCCTCCCAGTCCCAGTAGCGCGGCTCGAGCCCGGCCGGACGTGCCCCATCCTGCGACGGCGCGAATCGCGACGCCGCCCAGACCACGTTCTCGAGCGGTGCGGTCTCTCCAGGCACGGGGCGATTATCCTCGCCCCGGCCCGCCGAGGAAAACCCTCACGTTTCGGGGTACGACACGGAGGCGGTCTCCCGGGGAGGGCGCGATCTCCGAGAAGCGCTCCCTCGAGATCTCGACCTTGAGCGTCGTCCCGTCGTCCGTGCAGAGCTCGAGCCGGACGACGGCTCCGGCTGCCGCGACGTGACGGACTGCAGCCGGGAAGCCGTCCGCCCCGCCCAGGTCCCGCGAGAGGTCGATCTCCCAGGACCGCGCGTAGCCGGACGCCGGGAGCGCGCCGTCGTGGGGGGCGCCCTGGTAGGCGACGGAGAGCGGGCCGAGGTGGGCCCGGCCGTTCTCGACCCGGCCGTGGAAGATGTTCACGGAGCCGAGGAAGTCGAGGACAAAGGGACCCGCGGGACGCTCGAACAGGTCGGCGGGGGTGCCGTCCTGGACGACGCGCCCCCGGTCGAGGAGGACGACGCGGTCGGCGACCTCGAGCGCCTCCTCCTGGTCGTGCGTGACGAAGAGGCTCGTGAGCCGGATCTCGTCGTGGAGCCGCCGGAGCCAGCGCCGCAGCTCCTGGCGGACCCGCGCGTCGAGCGACCCGAACGGCTCGTCGAGGAGGAGGACCTTCGGTTCCACGGCGAGAGCGCGAGCGAGCGCGACGCGCTGCCGCTGCCCGCCGGAGAGCTCGGAGGGGAGGCGGTCGCCGAGCCAGTCGAGCTGGACGAGCCTCAGGAGCTCCCCGACGCGGCGGCGGATCTCCGCCTCGGGCGGCCGCTCGTCGCGCGGCTTGACGCGGAGGCCGAACGCCACGTTCTCGAAGACGCTCATCCGCCGGAAAAGCGCGTAGTGCTGGAAGACGAAGCCGACGCGCCGCTCGCGGGCGTCGCGGCGCGTGGCGTCCTCGCCGTGGAAATGGACGGACCCGCGGTCGGGCTCCTCCAGGCCGGCGATGATCCGGAGAAGGCTCGTCTTTCCGCCTCCCGAGGGGCCGAGGAGGGCGACGAGCTCGCCGTCGCCGACGCGGAGGGAGACCTCGTCGAGCGCGAGGAAGCTCCCGAACGACTTCGAGACGGACCGGACCTCGATGCTCAAGGGGCCTCCTCCCTCGCGCGGCGCGAGACGATTGCCTTCGCGACCATCGTGGCGAGGGCGACGAAGGTCAGGAGCGAGGCGGCCGCGAACGCCCCCTGGAAGGCGTACTCGTTGTAGAGCGCCTCGACGTGGAGGGGGAGCGTGTTCGTCTCCCCGCGGACGTGCCCCGAGACGACGGAGACCGCTCCGAACTCGCCGACGGCGCGGGCGGTGCAGAGGACGATGCCGTAGAGGAGCGCCCACTTCACGTTCGGGAGCGTCACTCGGAAGAACGTCGTGAAGAAGCCGGCGCCGAGGACCCGGGCCGCCTCTTCCTCGTCGGTCCCCTGCGACTGCATGAGCGGGACGACCTCGCGGGCGACGAACGGGAACGTCACGAAGACGGTCGCCAGGACGATGCCCGGGAGGGCGAAGACGACCTCGACCCCGCGGCCGGCGAGCCACGGCCCGAAGAAGCCGGTGCGCCCGAAGAGGAGGACGAAGACGAGGCCGGCGACGACGGGGGAGACCGCGAACGGCAGGTCGACGAGCGTCAGGACGAGGCTGCGCCCCGGGAAGCGGAACTTCCCGAGCGCCCAGCCGGCGGCGAGGCCGAAGAACGCGTTCACGGGGACGGCGATCGCCGCGACGAGGAGCGTCAGCTTCAGCGCGAGCCGGGCGTCGGGCTCGGTGACGGCGGCGAGCCACGCCCGCGCGCCGTCCCGGAAGGCCTCGACGAAGACGGCCACGAGCGGGACGAGGAGGAAGAGGACGAATGCGGCGAGGGCGAGGCCGATCAGGAGGAGCCGCACGGCGCGCGGCTCGCGGCTCCGGGAAGCGCTCACCGGACGGCCCTCGCCGCCCACGCTTCGAGGCGGTTCAGGACGAGGAGGAGGAGGAAGGAGGCGACGAGGAGGAGCGTCGCGAGCGCGGTCGCCCCGGCCACGTCGTACTGCTCGAGCTTCGTCATGACGAGGAGCGGAGCGATCTCGGTCTTCATGGGCATGTTCCCGGAGATGAAGACGACCGACCCGTATTCGCCGAGGCCCCGCGCGAATGCAAGCGTGGTCCCGGTGAGGAGCGAAGGGAGGAGCTCCGGGAGGAGGACACGGCGGAAAGTGTCGAGCCGCGTCGCGCCGAGGCTCGCCGCAGCCTCCTCGACCTCCGGGTCGAGGCTCGCGAGGACCGGCTGGAGCGTCCTCACGGTGAATGGGAGGCCGAGGAAGACGAGCGCGACGCCGATGCCGAGCGGGGTGAACGCGACCGGGACGCCGAGCGCGGCGAGGGGCCGGCCGAGCCAGCCGGTCGGGGCGTAGAGCGTCGTGAGCGTGATCCCGGCGACGGCGGTCGGGAGCGCGAACGGGAGGTCGACGAGGGCGTCGAGGAGGCGCCGTCCCGGGAAGCGGTAGCGGACGAGGACCCAGCCGAGGAGGAGGCCGAGGAGCGCGGAGACCGCCGCCGCCCCGAGCGAGACGAGGAACGAGAGCCTCATCGCGGCGACGACGCGCGGCGTCGAGACGGCCGCGAGGAACTCGCGCGGGGTGCCGCGAAGGGTCGTAGCCAGGAGCGCGGCGAGCGGCGCGAGGACGACGAGCGAGAGGAGGAGGAGCGTCACCCCGAGCGCCGGGCCGAAGCCCGGGAGGAGGGACGGGGAGACGCGCCGTCGGCTCACTTCGTGGTGAACAGCGAGTCGAAGACGCCGCCGTCGTCGAAGTGCCTCTTCTGCGCGGCGCGCCAGCCGCCGAAGAGCCCGTCGATCGTGAAGGTCGCGACGGAGGGGAAGGCGCGCCCGGCCTTCGCCGCGGCCTCGGGGAGGCGCGGCCGGTAGTGGTGCCGGGCGGCGATCGCCTGGGCCTCGGGCGTATAGAGGAAGCGGAGGTAGGCCTCCGCGACGGCGCGCGTCCCCTTGCGGTCGACGACGGCGTCGACGACTGCCACCGGGGGCTCGGCGAGGATCGAGGTGTTCGGGACGACGATCTCGACGCGCCCGGCCCCTGTCTCGGCGAGCGCGAGGTGCGCCTCGTTCTCCCAGGCGACGAGGACGTCGCCGAGGCCGCGCGTCACGAACGTCGTCGTCGAGCCGCGGGCGCCGGTGTCGAGGACGGCGACGTTCCGGAAGAGCCCGCCGACGAGGGACTTCGCCCCCGCCTCGCCCTTTCCGGCCTTCAGCGCCGAGCCCCAGGCGGCGAGGTAGCCCCACCGCGCGGCGCCCGAGGTCTTCGGGTTCGGGCAGATGACGGAGACGCCGGGGCGCGCGAGGTCGGTCCAGTCCCGGATCCCCTTCGGGTTCCCGGACCTCACGAGGAAGACGATCGTCGACGTGTACGGGGACGAGTTGTGCGGGAGGCGCGCCTGCCACCCGGGCCTCACGAGGCCGCGGTCGGCGAGCGCGTCGACGTCGTACGCGAGGGCGAGCGTGACGACGTCGGCCTTGAGCCCGTCGATCACCGAGCGGGCCTGCTTCCCCGACCCGCCGTGCGACATCTTAACGGTGACCGCCGTACCGGTCTTCGCGAGGTACTCCCTCGAGAAGGCGGCGTTCACTTCCCGGTAGAGCTCGCGGGTCGGGTCGTAGGAGACGTTCAGGAGCTCGACCCGCGCGGGTGGCGCGGCGCCGCCCCTGGCGTGGATCGAGAGAATCGCGGCGACGGACGCGGCGAAAGCGAGGACGGGACGGAGGAAGCGGCGGGAGGAACGGTTCACTGCTTCACCGTGGCGCCGGGGGCCCTCTCGGCGCGCGCGACGAGGATCCTCCGGTCGCGCTCGAGGAGGTCGGCGAGAGACGTGTGGTCGAGGATCGCGGAGGCGGCGTTCCTCAGGTCGAGGAAGAGCTCGAAGAGGCCGGCGTGCCGGGGCTCGGATTCGACGAGCCGGGCGAGCTCGACGGCGTCGCCGAAAGGCGCGAGCGGGCCGTCGACGAGCCGGACGACGTCGCCGACGACGATCTCGGCCGGAGGACGTCGGAGGCGATAGCCCCCTTCCCGTCCCCGCCGGCTCGTGACGATGCGGGCGTTCTTCAGGAGGACGAGGATCGACTCGAGGAACCTCTCCGGGATCTCCTCGCGCTCGGCGATCTCGCGTGTCGACACGGTTCCGCCGTCCCACCGTTCCGCCAGGTGGAGGAGCGCTTTCAGGGCGTAGAGACCGCGCTGGGAAACTTTCAAAGTATTCCTACTGGATTAATAGGATATTTGCGCCGCGATTTTCGGTCAAGGGCGGACGGGCGGGATGCCGGTCGATGCTCGGGAAGCGGGTCCGGACGCGAAGCGCCCCGGGGCGAGGACCCCGGGGCGAGGCGGGCGGCGAGGCGGGACGAATTCCGGGCTTTCGAGCTCAGCGATCCGGTTCGGGGCAGTAGCGGTCGAAACCACGGGCTCGTTCGCGACGGGCGAGGCGGTCCCCTTCGGGCGGGAGGAGGCCGAGGCGGACGAGCTGCGGGCGGAACTCGTAGCGGATCCGGATGCGGGCCGCGGGAGTCCTCTCGAGGTCGAGGTCGACGCGGGCCACCTCGTGGCGCGTCCGATCGCCCATTCCGGTCGCGGCGTACTCGTCGGAGAGGGCCGAGGCCGCGGACTTCTCGGCCTCCGCGCGGCCGCCGGCCCCTTCGCCCTTCGACCGCGGCGCCGGAGGCGCGCCGGCCGACTGCCGGGAGGAGTCCCGCCCGTCGCAGGCCATCGGCGACACGGGGGCAGGCCGGCGGACTTTCTCCGGAAAGAAGACGGCCTCGATCACCCCGAGGTCCTCCGTCTTCCCGAGAGCGGCGCCGTAGGAGTCGCGCTCCCCGGTGAAGACGAAACGGCGGGCGTCCGAGGAGCTGACCTGCCACCCCTCGAGGACGATCGTCTGGTACGGCTCGAGGACCCATTTCACGGCCGAGGCGGCGTCGCGGTGCGTGGCATCGATCGTGTTGAGACCATCGACGGAGAGCGCGACCCCGACGCGGACGCCGAGCGGGTTCGTGACGCGCAGTGCGTACTCGCGCCCCTTCAGCGCCTCGACGTAGACGGCGCCGCCCTTCCGGAGCTCGGACCGCTCCGAGCCGTCGACGAGGACGGAGAGCTCGTAGCCGCCGCGGGTGGCGGCGGCGGCGGGAAGCGAGGCGGCGAAGGCCAGGGCGAGCGCGGCGGCGGTGCGGGTTCTCATCGGCGTCCTCCGCCCGATGAGACCTTCCGCGGGCGGGAAGGTTCCCGGTACGCGGCCGCGAAGTTGGAACCGAGTCGCGACGAAGAACCGCGGGAGGGCCATCACGGCTCGAGAGCCCCTTCGGGCGTTATGATGCTCCGCTCGCCTCGCGGGCGCCCCGGAGACGTTTCCGGCGGGCGCCGGGAGGCGGCATCGGAGTCCGACATCAGAAGCGAAACGACACGCCGGTGCGCCGCTCGGAGGGATGCGCGGGAGACGTTCTCCCGCCGTCGGCCGGGCTCGGCCGGCACGGGAAGAAGGGCATGAACGTACTCGTCCTCAACTGCGGATCCTCGTCCCTCAAGTTCGCGGTCATCGACCCCGACACCTCCGCGGAGCACGTCTCCGGCATCGCGCAGCGGCTCGGCTCGCCCGAGGCGTCGCTCGACGTCAAGCGGAACGGCACGAAGAGCTCGCGGCCGATCCCGGGCGCCCTCCACGACGAAGCCCTCCACGGCGTCGTCGACGCCCTGAAGGAGCTCGGCCTCGCGGACGGCCTCCTCGCCGTCGGGCACCGCGTCGTCCACGGCGGCTCCAAGTTCGCCGGCTCGATGGCGATCACCCCGGAGGTCGTCGCGAAGATGGAGGAGTGCATCCCGCTCGGGCCCCTCCACAACCCGCCGAACCTCGTCGGGATCCGGATCGCGCAGAACCTCTTCCCGGACCTCCTCCAGGTCGGCGTCTTCGACACGGCCTTCCACCAGACGATGCCGCCCGTCGCCTTCACCTACCCGGTGCCGTACGAGTGGCTCGAGCAGCACGGCGTGAGGCGCTACGGCTTCCACGGGACGAGCCATCGCTTCGTCGCCCGGGAGGCGCTCCGGCTCGCCGGGCTCCCGGCCGACGACCACACGATCGTCACCGCCCACCTCGGGAACGGCTGCTCCGCGGCGGCGATCCGGAACGGGAAGAGCGTCGACACGACGATGGGCCTGACGCCGCTCGAGGGGCTGATGATGGGGACCCGCTGCGGCTCGATCGATCCGGCGATCGTCGGCCACGTGGCCGACGCGACGGGAAAGAGCGCGAAGGAGGTCCTCGACGCCCTGAACAAGAAGTCGGGGCTCCTCGGCGTCTCGGGCCTCTCGAACGACATGCGGACGGTCGAGGAGGCCGCCTCGAACGGAAACGACCGCGCGAAGCTCGCGCTCGACATCTTCTGCTACGTCCTCGCGAAGGCGATCGCCGCGCTCGTCGTCCCGCTCGGCCGCCTCGACGCCCTCGTCTTCACGGGCGGCATCGGCGAGAACTCGACGACGGTCCGCGAGATGACGATCGCGCGCCTCGGATTCCTCGGCATCGCGCTCGACGAGGCGGCGAACGCGAAGCACGGCCGCACGCAGAACGGCCGGATCACGATCGGCACGAAGCCGCAGGCCCTCGTCGTCCCGACGAACGAGGAGCTCATGATCGCCGAGGACGCCGCGCAGATCGCGCGCGGCGCCTGAGACGGAAGGAAGGGAAGCCAAGATGCGCACCACCATCCTCGTCGCCCCTGCCGGCCGCGGCGTCGGCCTGACGACCGCCTGCCTCGGGATCGTCCGGGCCCTCGACCGCGAGGGGATCCGCGTCGCCTTCGCCAAGCCGGTCGCGAACCGCGAGCCGGACCACACGATCCCGCTCCTCTCCCTCGGCGCCCACTTCGCGATCCCGCCGGCGGTGCCGCGCGCGGAAGCGGAGGGGCTCCTCGCCGACGGCGACGACCAGACCCTCATGGAGCGCGTCGTCGCCATCGCCAACGAGGCGGGCGAGGACGTCGACGTCCTGATCGTCCAGGGGATGCACCCCGAGATGGGGATGGTCCACTCGGCGCGCGTGAACGCGCTCATGCTCAAGGCTCTCGACGCCGAGCTCGTCCTCGTCGCGGCCCCGTCCGACCAGACGGCCGCCGAGGTCGCGGAGACGGTCGCGATCGCGGCGCGCGGCTACGGCGCCTTCTCGGAGGGACGGACCGTCGGCGCGATCCTGAATCGCGTCTGCGACCGGAAGGGGGCGCCGGCGGACGTGGACGCCGACTCCTTCGGCCCGAGCGCCGGCGGCTGCGGCGCCTGCGCGCCGCAGGGGCTCTCGGAAGAGTGCCTGAAGGAGCACCAGACCGCTCTCGAGGCGGAGGGGATCCGTCCGATCGCGATCGTCCCGTGCAACGCGGGCCTGATGTCCCCCCGCGTGAAGGACATCGGCGACGCGCTCCGGGCCCAGTTCCTCTACACGGGCGACGCGGCGACCCGCCGGGTGAGGGACGTCGCGATCTGCGCGATGACCGTCCCGAACGCGATGAAGGCGATGAAGCCGGGGACGCTCGTCCTGACGCCGGGCGACCGGAGCGACATCCTGCTCGCAGCCGCGATGACGGTCCAGAGCGGCACGCCGCTCGCGGGCGTCGTCCTCACGGGGGGGCTCGGGACCGACCGGGGAGTCCTCGACCTCTGCCGGAAGGTCTTCGACGGGGGGCTCCCGCTCCTCCAGGTCAAGGCCTCGAGCTACCGCGCCGCCGCGCAGGTCGCCTCGATGAACCCGACGATCCCGATCGACGACGCCGACCGCGTCGAGCGGACGATGAGCTTCGTCGCCGACCACGTCGACCTCGGCTGGGCGCGCGGCTTCGCGAAGCCCGCGCGCGTCCCGCGCCTCTCGCCCCCCGCCTTCCGCCACCGCCTCGTGGAGACGGCGAAAGCCGACGTGAAGCGGATCGTCCTCCCCGAGGGAGCGGAGCCGCGGACCGTCGCGGCGGCGGCGATCGTCGCGGCGCGCGGCATCGCGAAGTGCGTCCTCCTCGGCAACCCCGACGAGGTGCGTGACGTCGCAGGCCGCCAGGGTGTGACCCTGCCCGACTCCGTGGAGATCGTGAACCCCGCCTCCGTCGCCCACCGCTACATCGCGCCGCTCGTCGAGAGGCGCAAAGCGAAGGGGATGACTCCCGAGCGGGCCGAGCTGGAGCTCCAGGACGCGATCATGGTCGGGACGATGATGATGGCGCTCGAGGAGGCCGACGGCCTCGTCTCCGGCGCCGTCCACACGACGGCCCACACGATCCGGCCCGCGCTCCAGATCATCAAGACGGTCCCGGGCTGCAACCTCGTGTCCAGCATCTTCTTCATGTGCCTCCCCGACCAGGTCCTCGTCTTCGGCGACTGCGCCGTCAACCCGAACCCGACGGCGTCGGAGCTCGCCGACATCGCGATCCAGAGCGCCGACTCGGCGCTCGCGTTCGGCGTCCCGGCGCGGGTGGCGATGCTCTCCTACTCGACCGGGACGAGCGGCACGGGCGAGGACGTCGAGAAGGTGAAGGAGGCGACGCGGATCGCGAAGGAGCTCCGTCCCGACCTCGCCCTCGACGGCCCGCTCCAGTACGACGCGGCGGTCATGCCCGACGTCGCGAGGCTGAAGGCGCCCAAGTCGGACGTGGCGGGGAAGGCGACGGTCCTCATCTTCCCCGACCTGAACACCGGCAACGTGACCTACAAGGCGGTCCAGCGCTCGGCGAACGTCGTCTCGATCGGGCCGATGCTCCAGGGGCTCGCCAAGCCGGTGAACGACCTCTCCCGCGGGTGCCTCGTCGAGGACATCGTCTTCACGATCAACCTCACGGCGATCCAGGCGCAGCAGGCCGCGCGCGCCCGGGCGTCGAAGGGCTGACGCGTCCTCCCGGAGGGCCGCGCGCGCCGTGAGCGCGTGCGGCCCTCCGCCTTTCCGGCGGGCACGCGCGGCTGCCCGGCCCCTTCACGATTCGCCGCGGAAGGGGCAAGATCCGGACATGAAGAACGTCCTCGCGCGCCGTATCGCCGCCGCTCTCGTCGCGGCCGCCTTCGGGGTGGCCTGCGTCACGAACCCCGTCACAGGGAAGTCGCAGCTCTCCCTCCTGGGGGAGGAGGAGGAGAAGGCCCTCGGCGCCCAGGCGTACGGGCCGCTCATCCAGGAGTCGTACGGTCCGGTCAACGACCCGGGACTCCAGAAGTTCCTCGACGGCGTCGGGCAGGGCCTCGCGAAGGTCTCGCACCGTCCGGCGCTCGAATACGAGTTCACGGTCGTCAACGCGAACTACGACAACGCGTTCGCCCTGCCGGGCGGGAAGATCTGCATCACGCGCGGGCTCCTCTCCCGGATGACGACCGAGGACCAGCTGGCGGGCGTCGTCGGGCACGAGGTCGGGCACGTGACGGCGCGTCACGGCGCGCAGCAATACACGAAGCAGATGCTGATCGGAGGGCTCCTCGGCATCGGCGGGATGATCCTGGAGGCGGAGGAGGTGCGCGGCGCGCCGCTCATCATGGCGGCGGCCGGCATCGGCGGGCAGCTCGTCCTCCTTCGGTATTCGCGAGACCACGAGCGCCAGAGCGACGAGCTCGGGATGGAGTACATGGCGCGCGCCGGCTACAACCCGAAGGGGTTCGTCGAGTCGATGGAGATCCTGAAGGCGGGGCACGACAAGGAGCCGTCGAAGCTCGAGGCGATGTTCCAGAGCCACCCGCTGACCTCGGAGCGGATCGAGACGGCCCGCCGGCGCTCCGCGGAGAAGTACCCGGAGCAGCTCGGCCGGCCCGCTCGGGCCGAGGCGTTCAACGCCTCGACCCGGGCTCTGAAGGCGGAGGCGCCCGCGTTCAAGCTGATGGACGAGGGCGAGAAGCTCCTCGCGAAGAAGGATGCCCGCGGCGCGGCGGCGAGGTTCGACGAGGCTTCCCGCCTCGCGCCGCGACAGGCGATCCTTCCCGCCCTCAAGGCGATCGCCCTCGTCGAGGCGAACGAGCTGCGCTCCGCGCGGGAGTCGGCACGGGAGGCGGCCCGGCGCGACCCGGCGCTGTTCCACGGGCGGCTCGCCGGAGGGCTCGCGGCCTACCGGCTCTCCGACTGGCGCGATGCGATCTCCGAGCTCGAGACGGCGGAGAAGTCCGTCGGCGCCCAGCTCGTGACGACCTACTACCTCGGCCGGAGCCTCGAGGCGCTCGGCGACCGCGGCCAGGCGGCCGAGAAGTACAAGCTCATCCTCCAGAGCGGCGCGACCGGAGAGCAGGCCGACTACGCGAAGAGGCGGCTCCTGGAATGGGGCGTGATCTCGCAGACGCCTCAGCAGCAGCAGCCCTACCCGCGCTGAGACGCCGCGCCGCGCCCGGAGCGCAGGGCCACCTCCGCGCCGCCCGAGCGGCCCGCGCCTCCGGCGCGGGCCGTTTCGTCTACCTCTTCCCGAGGAGCGAGAGGATCCCGGTCGACATCGCCGGGACGTAGGTGATGAGGAGGACGCCCGCACCGAGGATCAGGAGATACGGCACGGCGTGGCGGTAGAGCTTCGGGAGCGGGATGCCGAAGCGGGAGGAGGAGAGGAAGAGGTTCAGCCCGACGGGCGGGAAGAGGAAGCCGAGCTCGAGGTTCGCGAGGAAGATCACCCCGAGGTGGATCGGGTCGATCCCGAACGCCGCCCCCATCGGCGCGACGAGCGGCGCGAGGATGACGATCGCCGAGTAGATCTCGAGGACGCTTCCCAGGACGAGCAGGATCCCGTTCAGGACGAGGAGGAAGACGAGCGGCGAGGAGACGTGCCCCTTCACCCACTCGAGGAGCGCCGTCGGAACCATGGCGTCGACGAGCCAGCTCGTCAGGCCCATCGCGATCGAGAGGAGGATCAGGACCGCGCCCATGAGCGCTCCGGCCTTCACGAGGACGCCTGGGAGCTGCCGGAACGGGTGGATGTCGCGCGTGACGAGGCACTCGACGACCGCCGCGTAGGCGCAGGCGGCGGCGGAGGCCTCGACCATCGAGGCGAAGCCGCTGGCGAAGAGGACGACGACGAGGACCGGCAGCGCGAGCTCCCACTTCGCCTCCCAGAAGGAGGCGCCCAGCTCGCGCAGCGCGAACCTCGGCCTCGACCGGCCCTCCGCTTCGAGCTTCAGCCCCTGCCGGATCCCCCAGGCCGCCGTCAGGACGACGAGGAGGAGTCCCGGGACGAGGCCGGCGAGGTAGAGCGAGTCGGCCGGGACCGAGGCGACGACGCTGTAGAGGATGACGGGGAGCGACGGCGGGAAGAGGAGGCCGAGGCTCCCCGCGGCCGTCACGAGCCCGAGCGAGAAGCCCTCCGGGTAGCCGTCGTCGCGGAGGATCGGGTAGACGAGGCCGCCGAGGGCGATGATCGTGACGCCCGAGCCGCCTGTGAACGTCGTGAAGAGGGCGCAGACCGCCGCGACCATCACGGCGATGCCGCCCGGCATCCAGCCGAAGAGCGCGCGGAAGAAGCGGACGAGGCGCGCCGACGCGCCCCCCTCCGCCAGAATGTAGCCCGCGGCCGTCAGGAGAGGGATCGCCGGGAGCGTCGGCGAGGCGACGAGCCGGTAGACCTCGGCCGACACGGCGGCGACGGGGACGGCGTCCTTCCAGAAGAGGAGACAGGCGAGCCCTCCCATCGCGACGAAGACGGGGGCTCCGAGGAGCGCCGCGAGGAGGATGACCCCCGCGAGCGGGAGGACGAGCTTCGGCGCGTTCGCCTCGGGGACGAGGGAGAGAAGGAACGGGGAGGCGAGCACCGCGAGGGCCGCGGCGCGGCCCGGAGCCCCGTCCGAGGCCTTCCAGGCGAAGCGGACGGCCATCAGGAGGAGGGCCGCCGGCATGACGAGCTCGGCGATCCACTCGGGGAGGCCGAACGAGAGGACCTTCGCCTGTTCGCGGTCGGCCCGCACGAGGCCGACGCTCGCCCAGGAGAGGACGGCGCAGACGGCCGCGGCGACCGAGAAGGCGAAGTTCCGCGCGAGCCGCCGGGCCCGGCCGCTCCCGAGCAGCTCGGCCGTCGAGAGCGTCAGGTGCGTCCCTTCGCGCGTCGCGAGGAGGCCGCCGACGAAGGCGATCCAGAGCGTGACGAGCTGGAGGATCGACCCGGAGCCCGGGACGTGGAAGCCGCCGAGCGGGCGGCCGAACGCGTCGACGAGCGGGAGAACGGTGGCGACCGCGAGCGCGGCGACGAGAAGCGCCTGCTCCGCCTTCCCGAGGAGCGCGCCGGCCTTCACTTCTTCGGCGCCGCGGCCTGCTTCGCCCGGAAGTCGGCCAGGATCTTCCGCGCCTCGTCGAAGGCCGCCTCGGGGACGATCTTCCCGCGGACCTTCGGGTAGGCCGCTTCGGCCGCGGTCCGCCAGAGCGCCTCCGTCTTCGCGTCGATCGCGATCACGTTCAGGCCGCGCTTCTGCATCGCCGCGATGTCGCGCGCCTCGGCCGCGCGGCTCTCGGCCCGGAGGCGCGCTCCCGCCTCGGCGGCGGCTGCGCGGAGCGCCTTCTGGTCCTCCGGAGAGACCTTGTCCCACGTCGCCTTGTTGACCACGGTCGCCCCGAGGAGGAGCGCCCACCTCACGTCGGTCAGGTTCTTCGCGTGCTGGTACCACTGGAGGAGGACGGCCGCCGTCGGCGTCGTCGGCAGGGCGGAGACGAGGCCGGTCTGGAGCGCGGTCGAGATCTCCGTCGACGGGAGCGGCACCGGGTTGAAGCCGGCCCCCTTCCAGATCTCGAGGGCGTCCGTGTCGTTCCCCCAGGCGAAGAGCTTCAGCGGTTTCAGGTCCGAGGGCGTCCGGACCGGCGACTTCGTGAAGAAGCGAACCCAGCCGGCGTCGGCCCAGTTCAGGACGACGAACCCCTTCGCGGCGATCGATGCCTCGAGCTTCGGGCCGTAGACGGCGAGGACGTGGTCCACCTCGTCGTAGGAGGCGTAGAGCATCGGCACCTGCAGCGCCATCACGGACGGGTCGATCGCCGAGACGCCGGAGCTCGTCAGGAGGCCGGCGTTCAGGCTTCCGAGGCGCATCTTCCGGACGACGTCCGCGTCGTCGCCCGCGACGCTCCCGGGGTAGAGGCGGACGGTGACGCGCCCCTGCGTCGCCGTCTTCCACCTCTCGGCCATCTCCTTGAGGATGAGGTGGTAGCTGGAGCCGTCGGGAGCGAGCGTCGCCATCTTCACGAGGACCTGCGCGCGGGCCGGGAACGAGGCCGCGAGGAGGAGGGCGAGCGCGGTGAGGAGGAGCCGCCGGCGGGCGGTCTGCGGGCGTCGAGCTGTCATTTCGGTCTACTCCAGGAAGAGCTCGTCGGCGCGCGCGAGGAGCCAGGCGGCCCGGCGCTGCGAGACGGTGTTGGCGAGCCGAAGCTCGGGGACGGAGTCGGGGTCGATCGCGAGCGCCTTCTTCAGGAGCTCCTCGAACTCGGTGCGGTTCTGCGCCCCGACGGAGACGGACTCGGCGAAGGAGACGTACGGAGCGGCGCGCTTCCCGTCGGAAAGGGCGATCGCGCGCTCGAGGTGCCTGCGCGCGCGCTCGGCGGAGCCTCCGGCTGCGGCGGGGCGGCCCCCCTCGAACGAGATGAAGAAGTCGTGGACCGATCCTCTGCCGAACGCCTCGTCGAGCTCGAGCGCGCGGCGCTCGAGCGCCTCGGCGAGCCCCTGGTCCGCCGTCAGCTCGGCGTCTTCTTTCGAGAGGGAGATCGCCGCGCCCCAGGCGGCCCCCGTCCAGTAGAGGAGGGGGACGTCGCTCTTCGTCGCCGCGGCGAGCGTTGCGGCGCGCCGGGCCTCGTCGCGAAGGCCCGCCTCGAAACCGGGGTGGCGGGCTTCGAGGCCCCGGAGGCCATAGCGGAGCGCACGGGCGTAGAGCCTCCGGGAGCGGGCGCGGAGCGCCGTCGCCCGGGCGAGGTCCTTCTCCTCGACGAAGTCGGCCTCGGCCTGGACGAACGCGAAGGCGTACTGCGTGAATCCGCTCGAGGCCGCGAGAAGGAGCCCGTCGTGCTTCGGCGTCTCGGCGAGGAGAGCCTCCATCGTCTTCAGGCCGAAGGGGATCGCGGCAGCGACGAGCTCGGGATCGTCGTCCGTCGCGTAGCTGTCGCCGCCGGCCGCGAGGGCGTTGGCGAGCGAATGGACGGCCACCTTTCGGACGGAGCAGCCCGAGGCGAAGAGAACGACGGCCAGGAGGGGCGAGAGGGCTCGGGCCCCGCGACGGGTGCGTGCCATCCGTCACGAGAATAAACCGCGTGGAGGGGTTCCCGTCCACTCCGTAGCTGCTAGAGTAGGTGCCACCGGCCCCTGGATTCGAGACGCCCGGAGCATCCGCGAGGATGCCGGAGGCGAAAGGAGCGACGATGTCGCAGAGAGCGGCTCTCCGCGGTTCTTTCCTCTGCATCCTTGCTCTCCTGTACGGGCGGCCGATCTTGGGTCAGGCGGCAGCCGGGACGATCGCCTTCACGCCGGACCCGGTCCAGGTCCGGGTCGGGGAGAGCTCGCAGCTCGTCACGGCGACCATCCAGTACGTCGGAACGCCGCCGGGGGGCTCGCAGACGCTGCTCTTCAACGGCGGCAGCGGACTCTCCGGCGCCGTGACCAGCCCATCGCCGGTCACGTTCACGCCCGTGGCGGGGGGGCCGACGACGGTCTCGTTCCAGCTCGTCGCGTCGGCCAACGCGTATCCGGGACCCTTCGAGGCGAGCGTCGCGACGACCGGGGCCACCGGTCTGATGAACTACGAGATCCTGCCGTTCTCCGTCGCCCCGGCCTCCGTCCTCGTCGGGGCGGGAAACACGGTCACGGGGCTCACGGCGACCGTTTCCTACCCCGATTTCACGCCGACGGGCCCACAGCAGCTCACGTTCTCCGGCCTGCCGGCGGGTGCGACGCCCGTCCCTTCGCCCGTCACGTTCACGGTTTCGGGGACGAGCGCGGTCGTCGGATTCGGCATCGCGACGAGCCCGGCGACGACTCCCGGCAGCTACACGGTCACCGTCGGAACGACGCCGACGGCGACGGGGACCGATACGTTCGAGCTTCTCGTCGCGCCGGGGAGCTCCATCGCGGTCGCGCCGAGCACGACGACCGTCCTCCCCGGCGGCACGACGCCGGGGCTGACGGCGACCGTCGCCTTCGGGCCTCCGGTGCCGACCGGCCCGCAGCAGCTCGTCTTCACTGGTCTCCCTCCGGGCGCGACCCCGGTGCCCTCGCCGGTCTCGTTCTCCGTCTTCCAGATCCCGACGGTGTCCGTTCCGTTCTCCGTCGCGACGAGCGCGGCGACTCCGCCCGGGAGCTACGTCGTGACCGTCGGCACGAGCCCGGCGAGCGCCGGGACCGCCTCGTTCGAGCTCGTCGTGGCTCCCCCGGGACGCCTCGAGCTCTCGCTCGCGTCGCCCTCGATCGACGTCTGCCCGGGCGGCCCCGCCGTCGAGAACACGGCGGCGGTCACCCCCGCCGAGGGATTCGAAGGGAGCGCGGAGGTGACGTTCCCGCTCCTGCCCGCCGAGCTGGTCGTCACCCCGCTCTCGATTCCCGTCGAAGCCCTGCCTCCGGCGCAGACGGTTTCGTTCGCCGTTTCGGCCCGGCCGGACGCCACGCCAGGGCAGAAGGTCGTCGTCGTCCGGGTGGCCAGCCCGTTCGGCGTCGCCGCCGTCGCGACGTTCGCCGTAAACGTCGCGGTGCCCGGCTTCACGCCGGTCCTCGCGCCCGCGGCCCTGACGCTGACCGCCGGGGGCGGGACCGGGAAGGCCGTCGTGTCGCTCGCCCCTTCGGCCTGCCCGACGACCGCGGAGACGATCCTCGTGACGCCCTCGGGGCTCCCGGCCGGCGTCACCGTGACGCCGGGATCGGCGGTCCTTTTCGGCCCCACCTATCCTCCCGTCGAGTTCACGTTCGTGGCGGCGTCCGCGGCCCCGGCCGGCGCGGCCACGGCGACGTTCGCGTTCGAGCCCTCGGGCGGCGCGGCGAAGAGCCTTCCGTTCCCGATCACGGTCCAGCGCCCGGGGCGCCTCGCGATCGTCGCCGAGCGGCCGACGATGGAGCTCTGCGCGGGCGGCGGCGAGGCGCCGAACACGCTGACGGTCAACGGCCTCGACGGCTACACGGGGACGCCGACCGTGACCTTCCCAGGGCTCCCGGCCGGGATCACGGCGACCCCGGCGACGCTCGAGGTCCCGAGCGTGCCGCCGGCGCGCGTCCTCTCCTTCACGCTCCGCGCCGCGGCGGGCCTCGCGGCAGGCGACCGCGCGGTGACCGTGAAAGTCGCCGATCCCAATGGAGTGGAGGCGACGACGACGGTCGTGGCCCGCGTTCTCCCGCCCGATTTCGCCCCCTCCGTCGCCCCGTCGAATCTCGTCCTGAACGCCGGTGGCGCCGCCGGGACGATCACGGCGTCCCTGGCGCCGGGAAGCTGTCCGCCGTCGACCGACGTCACGATCACGCCGTCGGGCCTTCCGCCGGGCGTCGTCGTCACGCCGAGCTCGGCGCTGGTTTCCCCGCCGGACTTCGCACCGGCCCTCTTCACGTTCCTCGCAGGCGCCGGCGCGGAGCCCGGCCCCTCGACGATCACCTTCACCTGGGTGCCGAACGGCGCGACGCCGCAGGCGACGACGGCGACGATCTCCGTCTGTGGCGCGCCCGCGGCTCCCGGCTCGCCCGCGATCCGGCCTGCCGGAAATCCCGAGGGACCGGTTACGGCCACCGATTTCCTCGACCTCTCCTGGGCGCCGCCGGCCTCGGGCAACCCGGCGACCCGCTACGACTGGCGGATCAATGGAGGGGCCTGGACCTCCGCCGCCGGGACCTTCGCGGCCGCACCGCCGCGAGGCGCGGTCGACCCGGTCCAGCTCTTCGTGCGCGCGTTCGCCTGCGACCCCGAGAAGGGGCCGGGGGCGGAGGCGTCCAGCCCCGTCTATTCGCTCGCGCCGCCGCAGGCGAGCTTCGCCGTTCCGTCGTCGGTCGTCGCCGGCCAGCCGGCCACGTTCACCGACACCTCCTCGCCGCAGGCGACGAGCTGGCTCTGGTTCCCGGGCGACGGAATGCCGGCGACCACGGTCCAGTCGCCGACGGTCACGTTCCCGTCGGCAGGGCCGCGGGTGATCGTCCTCGTCGCGACGAACGGCTCCGGCACCTCGACGAAGTCGACGACGGTGAACGTCCTGCCGGCTTCGGCCGTGCGGACGGCGGCGGGCTCGTTCGTCCGGAGGCTCGACCGCCAGCCCGACGGCCGTCTCGCGCTCGACGAGGTCGACGTCGCCCGGGGGACGACGCTCCTCCTTCGCCGGCTCTCGGGAGCGGGGGATGCGGTCGCGTTCCTCCGCCTCGTCGACACGTCCGGTGCGGTCGCCGTCGAGAGACGCCTCGTCCTCGCCGAGGGCGAGGAGGCGCGTCACGAGCTCTTCGCCTGGGGCGGCGGCCGCTTCCGGGTCGAGCTCGTCGGCCCCGATGGGCTCGAGGCGACGGTCGTGACCTCGGCTGCGCCGGCGCCGGCTCCGGAGCTCCCCGTGCCGCCGCGGGAGCCCAGGCGCATCGAGCCGAGGTGAGGTGAGGACGGATCGGGGAGGCTCGCCACGAACCTTCCCGCGCCCTCCAATGCGGAGCAGGTAGAGAAAGAGCCCGGGCCATTCGGCCCGGGCTCTTCGCCGGGATCGTCGGTCTCCGCGCGCCGGCTCCGCCGAGCGCGGGGAGCGCTCAGAACGGCGGGAAGAACACCTTCAGGACCTTCTCGGTCGTCAGCCCTTCGTGACCTTCCATCGCCTTCGTCCTCTGCGCCTCGAGCCGGTCGAGGAGCGAGGGCTCGTGCGCCTCGTAGAGGACGCCCGTCGTGAGAGTCTCCGTCTCGCGCGTGTAGGCGAAGGCGGCGGCCCGGCTGCTACGGTCGTACCCCTCGGGAAGGCTCCGGAGCTTCGCCTTCATCACCTTGAACTGGTCGTCCCCGCGCCAGGTGACGCAGGGGGACATCACGTTCAGGAACGCGAAGCCGCGATGGCTCATGCCGGCGACCATGAGGTCGACGAGACCCTTCATGTCGCCCGAGAAGCCGCGGGCGACCCAGGTCGCCCCGAAGGAGATCGCGAGCTCGCACGGGTCGACGCTCGGCTCGGGGTTCCCGAAGAAGGTCGACTTCGTCTTGTCGCCCGAGGGCGTCGTGGGAGCCGCCTGCCCCTTCGTGAGCCCGTAGATCTCGTTGTCCATCAGGACGTAGAAGACGTCGAGGTTCCGGCGGGAGGCATGGAGGAAGTGGTTGCCGCCGATGGCCAGGCCGTCTCCGTCGCCGCCGACCGCCACGACGTTCAGCTCGGGGCGGGCGACCTTGATGCCCGTTGCGATCGGGAGGGCACGGCCGTGGACGCTGTTGAAGCCGTAGGCCTCGACGTAGCCGGGCAGCCGCGAGGAGCAGCCGATGCCGGAGACGACGACGGTGTTCCAGGGCTCCAGCTGCAGCTCCGCCATCGCGCGGTACATCGCGGAGACGACGCCGAAGTCGCCGCACCCGGCGCACCAGACGGGCTTGAGGTCGCTCTTGTAGTCGCCCGGCTGGAAGCGGGGCGGGGCGGGGGTCTCGACGACGCTGCTCACGCGGTCACCTCCTCGCGGACGCCGGGTTCGGAGAGGACGCTCTCGATGCGGCCCTTCACCTCGGTCACGGAGAGGTTCATCCCGCCCGACCGCGTGAAGACGCGCGTCCCGGCCGGAAGGTCGACGAGGGTCCGGAGGTAGTTGTAGAGCTGCCCGACGAAGTTCACCTCGAGGAACACGAGAGTCTTCACGCTCGCCGCGTACTGGAGGAAGGCCTTCTTCGGGAACGGCATGATGATCCTCGGGACGAACGCGGAGACGCTCACCCCGTTCGCCGCGAGCTCCTTCATCGCTTCCTCGACGGGGCCCTTCGAGGAGCCCCAGCAGACGATTCCGACGTCGGCCTTCTCGGGGCCGAGGTGGACGTAGAGCGGGTACTTCTCCTCGACGAAGTCGAGCTTCTTGAACCGCTTCCGGCTCATCTTCTCGTGCATGACGTGCGAGGAGGCGGGCCGGGCGGTCTCGTCGTGCTCGAGGCCGTTCGTCTGGTACATCCCGCCCTTCGTCCCGGGGACGCTCATCGGGGAGACGCCCGTCGGGGTCTGGGCGTAGCGCTTGTAGTCGGCGAGCTCCTCGGCCGTCGGGGTCCGGCGGTCGATGACCTCGTGGACGAGGTTCGCCTTCTCGACGGTCTGCCGGCTCTGCCCGATCGCCTGGTCCGAGAGGACGATGACCGGAAGCTGTGTCTCCTCGGCGATGTTGAAGGCGTCGACCGTCGCGTGGAAGCAGTCCTCCACGTCGGTCGGCGCGAGGACGATGCGCGGCGCGTCGCCGTGAGATCCGAAGACGGCCATGTAGAGGTCCGACTGCTCCGACTTCGTCGGCAGGCCCGTCGAGGGGCCGCCGCGCTGCACGTCGAGGATGACGACCGGGATCTCGGCCATCGAGGCGAGCCCGAGCATCTCGGCCATGAGGGAGAGGCCGGGCCCGGACGTGGAGGTCATCGACTTCACGCCGGCGAAGGAGCCTCCGATGATCGCGCCGAGCGCGGACAGCTCGTCCTCGGTCTGGACGATCCGGCCGCCGGAGCGGGGGAGCCACTCGGAGAGGAAGTGGAGGACCTCGGAGGAGGGGGTGATCGGGTAGCCGGCGAAGAAGCGGCAGCCCGCGTGGAGCGCCGCGACGGCGCAGGCCTCGTTCCCCGTCATGACGAGCTTGGGCGCGGAGATCGAGTACTCCAGCTTCCGCGCAGAGACGTCGACCCCGATCGTCCCGGCGAACTCGCGCCCGGCGGCGAAGCCCTTGAGGTTCGCCTCGAGGACGCCCGCCTTCTTCTTCCCGAACTTGAACTCGACCGCCTTGCGCACCGACTCCTGCGGGATGCCGAAGAGCTCGGCGAGGATGCCGAGCGTGACGATGTTCTTCGCGGCCTTCGTCCCGGTCGCCTTCGTCGCGAGCTCGACGAACGGCACGGGGATCCACGCCGCGTTCGTCGCCGTCGGGATCTTCACGTCCTCGAGCGGCGTCGGGTCGCTGGCCTCGTAGAGGATGACCGCGTCGGCCTTCGGGACGACCTCGCCCTTGAACCGGGTGAAGTCGGCCCAGTTGAAGACGACGAGCACGTCGACCGCGTCGCCCTGGGCGGAGATCGGATCGGCCGACATCCGGAGCGTGCAGGAAGACTCGCCTCCCCGGATCTGCGGCCCGTAGGCCTCCACCTTGATGACGTTCAGGCCGTCTCGTGCGCCGGCCTGGGCCATCATGTCGCCCATGGTCACGACGCCGTCGCCGCCCGAGCCGACCATCGCGAGCGTGAGGTCTCTCGTAGGCATCTCGGAACCCTCCACGGGCCGCCTCGCGGCCCCGAAAAAGTCGCTGGAGTCTCTGCCTGTCGGGCGCGAAGCGCCATGATGCCGTTTCATCAGGGCCTGCGCCGCAGAGCCCACTATACCCCGGCCTCCCCGGGAGGCCCCGGCCCCGCGGGCGCCCTCTGGCGGTACCATCCGCGCCCATGAAGGCGATCCCCCTCCGTACCGCGACCGTCGCCCCGATCCTCCTCGCCGCGCTCCTCGCCGGCGGCTGCAGCCGCGAGGAGGCGCCGCCGGCCCCCGCGGCCGCTGCCGGAGCCGACCTCGTCGGCGCGCACGGCGGCGGCGCGGCCGGAACGGAGGTCCCCTCGCTCCGCGGCACCGTCCTGGAGACGATGGACGCCGCGGGTTACACCTACCTGAAGCTGAAGACGGCCGAAGGCGAGACCTGGGCCGCCGTGAACGAGGCGAAGGTGGCCGTCGGCGACGAGGTCACCGTCCTCCAGCCGATGACGATGGACGGCTTCGAGAGCAAGACGCTGAACCGCACGTTCGAGCGGATCGTCTTCGGGACGCTCGGTCCCGGTGCGGCGGCGCCCGCGTCCGGCATGCCCGGAGCGGCCGGCTCCGTTCCGCCCGAGATGGCCGCGGCGCACGCCGCGGCCGCGGCCGGTCCCCAGGGGGACGAGAAGATCTCCGTCGCCAGGGCCGAGGGGGCGGAAGGACGCACGATCGCGGAGCTCTTCGCACAGCGCGCCGCCCTCGCAGGGAAGCCGGTCGCGGTGCGCGGGAAGGTCGTCAAGGTGAACCTGGGGATCATGGGGAAGAACTGGTTCCACCTTCGCGACGGCTCCGGGACCGCCGAAGGGAAGAACCACGACCTGACCGTGACGACGCAGGATGCCGTGTCGATGGGCGACGTCGTCCTCGCGAAGGGGATCGTCGCCGTCGACCGCGACTTCGGGTCGGGCTACACCTACAGCCTCCTCGTCGAGGAGGCGAAGGTCACGAAGTAGGCCCGTCGGGTCCGTCGCCCGCCTTCCCGACCCAGTGCGGGTCGGGAAGGCGCAGGCCGAGGTGGACCGAGGCCATCCGGAGGAGGACGATCGTGGCGAACCCCGCGGCGTCGGCGAACGACTGCTTCACCTCGAGCCACGGCCCCGAAAGGACGACCCAGCAGCCGACGAACGACGAGGCGGCGTAGAGGGCGCCCGGCCGGAAGATGGCCGGGATCTCGCGGACGAGGACGTCGCGCAGGACGCCGCCGAACGTCCCGGTGACGACGCCGAGGAGCGACGCGGGGAGCGGGGGGAGACCCGCCTCGAGGGCGTAGCGGACCCCCGTCAGGGAGAAGAGGGCGAGGCCGAGGGCGTCGACGAAGACGGCCTTCCGGTCGAGCGCCGCGGCGGTGGCGTAGGCCCGCCGGCTGTAGACGAAGGCGAGGCAGAGGAGCAGCGTCCCGAAGACGTACCCCTCGTTCGCCACCCAGAAGAGGGGCCTCCTCTCGAGGATCAGGTCGCGGAGCGTCCCGCCACCGAACGCGGTGACGAGCGCGAGCGTGAACGTCCCGATCAGGTCCATCCGCGCGCGGGCGGCCGTGATCATCCCGGAGACCGTCATCACCACGACGGCGGCCGCCTCGACGGCGAGCGTCAGCTCGGGGAGCGCGGGCTTCACGGTGCCGGGATTGTCGCAGGGGCGGAGGACGGGCGATGCGACGTCCCCATCCGGGCGAGCGGCACGAGGTAGAGCGCGAAGAGCGCAGCGGTCGCCACGAGCGCCCCGCGGATCCCGGCGGCTTCGACGAGGGCGCTCCCGACCAGCGGCCCGCCCATCATCCCGACGGCGTACGCGATGTTCACGAGGGAGAAGACGCCGCCGAAGGAGCGGCTCCCCATCCGTTCGACGGCGTCGGCGAGGCCGGGGCTGACGGGGCTCAGGACGAACGAGCTCGTGACGCCGAGCGCGGCCATCGAGAGGCCGACCGCTCCCTTCGAGGCGAGGAAGGCCGGCACCGGAACGAGGAACGCGGCGAGGACGTAGCCGACGACGAGGACCTTCTTCCGCCCGACCCTGTCGGAGAGGCGGCCCAGGACCGGGGAGGTGACCGTGTGCGTGAGCGCGGCGACGGCGAAGAGGATCCCGATCTCCTTCGGCCCCGCCCGGAGCACGGCGTCGAGATGGAGGGGGAGGGTCGACTCGAGGATCGCCCAGAGCGCCGCGCCGAGGGCCATCGCCCCGGCCAGCGTCCGGACGGTTCCGTCCGCGAGCAGCCCGCGCAGGCCGACACGCTCTCCCCGGGGCGCTTCGTCGTCGCCGAGGAAGAGGATCCGCGCCACCGCGTCGGCAAGGACGATCGCGCCGGCGAGGAGGAAGGGGCTGCGCGGGCCGAGGCTCTCGGTCAGGAGGCCGGAGACGGGAGGGCCGAGGAGGACGCCGACGTTCGCCGCCGCGA
>JAKLER010000130.1 GCA_022711615.1 Acidobacteriota bacterium
CGAACAGCTTCTCGAGCGACGTCCCGCCCGCCGTCCCGGCGACGAAGCGGTAGTCCCGGACGGAAGGGTCGGAGACCGGGTCGATGCCGAGGAGCTCGAGGACGTCGCCCTCGCCTCCAGCGAGGGCGACCGTCGCCGAGACCGCCGGGACGATCGCGACCCCCTTCATCCGGAGCCACGCGAGCCGCTCGAGCGTCTCCTCCGGAATCCCCGGTCCGTCGGCGAGGACGGTCAGCCCGGCCTTCCCGGCCACGAAGTCGACCGTCTCCGTGAAGGACGAGAGGACCGAGGCGTTCGCGAGGAGGATCGCGGCCATCGTGGCGACGCCGACGGCGATTCCGGCGACGGTCCGCGCGAATCGCCCGCGGTCCTCCCGGAGCGGCCGGAGGAGAAGCGGGGCGAGGAGCGGCCGGGTCCGGCTCACCGCTCGAGCAGGCCGTCGCGGAGGCGCAGGACGCGCCGCGCGCGCCCGGCTGCGGGCTCCGAGTGCGTCGCGAGGAGGACCGTCACGCCCCGGGCCGACGCGAGCTCCGCGATCAGGTCGAGGACCTGCGCGCCGCTTCGCGAGTCGAGGCTCCCGGTCGGCTCGTCCGCGAGGAGGAGCGCCGGCGAGGCGACGAGGGCACGCGCGACGGCGACCCTCTGCATCTGGCCGCCCGAGAGCTGCCACGGGAAGGAGCCCGACTTGGCCGCGAGCCCGACCTCCCCGAGGAGCCTCTCGGCGCGTCCGTCGGCTTCGGAGGCCGGGACCCCGTCGAGGAGCAGCGGCAGGGCGACGTTCTCGAGAGCCGTCATCGTCGGGAGGAGGTTGAAGAGCTGGAAGACGGTGGCGGCCGTCCGCCGGCGGTAGAGGTCGAGGTCCGCCTCGGAGAGGCGCGCGAGGTCGTGGCCGTTCACCGTCACCTGCCCCGAAGTCGGCCGGTCGAGGCCGCCGAGGAGGTGGAGGAGCGTCGACTTGCCGCACCCCGACGGTCCGAGGAGGGCGACGAGCTCCCCGGGCTCGAGGACGAACGAGACTCCCGCGAGCGCCTCGGCGACGGTTCCGTCGCCCCCGCTGCCGCCTTCTCCCCACGACTTTCGGACCTCCACGACGTCGACGCGCGCGCCCATGCGCCGACTCTACGGCGATCCGGTGCGCGGAGATGGGGAGGCCCGCGCGGCGCCGCGTATCATCGGCGGTCGGAATGGAGCGGCTCCGAGACCTCTGGCGCCATCGGGCGCTCGTCGGCGTCCTCGTGACGCGCGAGGTCAAGGCTCGCTATCGCGGGAGCGTTCTCGGCTTCTTCTGGTCGCTCCTCAACCCCCTCCTGATGCTGGCGGTCTACACGCTCGTCTTCCAGCTCCTCCTCCCGAACCGCAGCCCCTCGACCTCCCCCTACGCCCTCTTCCTCTTCTGCGGCCTCCTGCCCTGGAACTGGCTCTCCTCGGCCATCACCGACGCGGCCTCGTCGCTCCTGACGCACGGCGCGCTCCTGCGCAAGATCCTCTTCCCGGCCGAGGTCCTTCCGGCGGTGGCGGTCCTCGCGCAGGGAGTCCACTTCCTCCTCGCGCTCCCGGTCCTCCTGGCGGCCCTCGTCGCCGGGGCGCTGGGAGCTTTCGGCGCGAAGGTCCCGCTCGGATGGGCGCTCCTCCAGGTGGTCCCTCTCCTCGTCCTTCAGGCGATCCTCCTGCTCGGGATCGGGCTCTTCCTGGCCGCGCTCACGGTCCACTTCCGGGACGTGCGGGACCTCCTCCAGACGGTGCTCTCCGTGCTCTTCTTCGCGACACCGATCCTCTACACCCTGAACGACCTCCCGAAGACGAAGCTGACCCGCATCCTCGCGCTGAACCCGTTCGCACCGCTTTTCGCCGGCTGGCATGACGCCCTCTTCTACGGACGGGTCAGCCCTCTCCAGACGTGGGCCGCGGCGGCGGCGATCTCCGTCGCGGCGTTCGCCGTCGGGTTCGTCTTCTTCGACCGGCTGCGCGACTCGTTCCCGGAGGCGGTCTGAGCGCGCGCGCCCGATCCGCGGTCGAGGCGCGCGACCTCGCGAAGGTCTACCGGCGCTGGGGCCGCACGCGCGCCTTCGGGACGCTGAAGTCGGCGCTCCTCGGCCGCGGCCTCGGCCGCGCGCTGGAGCCCTCGGAGACGGTCGCGGCGCTCTCCGGCGTCTCCTTCGACGTCCGCCGCGGGGAGACGTTCGGCGTCATCGGAGCGAACGGCTCGGGGAAGTCGACGCTGCTCAAGCTGGTCGCCGGGCTCTTCAAGCCGACCTCCGGGACGCTCCGCGTCGACGGCAAGGTCTCGGCCCTCATCGAGCTCGGCGCCGGCTTCCACCCCGAGATCTCGGGGCGCGAGAACGTCGTGATCAACGGGGTCATGCTCGGGCTGACGCGGAAGGAGATCGAGAAGAAGCTCCCCGCGATCGTCGAGTTCTCGGGCCTCTCGGAGTTCATCGACGAGCCCGTGAAGACCTACTCGTCGGGGATGTACGTGAGGCTCGGCTTCGCGGTCGCCGTCCACGTCGACCCGGAGGTCCTCGTCGTCGACGAGGTCCTGGCCGTCGGGGACGAGGCGTTCTCGCGGCGCTGCCTCGACACGATCAAGGAGTTCTCGACGCGCGGGAAGACGATCTTCTTCGTCTCGCACTCCCTCGCCCTCGTCGAGGAGCTGTGCGATCGCGTCCTCTACCTCTCGGGGGGCCGGGTCGCCGGGCTCGGCGAGCCGAGGGCGATGCTCGCGGCCTACCGGCTCGACGTCGCGGCGGGGGAAGGGACGCGCCTTCTCGCCGAGCACGCCGTCGGGCAGGAGGCGCTCCGCGCCGAGTCGGCGGCCCCCGCCCCTGCGCCGGCCGGCGCGGAGGCGACGGCCGGAGGCGAGGCCGAGCCGGCCCCCGCCGAGAGGGCGCGGCGCTGGGGCGACCGCTCTGCCGCGATCGACGGCGTGAGGCTCCTCGACGACGACGGCCTCGAACGCTACGCCTTCCGAACCGGCGAGCCGGTCACGATCGAGATCGAGGCGACGCCCGCCCGCCCGCTCGACGACTTCGTCTTCGGCATCGGGCTCTTCACGCCGGAGGACGTCTGCGTCCACGGCACGAACACGGAGATCGACGGCCTCGCGGCCGGCCGATTCGACGCCGCCGCGAGGGTGAGGGTCACGCTGGCGCGCTGCGACCTGGGTCCGGGGACCTACCTCGTCGACGTCGCGGTCCACGCGCGGAACGGCACCCCCTACGACTACTGGCGGGGGGCCTGCCGTTTCCGGGTCGACTCGCCGCGGACGGAGGCGGGCGTCTGGGCCCCGGAGCGGAGCTGGACCGTCGAAGGAGGGGCGACGTGGGCGCGTACCTGACCAGCGGGAGCCGCTTCCGGTCCGAGCCGCTCGCGCCGGCGTCCCGGGCCCTGCTCTGGGCGCTCCTCCTCCTCGCCCTCGCCGTCCTCGTCGCGGAGACGGGGCACACGCCCTTCTTCGAGCCGGACGAGGCGCGCTACGCGGAGATCCCCCGCGAGATGCTCGCCACGGGCGACCTCGTCGCGCCGAGGCTGAACGGATTCCGCTATTACGAGAAGCCGCCCCTCCATTACTGGGCCGTCGCGGCCTCGATGTCTCTCTTCGGAGAGTCGGAGGCGTCCGCCCGCCTTCCGGTGAAGCTCTCGGCCGCCGGGATGGTCCTCGTGACGGTCCTCTTCGCGAGGCGCCGATACGGCGAGCGCGTGGCCCTCGTCGCGGGGCTCGTCGTGGCGACCTCCCTCCTCGTCGTGGCCCTCGGGCGCGTGAACATCATCGACGGCCCGCTCTCGCTCGCCCTCTCCTCGGCGGCGTTCGCCTTCGCCGCGTTCCAGGAGCACGAGCAGTCGGGGGACCGGGCGCGCGCGCGAGTCGCGCTCTACCTCCTTCACTTCTCCTGCGCGGCGGCCGTCATGCTCAAGGGCTTCGTCGGCCTGGTCCTCCCGGGCGGCGCGATCCTCGTCTGGGCCCTCCTCTCGAGACGCCTGGGGATCGTCCCGAAGCTCTTCTCCCCGGGGCCGCTGCTCCTGTTCCTGGTCCTCGTCGTCCCGTGGCACGTGGCGATGGCCCGAAGGGACGGCGAGTGGTTCGACTTCTACGTCGTGGGGGAGCACTTCCGGAGGTACTTCGAGACGGGGCACCGGAGGACCGCGAAGCCGCTCTTCTTCGTTTACGTTCTGCTGGGAGGGCTCGTGCCGTGGACGCCCTACCTGGGGCGCCTCGCGGGCGCGCTCCCCTCGCTTCGCCGCGGCGAGTGGAGGGAACGGGGCGCCGAGGCGTACCTGCAGGTCTTCTGGGTCCTCGTCCTCGTCTTCTTCTCGGCCTCGCGCTCCAAGCTCGTGCCGTACCTCCTCCCGATCTGGCCCGCCGTCGCGGTCCTCCTCGCCCTCGGCCTCGAACGGGCGCGGCAGCGCGGCGCGACGCTGCGCGCCGAGCGCCGGGCCGCGGGGCTCCTGTTCGGCCTGCTGGCGGGAGCCGCGGCCGCCTACGCCTTCGGAGCGGGGCTCGCGGTCCGGTACGGCGTGGAGGTCCAGGCCGCCGTCGCGGTCGGCTCGCTGGCTCTCGGCGCCCTCCTGAACCTCCTCGCGGGCCGGACGGCCGCCCGTGCGACCCGCCGCGCGCTCTCCACGGAGCGGTTCGTCCTCGGAATGGTCCTGCCGTGGCTCGGTTTCTCCGGCGCGCTCGTCCTGGCGCTTCCCCCGGTCGCCCGTTCGATCACGCCCTGGCCGCTGGTGGCGACTCTGAAGCGGGAGCTCCGGCCGGACGACCTCCTGCTCCAGCGGGGGCACTACCTGCAGGGGCCGGCCTTCTACACGAAGCGGCTCACGCCGGTCGCGGACCTCCCCTGGAGCGAGCTCGATTTCGGGAAGGAGGAGGCACGGCAGCGCGGCCTCTACCTCTCGGACGAGGAGTTCGCGAAGAAGTGGCACGGTCCGGCGCGGGTCCTGTGCGTGGTCCACTTCGGCCACCTGCGCGACTTCGCGGACCCGGCGGCCGGCCTCTCGATACCGCACGTCCTGGCTCGAAGCCCGAACGGGAAGTTCCTCCTCGTCTCGAACCGTCCGTGAGGCCGTGGAGGGCGCTCTCGGCCGGTTCGGGACCCGTTCGAACCCCTCCCCGCACGTCCCCTAGAATCGTCGTCCTGTGACGAGCCCGCCGACCGTCCCGCGAAAGGTCTCCGTCGTCGTCCCCGTCTACAACGAGGAGGCGAACCTCCCTCGGCTCCTCCCCCGCCTGGTCCCCGTCCTCGAGGGGCTCGGACGGCCGTGGGAGGTCGTCTTCGTCGACGACGGCTCACGCGACGGCTCGCTCGAGCTCCTGAAGGCCGCCGTTGCCGAACGGCCCGGCCGGGTGAAGGCCGTCGAGCTCCTTCGGAACGCCGGTCAGCACATGGCGATCATGGCCGCGTTCGGCGAGGTGGATGGGGAGTACGTGATCACCCTCGACGCGGACCTTCAGAATCCCCCCGAGGAGATCCCGAAGCTCGTCGGGAAGATGGACGAGGGTTTCGACGTCGTCGGGACGATCCGCTCGAAGCGGAAGGACAGCCTCTTCCGGAAGGCCGCCTCCCGGATCGTGAACCGGACGACCGGCCTCCTGACCGGGATGCGGCTGAACGACTACGGCTGCATGCTCCGCGGGTACCACCGGGACGTCGTCGACGTGATGACGGCGTCGGACGAGGTCTCGACGTTCATCCCGGCGCTCGCCCAGCTCTACGCCCGCCGATCCGTGGAGATCGACGTCGCCCACGAGGAGCGAGCGGAAGGGGAGTCGAAGTACTCTCTGCTTCGCCTCGTGAGGCTGAACTTCGACCTGATGACGGGCTTCTCCCTCGTCCCGCTCCAGCTCTTCGGCCCCCTCGGGTTCGTGACGGCCCTCTTCGGGGTCGGGTTCGGCGCCTTCCTCCTCGTTCGCCGGCTCGTGATCGGGTCGGAGGTCGAGGGGGTCTTCACTCTTTTCGCTCTCGCCTTCATGGTGATGGGGGTGATCATGGCGGGCGTCGGGATGGTCGGCGAGTACGTCGGCCGGATCTACCAGCAGGTGCGCGGCCGGCCCCGCTTCCTCGTCCGGCGCGTGCACGGGGCGAAGGAGGAGCCTTGAGCGGAATCGTCGGCCACCCGGGGGGTGCGTTCGCCTTGCACCCCCCGGACCCCCCGAATTGGAGAAGGGGGTAAGTCATGGGCGGAATCGTCGTCTGTGGGTATAGCGACGTCGGGTATCGATGCACGAAGTGGCTCCTCGACGCCGGGGAGCCGGTCCGGTTCGTCTACACCCATCCCGACGCTCCCGGCGAGGAGCGCTGGTTCGAGTCGGTCGCCGAGCTCGCCCGCGCCCGGAACGTGCCGGTGAAGCTCGTCGACGCGATCGACGCCGCCGCGGACGAGGCGGCCCTGCGCGCCGCCGCCCCGGACTTCCTCTTCTCGTTCTACTTCCGGTCGATGATCCCTGCCCGCGTCCTCTCGATCCCGTCGAAGGGGGCGCTCAACATGCACGGCTCCCTCCTCCCGGCGTTCCGGGGGCGGGCTCCGGTGAACTGGGCCATCCTGAAGGGGGCCCCGTTCACGGGGGCCTCTCTCCACTACATGACCGAGAAGCCCGACGCGGGCGACCTCGTCGACCAGGAGAAGGTGCCGATCGGGCCGGACGACGACGCCCTCGCGGTCTCGCGTCGCGTCTCGGAGGCGGCCGTGGCGGTCCTGGCCCGGAGCTGGCCGAAGCTGAAGGCGGGAACGGCGCTCCGGATCCCGCTCGACCTGACGAAGGGCTCCTACTTCGGCGCGAGGCGCCCCGAGGACGGGCTGATCGACTGGCTCCGGCCGGCGCAGGAGGTCCACGACCTCGTCCGCGCCGTTTCGCGGCCCTGGCCCGGGGCGTTCACGGACTCCTTCGGCCCGCGCGTGACGATCTGGAGGACCCGCCTCTCCGGCTACGGCGGGCACGACACCTTCCCGGGCAAGATCGACATGACGGAGCGTTCCGTCCTCGTCTATTGCGGCGACGACCGTCCCGTGGAGATCCTCGCGGCGCGCCCCGAGGGGCAGCCCGACATGAACGAGGCCGAGTTCCGTTCCTGGGTACTCGCCCGGGGCTGAACGCGGCCGGAAAGGCGCGATGCGCGTCCTCATCCTCGGAGTCAACGGATTCATCGGAAACGCCCTGACGCGGCGGATCCTCACCACGACGGACTGGCAGGTGTTCGGCCTCGACGTCGGGAGCGACCGCATCGAGGAGTTCCTCGGCGAGAAGCGCTTCCGCTTCCTCGAGGGGGACATCGCGATCAACCGCGAGTGGATCGAGTATCACGTCAAGAAGTGCGACGTCGTCCTCCCGCTCGTCGCGATCGCGACTCCGGCGACGTACGTGAAGAACCCCCTCGCGGTCTTCGAGCTCGACTTCGAGGAGAACCTCCGGATCGTCAAGATGGCGGCCCGGTACGGCAAGCGGGTCGTCTTCCCGTCGACCTCGGAGGTCTACGGGATGTGCCCGGACGCCGCCTTCGACGAGGACGCCTCTCCCCTCGTCTACGGCCCGATCCGCAAGGAGCGCTGGATCTACTCCGCCTCCAAGCAGCTCCTCGACCGGGTCATCTGGGCGATGGGGAACGCGAACGGCCTGCGCTTCACGCTCTTCCGCCCGTTCAACTGGTACGGGCCGCACCTGGACGACGTCGACGCCCCGAAGGAAGGCTCGAGCCGCGTCCTGACCCAGTTCCTCCACAACATCCTCTACGGTGTCCCGATCAAGCTCGTCGACGGGGGGCGCCAGCGGCGCTGCTTCACCTACATCGAGGACGGGATCGACGGCCTCATGAAGATCCTCGTCAACGAGAACGGCTGCGCCGACGGCCAGATTTTCAACCTCGGCAACCCCGCCGCCGACCTCTCGATCCGGGAGCTCGCCGAGCGGCTCGTCGCCGCCGTCGGGACGTACGAGAAGTTCGCCCCGCTCGCGCGGGCCGCGACGCTCGTCGAGGTCTCGGCGGCGGAGTACTACGGCGCGAACTACCAGGACATCACGACGCGCGTCCCCTCGGTGCGGAAGGCGAAGGAGTGCCTCGGGTGGACGCCGACGACCGACTTCGCGACCGGCCTCGCGAAGACGCTCGACTTCTACCTCTCCGGCCGGCTGCGACCCGAGGTGTAGCGTCCCGGCTTCGCGCCTCGCCCTCAAGGTCGACGTCGACACGTTGCGCGGGACGGTCGAGGGGGTCCCCCGTCTCCTCGACCTCCTCGCGCGGCACGGCGCCCGGGCCACGTTCCTCTTCTCGCTCGGGCCCGACTCGACCGGGAAGGCCGTGAAACGCGTCTTCCGCCGCGGCTTCGTGAGGAAGGTGATGAGCGCCTCGCCGGGCGCCTCGTACGGCCTGGCGACGATGCTCTACGGGACCCTCCTCCCCGCCCCCGACATCGGGCGGCGGAAGGAAGCCGTCACGAGGATGCGCGAGGCCGACGCGGCCGGGCACGAGTGCGGCATCCACGGCTGGGACCACGTCGACTGGCACGACCGGCTGCTGACGATGGAGCGCGAGGAGGTCTTCGCCACGTTCCGGCGCGCCGCGGACCGCTTCGCCGACCTCCTCGGGCGCCGGGCGAGTGTCGCCGGCGCGCCGGGCTGGGCCGCGAGCGGGCGCTCCGTCGAGGCCTACGAGGCGGCCGGCATCCGCGTCGCCTCCGACACGCGTGGCGGCCCGCCATTTCGGCCGCTCCGCGAAAGCGGCGCGCCCTCGGGACTCGTCGAGGTCCCCTCGACGCTCCCGACGCTCGACGAGCTCCTGGCCTGGGCCGCTTTCCGCGGCGCGGCCCGGGAGGGAACGGTGGAGCACCTTCGACGTTCGGTCGCGGAGGCGCCCGGGGTCTCGGTCCACTCGATCCACACGGAGATCGAGGGGGGACGCGCGTTCTCGGACCTCTTCACGCGTCAGCTCGCGGCCTGGGCCGCCGACGGCGTCGCCTTCGTGACGCTCTCGGAGGCGGCGGCCGCCGCCGGCGAGCCGGCGACGCTTCCCGCCCGGCCCCTGCGGCAGGTCTCGGTGACGGGGAGGGCGCTGCCGGTCACCACCGGGGCGCCGCCCGCCGGCTGAACCGGCGCCAGAACGCCTTCGGTGTCCGCCCACGGTGCCGTCCGCCCTCGGTGCCTTCACCCGGGGTGCCCTCAAGTTGGGTGCCACAAGTTGGGTGCCAGGCGTGAAATCGTGTAGTTTTTGAAAACTACACGATTTCACGCCTGGCACCAGACCAGAAAAACTACACGATTTCACGCCTGGCACCAGACCAGTGGCACCAGACCTGGCCCGGGGGGCACCTCCACGGGGCATCCATCCCCGGGGGACCACCGTCCGCGGAGCACCATCCCCGGGGGGAGCGGCGGGGCACCGCTCCCGGAACGCTCAGGGGGCGAGGCGGACCTCGACGCGGGAGGGGCCGGGGGGAACGGCGATTCCGACGAGGTTGATCTGGACCGCGTGGACGGTCGTCTTCCGCCCGTTCGCCGTCGCGCGGACGGCGGGGGTGAACGAGCGGTCGAGGAGGAGGAGGCCGGGACGCGTCCCGTCCGTCTCGACGACGAGAGCGTCGGGACCCTCGGCGAGGACCCGCGCGGAGGCGGCCGGATCCGCCTCGGCGGCGTCGGTCCCCGCGGGAGGGCGCCCGGCGACGACGCCGTCCGTGGCCGGGTCGAACTCGGCCGCGTCGACGACGGCGACGGCGGCGTCCACGGAGGCAGCCCCCCGGACCCGCGAGAGGCGGCGGACGCCCGGCAGCGGCTCCGCGAGCCGGAAGAGAGTCGCCGGCGGACCGAAACGGCCCTCGACGTAAACGGGGACGAGGCCGGCGAGGCCGGGGGGGACGTCGCTCGCGATGACGGCGCCGACGCCCGCCGCGCGAAGCCACTCGAGCCGTTCGGGCCAGGCGCGGGAGAGGACGACGTCCCGGGCATAGCGGTCGAGGAGGGTGTAGCTCCCGTCGGGGTCGGCGTCCCAGGCATAGCGGAGGCCGTGCGGCGCGCCCGCGAGCGACCACCCTTGCGTCGTCTGCGCGAGCGCGAAGCCGAGCCGCTCGTCGGCAATGAGCGGACCTGCCAGGCCGCGCCTCACCGCGTCGATGTCCTTCCAGGCCCGCTCGAAGACGCGGCCCGGGATCCGCGCCGCCGCGGCGACGAGGGGCGCGGGGCGGTCATAGAGCTCCGCGGGGGCGCGCGGGACGTGGAAACGGGCCTGCGCGAGCCCCTCGGCGGAGAGGGCGGCGAGGAGGAGGACGCGGCTTCGGAGGTCCCCGAGCCCGCGCGCGAGGAGGAGCCCCGCGACGAGGAGGAGCGCCGCGGAGGAGGCCGCCTGCTGCGGGAGGCGCGCGAGGACCGGGGCGAGGACGACGCCGGGGTCGGAGGCCCACGCGGGGTCCCAGAGGGAGAGGAGGAGCCCGCGCGGGAGCTCCGGGCGTGCGCGAAAGGCAACCGCCGCAAGGCCGAAGGAGCCGGCGAGGACGAGGAGGACGAGGCCGGCGCGGGAGCGCCAGCGGGGCAGCGCCTCCTCGAGGAGGAGCCTTTCGACCGCGAGCGCGGCGAGGACCGCGACGGCGATCGTCGCGACGAGAAGCGCCTTGACCGGGTAACGGACGGAATGGAGGAACGGGAGCGCCTCGTACGCCGCACGCGCTCCCGGGACCCAGGGGAGAGCCGCGACGAAGAGCGCGAGGCCGGCGGCCCCGAGCCAGAAGCGACCCTCACTTCGGCGCGGGCAGAGCGCGAACGCGGCCGCGAGGGCGAGCGGGAGGACACCGAACGAGAGCGAGGCGAGGTAGGGCGGGTTCCCCTGCGACGCGGCGTAGCCCCAGTAGGCGCCCGAGAGGACCCGCGACGGGTCGCCGAAGAGGAACGGGAAGGGGGTCTCGAGGAGCCGGAGCGGGTGGAAGCCGACCGCCGAGAACTCCGTCCACGAGAAGCCGCGGAGGCGTCGGGCGGAGGTCTCCGTCGCGCGGAGGACGTCGAGGAGGTAGGGGGCGGAGGCGAGGAGGGCGAAGACGCCTCCGCCGACGAGCGCGCCGGACGCGCGGAGACGTGTCCCTCGGGGTCCGGAGAGCGCGAAAGCGAGCGCGAGGAGGATCCCGATCAGGCCGAGGGCGGGCTCGCCCGCGTGCGCGAGGAGGGCCCC
>JAKLER010000131.1 GCA_022711615.1 Acidobacteriota bacterium
ACGGCCTCGCGGAGCGCGGCGACGGTCGTCTCGCCGGGAAGGGCCTCGACGGCCTCGACGCTCCGCGAATCGCCGAGCTCGTCCCGGAGGGACGCGAAGAAGAGGATCCGGACCTTCATCGGTCCGGATCTTAACGTCGGCGGAGTTCTAGAATGCCCGCCGAATCAGGAGGTTCCATGCCCGAGACACCGGGACGGCTGACGGGGAAGAAGGCTCTCGTGACGGGGGCGTCGCGCGGCATCGGCCGGGCGATCGCCCTCCGCCTCGCGGCGGAAGGGGCGACCGTCGCCTGCGGCGTTCGCTCCGAGGCCGACGGCGCCGCGCTCGTCGCCGAGATCGCGGCGGCCGGCGGCGCGGCGGTCCCGGTCCTCCTCGACGTGACGGACGCGGCCTCGGTCGCGACGGGCGTCGAGCGGGCGGCGCGGCCGGACCGGCGCCTCGACGTCGTCGTCAACAACGCCGGCTACACGTCGCCGACGCCGCTCTCCGGGGACGAGCGCTCCGACCAGGCCTTCGAGCGGTCGTGGGAGGTGAACGTGGCCGGCACGTGGCGCGTCCTGCGGGCCGCCCTTCCGTTCCTCGCGGAAGGGGGGCGGATCGTGAACCTGTCGTCGGTGCTGGGGCGCTTCGGCGCCCCCGGGCAGGCGGGCTACTGCGCCGCGAAGCACGCCGTCATCGGCCTGACGCGCTCCCTCGCCCTGGAGCTGGCGCCGCGGAAGGTGACCGTCAACGCGATCTGCCCCGGCTGGGTCGACACCGAGATGGGCCGGTCGCGGATTCGGGGGTTCGGCCGGGAGGTGGGCCTCGACGAGGAAGCGGCTTTCGCGGCGGCCGGGAAGATGGCCCCTCTCGGCGAGGTCCTCGTCCCGGACGAGGTCGCGGGCCTCGTCGCCTGGCTCGCTTCGGAGGACGCCCGGAACCTGACGGGCCAGTCGATCGTCATCGACGGCGGGCAGGTGATGCCCTGAAGCGGACGAAGGCGGTCTTCCTCGACGCCGGCAACACGCTCCTCGCGGCCGACCCGCCGGTGGAGGCGGTCTACGGCGAAGCGTTCCGGAGGTGGGGCCTGTCGGCTGGCGACGGCGCCGTGCACGATGCCCTGCGGGCGACGTGGGCGCACGTCGCGGCGCGCCAGGCCCGTGGGGAGGAGCGCTGGGGCGGGGGCGGAGGAGAGAGGGCGTTCTGGCAGGATTTTGTCCAGGACGTCTGGGGGCGGCTCGGCGGCGGCCTTCTCCCCGAGGGCCTTCTCGACGACCTGATCGTCCATTTCGCCCGGCAGGAGAGCTGGGTCCTCTATCCGGAGGTGCTCGAGGTGCTCGCGGCCCTCCGCGAGAGGGGGCTGAAGCTCGTCGTCGTCAGCAACTGGGATTCGACGCTTCCCGCCCTCCTTGACCGGCTCGACCTGACTCGCTACTTCGACGGCGTCGTCGTCTCGGCGCTCGTCGGAGCGAGCAAGCCGGCCCGCGCGATCTTCGATACGGCGCTGGCCGCCGTCGACGTCGCCGCTCACGAGGCGCTCCACGTCGGCGACTCTCCGACGGAGGACTACGAGGGGGCGCGCTCCGCCGGCCTTCCGGCCCTCCTTCTCGACCGGGCCGGCGTCGCGGGCGACGGGTACGAGACGATCCGGACGCTCCAGGAGATCCTTCCCCGGATCGCCCCCTGACGCCGCGCCGAACGCGAACCGACGAGGAGCCGCGAATGAACCTCTTCCGTACGAAGCCGATCGACCAGCTCGTCGCCGAGGGGGCCGACACCGGAAAAGGGCTGAAGCGCGAGCTGACCGCCGTCGACCTCGTGGCTCTCGGGATCGGAGCGATCATCGGCGCGGGCATCTTCGCGACGCTCGGGACGGCGACCTCGGGGGGCGGCTCGCTCCCCCCGGCGGGCCCCGGCATCGTCGTCTCGATCCTCCTGACGGCCCTCGCCTGCGGCTTCTGCGGCCTCTGCTACGCGGAGTTCGCGAGCCTCGTCCCGGTCGCCGGGTCGGCCTACACCTACAGCTACGCGACCCTCGGCGAGCTCGTCGCGTGGATCATCGGGTGGGACCTGATCCTCGAGTACGCCGTCGGGAATATCGCCGTGGCGATCTCGTGGGCCGCCTACTTCCGACAGCTCCTCCTGGGCTTCGGCCTGGAGTTCCCGGCCTTTCTCGCGACCGACTACCGGTCGACCCTCCTCGCGGCAAAGGCCGCGGCCTCGGGCGGCGTCGGCGCGCTCTCGCCCGAGCAGGCGGTCGCGTACCAGGCTCACCTCCACCACCCGGAGCTCTTCGGGGTCCCGATCGTCTTCAACCTCCTCGCGGCGCTCATCACGGCGGCGATCACGATCCTCCTCGTCCGCGGGATCAAGGAATCGGCGCGCGTGAACGACTTCATCGTCTTCCTGAAGGTCGCGACGCTCCTCTTCTTCGTCGCCGTCGGCGCGTTCTACGTGAAGCCGGCGAACTGGACGCCCTTCTTCCCGGGGGGCTTCTCGGGGGTCTGGGTCGGGGCCTCCCTGATGTTCTTCGCCTATATCGGCTTCGACGCGATCTCGACGGCGGCCGAGGAGTGCAAGGACCCCGGACGGGACATGCCGCGCGGCATCCTCGGGTCTCTCCTCGTCTGCACGCTCCTGTACGTCGCGGCGGCCCTCGTCCTCTCGGGGATGATCCCGTACCACAAGCTCGTCGGCGTCGCCGACCCGCTCGCCGCGGCGCTCGCCTTCGTGAAGCAGGACTGGGCGGCCGGGCTCCTCGCGGCCGGCGCGGTCTTCTCGATGACGGCCGTCCTCCTCGTCTTCCAGCTCGGCCAGCCGCGCATCCTGATGGCGATGTCGCGGGACGGGCTCCTCGGCCCCTGGTTCGGAAAGGTCCACCCGAAGTACCGGACGCCCCACGTCGGGACGATCCTGACGGGCGTCTTCGTCGCGACGTTCTCGGCGGTCGCGAACATCGACGAGATCATCCAGCTGACGAACATCGGGACGCTCTTCGCGTTCGCGCTCGTCTGCATCGGGATCCTCGTCCTGCGCTACCGGGAGCCCGACCGGCCCCGGAAGTTCCGGGTCCCGTTCGTCCCGCTCGTCCCGCTCCTCGGGATCGCGATGTGCGTCGCGCTGATGGCGAAGCTCCCGGCACTCACCTGGGAGCGCTTCGTCCTCTGGCTCGCCGCCGGCCTCGCCATCTACTTCGCCTACGGCCGGAGGAAGAGCCGCCTCGCCCGCGCCTGAAGCGAAGCGGCCCGGCGGGACCTATTTCGCGGCGCCGCGCGCGAGCGCGGAGGGGACCACCGCGGGGAGCCTCACGCGCCGGCCCTCCCGCGGGTCGAAGTCCCCGAGGACCTTCTCCTGCGTCGTCCCGGGAGGGACGAGGATGTCGACGAGCGGGCAGGGCTTCCGGTCGTCCTCGTCCGCCCCGCCGAACGCGTCGGAGGACCGCCCGGCACCGGCGCGCATGATGAAGAGCGGCTCGTCGCCGTCGTCGCGCTTCAGGCCGGCGAGCTTGCCGAGGTCGTACCGCCCGGCGACGTCCGCCCCGGAGACGGCGACGACGTAGCCCCAGTCGGCGCTCGGGGGGCCGCCGAGGAAGTGGTCGGGAACGAAGAAGCGGACGCGCCGCCCGCGGATCTCGACCCGGGTCGGGAAGAAGACGGAATCGGCGAGCATCTGCGTGACCTCGTCGCGGATCTCCGCCTTCTCGGTCTCGCGGGCGTCGCGCGGCCGGGCCGGCCCGGCCGCGCTCTCCTTCCGCATCCGCTGCGTGAGGCTCCGCCGGAGCAGCGTCTCGGCGGGCCCGGGGAGCGGGGTGAGGCAGATCGCCTTCTCCCAGGCGCCGGCCGGGTCGACCTCGGCGTTCCGGCCCGGGAGCGTCTCGGTGTTTCCGGAGCCCGGGACCCGGTCGACGTCGATGTAGACGTCGACGTTGAAGGTGTAGAAGCCGAGGCGCATGACGTCGGTCATCAGCGTCCCGCCCCCGTCGAGCGGCACCTTCTCCGTCTTCACGACGGGGCGGGCGAAGGTGGCCTCGAACATCGTCCCGTCCCCTTCGCGCCGGGCGGCGAAGGAGACGAGGTCGAGGTGGCCGGGGAGCATGTCGTTCCGGCTCCGGACCGGATAGGTGAGGTGCCCGTCGCCGTGGTCGTCCTTCTCGGGATCGGCCACGACGAAGAGCGCGCCCTCGGCCGCGCCGGCGGCCGTTCGCGGGGAGAAGAGAGGGAGGAGCGCGGCGAGCACGGCGGCGCCCCGGAGGAGGCACGGCGGGCGGGAGGTCATGCCGGGATCTTGCCGCAGGAGGCGGGGGTCGGAGCAGGAAAAAAGGGCCCGGCAGCCGAAGCTGCCGGGCCCTTCGGTCCTTGCGGGACGGGGTCCTAGAAGAGGATCTTGAGGTAGGCCTTCAGCCGCTGCTGGTCGAACTCGCGCTTCTCCATGGTGTTCCAGCCGCCGTAGCGGTTGAAGAAGCCGAGGGAGCCGACCGGGACGTGGACGTTCCGGGCGGTCTCCTCGCTCGCCGTCGTCGGGACGAAGCCGTCGCCGTAGTCGGGCTTGAACGTGCCGAAGTTGTACTCGTAGACGAGGCCGCACTCGGAGAGGCCGCCCAGCGTGTAGCGGAACTTCGCGATGAGCTGGTTCTTCTGATGCTTGCCCGAGGCCATCTCCATCATGTTGTAGGCCTGGAAGGCGGTGTTGCCGTCCTCGAGGTCCGCGTCGTAGTAGATGTACTCGAGGGAGCCGTAGAGGTCGCGCGTCCACTGGTACCCGGCGCCGGCCTGGACCATCACGTAGCTCAGGTCCCGGTCGTCGTCGGAGACGTCGCTGAACGGCTTCCACTGGTAGCCGACCTGCCCGTTCGCGCCGGTGATCACGCCGGGGTTGTTGAAGAAGTCGGCCGTCGAGTTCGTCCCGTTGTACTTGTTGACCTGGTTCTTGCAGCCGAGCGTCCCGGACGTCGCGCAGTCTCCCGGGAGGTACGGGAGGTACTTCGCGTCGTTGAGCCGCTTGTCGGTCTCGCTGATGAGCTTGATCTTTCCGAACAGGTCGATCCCCTTGCCCGCCTCGATGACGTACTTGCCCTTGAGGAGCGCGATGTGCGTCGTCTTGTCCTGGAAGGGGGCGTAGGCCGAGCGGTAGCTCGCCATGCCGACCTGCATGTCCATCGCCGGGAAGGGCGAGTTCGTGATCGCCCGGGAGTCGTCGCCCCAGGCCTGCCAGTTCGTGTCGTAGGTGAGGTAGGTGTACTCGCCGGCGAGCTCGAGGTTCCCGCTCTGGAAGGTCGGGGTGATCGTGATCCCCTCCCACCCGATCGCGGTCTCGGCCATCGGCTCGTTGAAGTCGGTGAACTGGTTGTCGACGTTGATCGTCGCGACCTGCTGGGCGTTCCCCTGCCAGCCGCCGTAGCCGATGACGGTCGGGTTGCCGCCCCAGATGCCGTAGGTCGCGTTGCCGGGGCCCGGGAGCGCCCAGGTGGAGTCGTGCCCCTCGGTGAGGAGGACGTCCGACTCGCGACGGGCCGCCATGGCAGACGCGTACTCGGCGCCGATGTGGAACGCCTCGACGTTGACGCCGAAGCCGGTGCCGCCGAGGTCGGCGAAATCGAGGTTCAGCTTCCCGCTCCAGTCGTTGTGCTGGCCCGCGGGGACCGGCGAGTAGCCGTTCATGCCGAAGCTCGCGGGGGCGAGGTCGCTCGCCGACTCGTAGGTCGAGTAGTAGAAGGCGGCCTTCGCGTCGACGGCGGCGCTCGGGTGGATGCCGAGCTTCGCGCCGAAGACGGTGTTGCGGAACCGCGTCCGCGTGTCCTTGCCGTCGTCCCAGTTGATGTCGCGGGAGTCGACCTCGATGTCGTTCACCCACTGGACCAGGCCGCCGACGTCCCACGTCGAGCCGCCGGAGTACTTGAACTGGCCCACGTACGCCCCGTCGGCGACGTGGAAGTTCCCCGTCTTGTACTCGGGGCCGGCCCAGAGACGCGGGAGGGAGATTCGCGCCGCGTCCCACGTGAGAGCCTTGTCCATCGCGGAGCCCTGGAAGAGGAGCCCCTGCACGTTGTCGCGGTCGATGTAGCGGATGCGGCCGACGACGTACGGGTCGAACATCCCCCAGTCGCTCGAGCCGATCGTGGCCGAGTCGAGCCAGGAGTAGCCCGGGGTCAGCGTCACGGTGACGCCGCGGAGCTTGATGTACTGGTTCGAGCGCGGGTCGAACTCGCCGCAGCCGACCGAGGTGCCCGAGCCGCTGCAGTCGTCCGACGGCTTGCCCCAGCCGCCCATGTTCGTCCAGAAGTTCTGGTAGAAGCGGCTGTGGATGCGGGCGTTGACCTCGACGGCCTTCGAGACCTTCGCGTTCAGGAGGAGCTCGATCTCCGTCCCCTGGCCGTTGTCGCCGTAGCCCTCGCCGGGGGCGTCCTTGAAGTTGTAGAGGGCCCCCTGGTCCCGGCTGTTGCCCCAGAGCCACTTCGTGTAGGTCGTGCCGCTGATCGTGAGCTGCGGGCCCTGCTGCGCCCAGGCCGTGCCGGAGACGGCCACGGCCGCGAGGAGCAGCACGAGCCCGAGGGTCTTGGTCGTGCGCATGTCTCTACTCTCCTTCCTTCGAATCGGAACGGGATGCTCCTACTTGCGGACCATCGGAAGGGTCGCCGTCTTCTTGGGCGTCCCGTCCGCCTCGCACTCGTAGGCGAGCGCCTTCTTCTGCTCCTCGACCTCCGAGGCGTCGCCGGTCCCCTTGCCCGCGAGGATGTCCATGACGTGCGGGTCGCAGTCGCCGTCGGTCCCGCCGCCGAACCGGTGCTGCCCCTCGAACTCGTTCACCTTCCGGGTGAGGAGGTCGGCCTTGTCCGGGAACCCCTCGTTCGACTGGACGACGACCTGGTAGCCCCACTTCGCCGGGTCGCCTTCGCCGAGCTCCTTGAGGCTCACGGTGCCGCTGATCGTTCGGCCGGCGCCCCGCGTCCGCGTCGGGACGAGGACGGCGCCCTTGGCCCAGGCGGCCTTCGTCTCGACCTCGCTGACCACGCGGTTCTGGGGCTGCGGCGAGAGGATCACGCACTTGTCCCACGCGTCGGCGGGCGCGAACGCGACGTTCAGGCCGGGGAGGCCCTTCGTGAAGCCGCTCCCCTCCTTGCCGTCGGTGTCGATGAAGACGAAGACCATCTGGGTCGCGAAGCCGCCGCCCATCCCCCACGGGTCCTCGAGGGCGCTGCCGAGCGTGACCGAGAAGGTGGCCTTGTCGCCCGAGGCCTTCATCTTGAACTCGACGAGGTCGAACGATCCGGCCTTGTAGACCTTGTCGGTCGGGTAGACGTAGGTGCCCGGTCCCTTGTCGTCGCCCGTCGGGTCCTTGAAGGAGACCTCCTGGGCGAAGGCGGTGCCGGCCACGAGGGCGACGGCGAGGAGAACGAACGTCGGGAAAAGCCATCTCTTCATTTGGAGCCTCCCTTTCTGCTTTGGATTCAGCCCTTGACGCTCCCGGCCGTGAGGCCGGAGACGAGGTACTTCTGGAGGAAGAGGAACAGGGCGACGACGGGGATGGAGACGACGACGGCGCCGGCGGCGAAGTAGCCCCACTGCTGCGAAAAGCCGCCGACGAAGAACCGCAGCCCGACGGGAGCGGTGTACATCGCCTCCTTGTCGATGAGGGTCGCGGCGAGGATGAACTCGTTCCAGCCCGTCATGAAGGAGAAGAGCGCCGTGACGGCGACAGCGGGCTTCGCGAGGGGCAGGACGATCCGCCAGAAGATCGTCGCCGAGGAGGCGCCGTCGATGAGGGCGGCCTCCTCGAGGTCCCGCGGGATCGTGTCGAAGTATCCCTTCAGCATCCAGACGCAGAAGGGGATCGCCGTCGTCGAGTAGGCGAGGACGAGGCCCGTCCGCGTCGACCCGAGGTTCAGCCACTTGACGAGGATGATGTAGAGCGGGATGAGCATCAGCGTCCCGGGGAACATCTGCGAGACGAGGAACGACATCATCCCGACCCGGCGCCCCGGGAAGCGGAAGCGCGAGAACGCATAGGCCGCCGTGCACGCGAGGAAGACGCCGACGACCGTCGTCGCGATCGAGACGATGGCGCTGTTGAGGACCCACGTGGCGAAGGGCTGGTCCGCGAAGAGCGACCGGAAGTTCGAGAGCGAGACTTCGGCCGGCCAGGGGACGACGGTGCGGAGACGGTCCCAGAACGTCGGGTCGGGAGGCACGTCGGCGATGGCGAGGTTCTGCCTGCCCGAGAAGGCGATCGAGAGGACCCAGAGGACCGGGTAGATCGCGTAGAGCGTGGCCAGGACGAGGAGGACGTGCATCGGGAAGTGGGGCGGCTCGTCGGCGCCGGCGCGGGACTTCTTCGTCAGCAGGCCCATGTCAGATCGCCTCCGTAGCGCTCGCCGGGGGGGCTGCCTCGCCGGGGGGCTGAGCTGCGAGCGCCCCCCGGACCCCCACCACAGTCTTGTGTCTCCGCGATCCGCGAAGCGCCCGTCGAACGCCCCCCCGGACCCCCCGACTCGAAACAGTGCTCATCAGATCGCCTCCGTAGCCTTGGTCATGCGGTTCTGGAAGACGCCGTAGACGAGCAGGATTCCGAAGATGACCGTCGAGTAGGCCGCAGCGTAGCCGTACTGGTACTTCTGGAACGCGAACTTGTACGACTGCGTGATCAGGATCTCCGTCGAGCCGGCGGGCTGGCCGGCGGTGACGAGGTAGATGATGTTGAACATGTTGAACGTCCAGACGACCGACAGGATGATCGCCGGCACGAGCGCGGGCTTCAGCGACGGGAGCGTGATCGCCGTGAACTGCTGCCAGCGCGAGGCGCCGTCCACACGGGCGGCCTCGTAGAGGTCGGCCGGGATCGACTGGAGGGCGCCGAGGGAGATGACCATCATGAACGGGAAGCTGAGCCACCCGTTCGTCGCCCACGCCGTGAAGAACGACGTGGCCGGGGTCTCGAACCACGAGACCGGCTCCATCCCGAGCATCTGCACGAACTGGTTCACGACGCCGAACTGCTGGTGGAACATCCCCTGCCAGATGAGGGCGGTGATGTAGTTCGGCATCGCCCAGGGGAGGATGAGGAGGACCCGGTAGGCCGGCTTCAGGGCGAGCCCCTTCGTGTTCAGGATCAGCGCGAGGATGAGCCCGACGACGACGCCGTACGTCACGTTCGTCACCGTCCAGGCGATCGTGACCCAGAGCGTCCAGTAGAAGTTCTGGTAGTTGAAGACGAGGGCGCCGTCGGCGGCCGTTCGGGCGACCCTGAAGTCCGTCAGGATGGAGACGTAGTTCTTGAAGCCGACCCAGATCTCCGTCAGCGGCGCGTTGGAGTTGTAGATCGTCTGGTCGGTGAACGAGAGGACGATGCCGTAGACGAAGGGGAAGAAGACGAGGAGGACCATCCCGACCATGGCCGGGACGACGTAGGCGTAGGCGGTGCGGTGAGTCTTCAGTGTCCGGAGGAAGGCGGCGAGACCGCCGAGGCCGACGAACCCGAGGAGGAGGAGCGCGATGGCTCCGAGGAGGAGCGACGACCGGCGGATCGTCGCGCTCGCGGAAGCGATCGCGGCGGCGACCTTCGCCGCGTCGACGTTCCCTGCGCCGTCGGAGAGACCGAGCGGGCGGCGGAAGGCGTCGGAGTCCCACTCGGCGGGGTCGAGGGGCGCGGGGGAGGGCGCAGGGACGGCCTCGGGAGCGGCCCCGTCGGCGGGCGCCTCCGGAGCGGCCGGCGCGGGGAGCGCGGCGAGGAGCTCCTGCGCCTTCGCGGCGGACTCCTTCACCGACGCCGCGACGTCGGCCTCGAGCGCCGTCCGCGCGCGGGAGAGCTTCGCCGACGACTGCGCCGCGTATCCCCAGGCGGTCCCGGCCAGGAGGATCGCGGCGAGGGCGCCGAGCGGGGCCCTCCGATCGCCGAGGACGAGCGAGAGGAGGGCGAAGAGGACGACGGGGGCGACGACGTAGGAGAGCGTCGTCAGGAGCGAAGGGCGTGGCGCCGGCGGGGGCGGGACGCGCCGGGTCTCGACCATCCCGACGACGTCGCCCTCGCGCTCGATCGGCGCGGCGAGAGAGAGGGAGCCGTCGGCCAGACGTTCCTTCTCGACCTCGTCCTTCCGCGCGCCCCCCTCCGCCCGGTTCGTCTCGATGGCGGCGCGGAGGCGCTGGCCGCGGTCGTAGAGCTCCTTCTCCTCCCGCTTCAGGCGACGCGGGGCCGCGTCGTCGCCGGAGTCGGCGGGGTCGGTCGAGGCCTCGAGGGAGACGCCGTCGAAGAGGACGACGCGCGTCGCGGCGACCCGGGGCTGCGCGGCCGCGAAGCCGGCGACGACCGAGCGGACCGCCTCTCCGTCGCCCGCCCGGGCGACGAGGTCGGTCAGCGCGCGCAGGGAGACGACGGCGCGGCGGTCCTCGCCGAAGCGGGCCGTCTCGCCGAGCGCGGTCGACAGGAGCCGGTGGCCGACCCCCGCGACGAGGAGCGTGGCGACGAGGAGGCCGGCTCCGAACCGGAGCCGGTGGGAGGGCTCCTTCTCGGTCTCGTCCGGCCGCTCGCTCACGTCACTTCTTCCTCAGGGCCGCGACGTCCTTCAGCACGGCGGCCTGCGCCTGGTCCATCGCCGCCTTCGGCGTGGCGGCCCGCTTGACGATGGTGTTCATCGCGGTCGTGGCGGGCGACCAGACCATCGTCATCTCGGGGAGGTTCGGCATCGGGACGGCGACCTCGACCTGCTTGCGGAACGCGGAGAGGACCTTGTCTCCCGCGACGGCCGGGTCGGAGTAGACGGCCTTGTTCGAGGGGGTCTGACGTCCCTCGAGCGCCATCACCTTGGCCTGCGGCGTGTCGGTGAGGTACTTCGCGAAGTCGTAGGCGGCGTCCTTGTTCTTCGACGGGGCCGTCACGTAGACGCCCTCGACCGTCATCCAGGGGCGCATCGGCTTGCCGCCCGCCTCGTCGATCGTCGGGAGCGGCGCGAGGCCGTAGTCGATGCTGTCGGCGATCTCGCCGAGGAACCAGGGGCCGGAGAAGACCATCGCCGCCTTCCCGCCGTTGAAGAGCGACGTGATGAGCGCGGTGGACGGCTCCGCGGGGAGGATTCCGTCCTTCAGGAACCACCTCATGAGGAGCTCGAGCGCCTTCACGTTCTCGGGGGCGTTCAGGACCGGCTTCGGGCCGGGGTCGAAGACGCGGCC
>JAKLER010000132.1 GCA_022711615.1 Acidobacteriota bacterium
CGCCACGGCGACGACGGCGATCCGGCCGAGGTCGTTCGTCTGCGGAATCTCGGTGAGCGCGGAGACGAGGGCCAGGAGCTTCTCCCAGGTGAGCGGGCCGACGACGCCGTCCGGGTCGAGCCCGTTGTCCCCCTGGAATTCCACCACCCGGCTTCGCGTCTTCTGGCCGAAGATCCCGTCGGTCGTCAGGCGGGCGAGCCGGGACGGCAGGCCGTTCAGCGCTTTCTGCAGCTCGGTCACGGCGGCGCCGACGGCGCCGAGCGAGAGGGTCTGGGGCATCGCGGCTCCTCGTGCTTCCCGGTCCCCGGGTGCGACTCCGTGTCAATCTAGGGCCGCACGGAGTCGATTGCCGCCGAAACCTTCCGCCCGGTGACGGAGGTCACCTCGACCCGCGCCCGGCTCCGGCGCCGCCTCCGGCTCCGGTTCCGGCTAACCTCCCCGGGTGCCGCCCGGAGCCGACCTCCTGCCTCGCCTCTTCGGGCTCTGGGTCCACCTTCTCGAGAGGACCGGCGGCGCCTCCCGCCTCGCGGCGCTCCCCGTTCCGATCGCGCCAGCCTCGCGGCCTCTCGCGGTTCTCCTGGCCGGCGTCACGGCGGTCCTGCTGCTCCAGGCCGCGCTCGCCTCCGGGCGCGACGTGACCGTCCGGGCGTTCCGCGCAGCGACGCTCCTCGCCGCCCTCGCCCTTCCGCTCGCCGCCCTCCGTCTCGTCCCGGCCTCGCGCGGGCCGGCTCTCGGCGGCGCCGGGCTCCTCGTCGTCGCGCTCTCCTCGATCGCCCACCGCGCCCTCGCCTCGCGCCGCGCCGAGGGGACCGCTTCGCGGCTCCTCGCCCGCGTCCGGCTCCTCCTCGAGGGGACGGGGCTCGCGCTCTCCGGGGTCGCTCTCGGCCTCGTCGTCGCGGGAAGGTCGCTCCCGCTGCGCCTCGCCTTCTGGTCGCTCTTCCTCCTCCGCCTCTCGATCGCCGACCTGATCGACCCGTCACGTCTCGCCGCACGGACGGGCCTGGCGGGCTCGGCCGCGCGCGACGCCCGGAGCGCGCTCGGGAGGGTCCGGAGACCCCCGCGCCCCCTCCGGCGGCTCCGCCGTGCGCTCTCCGCGGCGGCGAAGGGAAGCCTTCTCCTCCTCTGGCTCGCGCTACCGCTCGCGGCCGCGCTCGCCCCGGGCGAGGTCGCCGCCGGGGCGTGGCCTCGCTGGGCTCTCCAGCTCCGCTGGTATCCCCCCCTCGCGCTCGGGCTCACGGCCCTCCTCCTGCTCGGGCAGGCGGGGCACGCGCTCCGCGGGGGCCGGCCTCTCGACGCCGCCCGGGGCGCCGCCGTCGGGATCGGCACGGCGGCGTGGCTGGCGCTCGCCTATCGCGACGGCGCGTTCACGGCGTGGCGAAGCGCGCTCCCGGGTCTCGTCCTCGCCGAGGCGGTCGCAGGCTTCCTCCTCGGGGCCGCCGCGCGCGGCCGGGCGCGATAGCCGGGCGGCTCAGCCGGTCGCGAGGCGGGCCGAGATCTCGGCGGCCAGCCGCCGCCCCTCGTCTCCGTCGAGCCGTCCGCTCGGCCAGTCGATCCCGAGGCCGCCGCCGGCGGGCTTCGGGATGATGTGAAAGTGGACGTGAGGCACCGCCTGGTGGGCGGCGGCGCCGTTGTTCTGCAGGACGTTGAAGTCGCGCGTCCCGGTGACGGCGACGACGGCCCGGGCGATGCGCGGAAGGACGCGTCCGATCGCGGCAGCGGACTCCTCCGAGAGCGCGTCGAGCGTCGGCGCGGGCTCCTTCGGGACGACGAGGACGTGCCCCGGCGCGAGCGGCGCGATGTCGAGGAAGGCGAAGACCCTCTCGTCCTCAAAGACGCGGTGGCAGGGGATCTCCCCCCGGATGATCTTCGTGAAGACGGTCTCGCTCACGGATTCCCTCCGCCCTTCTCTCCGGCCGCGTCCCGCGCGGCCGTGTCGACGAGCCAGATGTTCCCGGTCGTCTCGGCGAGCTCGTAGTAGATGGCCTCCCCCGTCGGCGACCACTCCGGGTAGCGGATGTAGCTGTTCAGCCTCTCGTTCGCGGTCACGATCCGGAGCGTCCGGCCGTCGCGCGTCACCCACCCGACGTTCCAGACGCCGTCCCGCAGGGCGGCGAACGCGACTTTCGAGCCGTCGGGCGAGAAGGAATAGGGCCAGCTCTGCCCGCTTCCGCTCGTCAGCTGGACGGGCGTCCCGCCGCTCACCGGCACGGTGAAGACGTGAACGTCCCCCTCGCGCTTGGATTCGAACGCGAGCGTCCGCCCGTCGGGCGACCAGCACGGGAACGCGGCGAGCTCCCGGTCGAACGTGACCTGGCGGGGCGTGCCCGCGGGAAGGTCCGCGACCCAGACGTTCAGCGTCGTCCCGCCCCGATTCGAGTGGAACGCGACCCTTCGCCCGTCGGGCGAGAGGCGCATGGCGTCGTGGCCCGGACCGAAGTCGGCGAGGAGCTCCTCGCGCCCGGTCGTCAGGTCGAGCGTGAAGAGCGCCCGATGCCCCCGGCGCTGCGACATGAACGCGAGCCGCGCGTCGCCCGGGAACCAGAACGGATAGTCGTCGTCGCCGGGGTCGGTCGTCCGCTGGACGGCGTTGGCGCCGTCGGAATCGACGATCCAGATGTCCTGATTCGCCCCGGTCCGCCACCGGCTGAGGGCGATCCGCTTGCCGTCCCTCGAGAGAGCCGGTCGGGAGTTCCGGCCCGTCTCCCGCGTCACCGGCTGCTCGCTCGCCGTCCTCTCACCCCGGCCGTCGACAGGGGCCTTCCAGATGTTGCTCGCCATCGAGAGACCCGCCCAGGCGAGCCTCGCCCCGTCGCGCGAGATCGCGAGCTGCTTGACGAACGCGGTCCCCGCGCTGCCGAGAGTGGCGACCTCTTCCGGGGCGCCGGCCGTCCGGCCCGTCGCCGGGTCGATGGGCCGGCGATAGAGGGCGGCGGCGAACTCGGCCGACCGGCACGGGTACGTGATCGACGCGCCGTCCGCGCTCCAGACCGGGTCGTAGCATTGCCCGTTCCCCTCGCTCACCTGGACGAGGTCCTCGCCGTTCGTGCCGACGACCCAGATCTCCGAGGCCGTCCGGTCGTAGGCCGCGAACGCGACCCTCTTCCCGTCCGGGGACCAGGAGGCGGCGCCGTGGCCGCCGCTCGGCCGGCCGACGCGCGTCAGCGGCTTCGGCGGCGCCCCGTCGAGGGGGGCGATCCAGAGGACGGACGGGGGGAGCGCGCCGAGCGAGTTCGCGGCGAAGTCGACGATCGAGCCCGACTCGAAGACGAGCGCCGAGCCGTCCGGGGCGAAGGAGGGACGCGAGCCGAACGTCGTGAGCTGACGCGGCACGCCGCCGAGCGCGGGGATGAGCCAGACGCCCCCGACGGACTTCGCGTGGTAGGCGATCGTCTCCCCGTCGGGCGACCAGGCGGGAGAGAGGTTCTGGCGACCGTCCGTCGTGATCGCGATCTCCCGGCCGCCCGGAGCGAGAGACCGGCGGTAGAGCTCGAAACGTCCGGAGCGGTCCGACGCGTAGACGAGCGTCCGCCCGTCGGGCGAGAACGCCGGAAAGACGTCGAGGCCGGTGGACGTCGTGAGCTGCACCGGGCGGTACGGCGCGGCGGCGGGCGCTTCTCCTTCCCGCCCCTTGCGAAGGAACAGCCCGGCCGCCACGAGCGCGAGGAGGGCGACGCCGATTCCGGCGGCCAGACGGAACCCCTGCCGCTTGGCGAGCGGCGGCACGGGGGGCGGAATCGTCGAGAGGCGCCCCGTCGAGGGGCGCTTCGGCGCCGCCTCGTCCTCCCAGCCCCCCTCCTCGAGGACCGCGGCGATCTCCGCAGCGAGGTCGCGCATCGAGGGGAAGCGCTCGTCCGGCTCCTTCGCGAGCGCCCTCTCGACGATCGCGGCGAACCCCCGGAGGACTCCGGTCTCGAAGCCCGGGATCGGCGGGGTCGGCAGGTGGAGGATCGCGTACATGACGTCGACCGCGGTCTCTCCGCCGAACGGTGAGCTCCCCGAGAGGAGCTCGTAGAAGACCGCACCGAGGGAGAAGACGTCGCTTCGCGCGTCGGCCTTCTTCCCGCTCGCCTGCTCCGGCGACATGTACTGCGCGGTCCCGACGACGAAACCGTCGGTCGTCAGCGAGGGCTGGCTCTTCCGCTCGTTGGCCGGTACCGACTGGACCTTCGCGAGGCCGAAGTCCAGGACGCGTATCCGTCCCTGCCGGTCGACCATGAGGTTCGAGGGCTTGATGTCGCGATGGAGGAACCCGGCGTCGTGGACGGCGGCGAGCCCCTCGGCGGCCTGAGCGATCCAGCGGGCCGCCTTCGGAGCGGGGACGGCGCCCCCGAGGAGGATCGCTTCGAGCGTCTCCCCCTCGACGAACTCCTGGACCAGGTACGGAGTCCCCTCGAACTCGCCCACGTCGAAGACCTGGACGAGGTTCGGGTGGGAGAGCGACGCCATCACCCGCCCCTCGTTCCCGAAGCGGACCCGGCGGTCGGGCGTGCCGACGAGGTCGAGCGGCAGGGTCTTCAGCGCGACGATGCGGCCGAGCGAGGTGTCCTCGGCCCGGTAGACCTCCCCCATCGCCCCGCTCCCGACCGACGCGAGGATCCGGTATCGCCCGACGAGGGCGCCGGGGGGAAGGGAGGAGGACGGTTCCGCAGTCATCGGCCGGCTCGACGCTCTTCTCTGCCCCTCCTCGGGGCGCACACCGTGGTCTTTCGCGATCTTACTCTGGGCGGTCGCACCGGGGACCGCTCCTATACTCGCCCCTCGAGGCCTCGATGTATCACTCGGACACCCCGAAGCCCGGGCGCCGTTTCCTCGTCCCTCTTCTCCTCGCCGCGCTCCTCGCCGCGCCGGCCTGCCGAAAGCTCCGTCCCGCCGCGTCCGAGGCCGAGCCGCGGCCCGTGGCGGCGCGCGGGGACCTCGCGGCCGACGAGCGGGCGACGATCGACCTCTTCCGGCAGTCGAGCCCGTCGGTCGTCTTCATCACGACCCTCTCCCGCCGCCGAACGGGGCTCTTCCGGATCGCGGAGATCCCGCGGGGGGAGGGCTCCGGCTTCGTCTGGGACACGGACGGCCACGTCGTCACGAACTTCCACGTCATCCAGGGGGCCTCGTCAGCCCGCGTCACGCTCGCCGACGGCTCCACCTGGCCGGCTTCGTTCGTCGGCGGGGCGCCCGACCGGGACCTCGCCGTCCTCCGGATCTTCCCCACCGGGCGCACGCTCCGGCCGATCCTGGTCGGCACGTCGAAGGACCTCCTCGTCGGCCAGAAGGTCTTCGCGATCGGCAACCCGTTCGGGCTCGACCAGTCCCTCTCGACGGGGATCGTCAGCGCTCTCGGCCGGTCGATCGAGTCGGTCACGGGCCGGCAGATCGAGGGGGTCGTCCAGACGGACGCCGCCATCAACCCGGGGAACTCCGGCGGCCCTCTCCTCGACAGCGCCGGGCGCCTCATCGGCGTGAACACGGCGATCGCCTCGACGAGCGGCTCGAGCGCCGGGATCGGCTTCGCGGTCCCGGTCGACACCGTGAACCAGGTCGTCCCGCAGCTCATCCAGCACGGCCGCGTCATCCGGCCGCGCCTCGGCGTCACGCTCGCCGACGACGCCGTCGCGGCCCGGCTCGGCGTCGAGGGCGCGCTCATCCTCTCGGTCGAGCCGGAGACGGGCGCCGCAGAGGCGGGCCTCCGCGGAACGACCCGCGACGAGGACGGCACGCTCGTCCTCGGCGACGTCGTCACCCGGGCCGGCGAGCGCCCGATCCGCTCGGCGGACGACCTGATCGCCGCGCTCGAGGAGAAGAAGCCGGGAGAGACGCTGCCCCTCCTCGTCCTGCGGGACGGGGAGACGGTCCGCGTCGCCGTCTCCCTCTCGGCCGCGCCCTGACGTCTACGGCTCGCCCGGCGGTCCGGCGACGGCCTCCGGCAGGGGGAGCGCCGCCGGGAGGCGGATCTCGAAGACCGAGCCCTCGTCCGGGACGCTCTCCACGGTCACCCGCCCTCCCATCAGGAGGCAGAGCTCGCGCGTGATCGACAGGCCGAGGCCGCTCCCTCCGAACCTCTGCGCGGTCGCCGCGTCGGCCTGAGCGAACGGCTCGAAGAGGCGCGCCGCCTTCTCCGGCGTGATCCCGATGCCCGTGTCGCGGACGCGGAAGGAGGCCCACGGCCGGCCCTCCTCCTCGACGAGCGAAACGTCGACCTCCACGCGTCCGTCGCACGTGAACTTGCAGGCGTTCGACAGGAGGTTGAAGAGGCACTGCCGTACCTTCATCGCGTCCGACGTCATCTCGAAGGCCCCCTCGGGCGAGAACGACACGGAGAGGCGGTTCCGGTTCTTCTCGAGGAGCGGCCGGACGATCGCCGCCGTCTCCTCCACGAGCGGCCGGACCGGGAACGTCTCCACGTCGAGGTCCAGCCGTCCGGCCTCGATCCGGGCCAGGTCGAGGACCGAGTTGACCAGCTCCAGCTGATGGAGCGCCGCGGAGCGGATCTTCTCGAGGTCGCGCTTGAGCGCCTGCCGCCCCTCGTCCGACGCCTCCTCCGAGAGCATCTCGGAGTAGCCGATGATCGCGTTCAGCGGAGTCCTCAGCTCGTGCGAGACGTTCGCGAGGAAGCGGCTCTTCGTCCGGCTCGCCTCCTCCGCCTCCGCCGTCGCCTTCTCGGCGACCTCGCGGAGGCGCTCGGCCTCCGCGCGCGCCTCCTCGGCCCGCCCGAGCGCCTCCTCGGCGCGCGTCTTCTCCTCCGACAGGCTCCGCGTCCGCTCCGCGACGAGGGCGAGGAGCTCGGACTCTCGCGCGCGCAGGCTCGCGAGCCTCCACTTCACGCCCCCCCACGTCGCCCCCGACGCGGCGCCGAGCAGGCCTACCCAGAACCACCAGACCTCGCGCGCCCGGGCCCGCTTCCGGAACGAGAACGTCGCCTCCTGACCGAGCCACGCGCCGCCGGAGTCGGCCGCCGAGACGCGGAAGACGTACGGGCCGCTCGGGAGGTTCGTGTAATACGCCACGCGACGCGTCCCGACCTCCAGCGGCTCCTCGTCGAGGCCGTCGAGGCGGATCCGGAAACGGACCCGGTCGGGCGCCACGAGCGTGAGCGCCGTGTAGTGGATCTCGACCCGCTCGGCCCGCGGAGGGAGGACGAGAGGTACGCGGAGGTCCACGGGTCGCCCGTCGACCAGGACCTCCTCGATCGCGACCGGCGGCGTCCGCCCCGAGGCCGGGATGCGGGCCGGGTCGAGGACCGCCACCCCCCGGAACGTCGGGAACCAGAGGCGCCCGTCGTCGGCGACGAATCCCGCGGGCTGCTGCCCTCCCGCCGCGCTCGCGCTCCGCATCCCGTCCGACGCGCCGAGCGCGAACGAGCGGAGCGTCGCCTTCCGGCCGTCGGCGACGGCCTCGAGCTCGGCGCGGTCGACGCGGAAGACCCCCTTGTTGCACGTCATCCAGAGGGCGCCCTTCCCGTCGTCCAGGATCACCTGGACGAGGTCGTCGAAGAGCCCGTCGCGCGTCGTCACGGGCGTGACCGCGTCGCCGCGGATCCGGTTCAGCCCGCCGCCCGACGTCCCCGCCCACACCGCGCCGCCCGCGTCGGGAAAGACGGTGAGGACCCGGTTGCTCGTCAGGCCGTCCCGCATCGTGAACGCACGGAAGCGCCCTTCCGCGTAGCGGACGGCCCCTCCGCCGGACGAACCGATCCAGAGCGCCCCGTCCGGAGCCTCGGCGAGGGCCACGACGCGGTCGGTCGGCAGGCCGTCCTGCTCGACCGTGAAGACGCGGAGCGACCCGTCCGGGGCGACGCGGGTCAGGCCGCCGCCGATCGTCCCGATCCAGACGTTCCCGTCGCGGTCCTCGAGGAACGCCCTCACGTCGTGATGCGGCAGCCCCTGCGCCGGTCCGAGCGGATGGAAACGGCCCCGCTCGAGGACCGCGGCCCCCGCGAGGTTCGTCCCGACCCAGAGGCGGCCGCGCCGGTCCTCGAGGAGCGCCGACACGTGGTCGCTCGGCAGGCCGTCCGCTTCGCGGTAGGCCGTGACGCGCCCCCCCTTCAGCCGGTTCAGGCCGCCGCCGGCGGTCGCGATCCAGACGGAGCCGTCGCGCCCCGGGCAGACGGCTCGGACGTTGTCGCTCGTCAGCCCCTCGCGCGTCGTGTAAGTCAGGAAGAGGCCGTCGCGCAGGCGGTTCAGGCCACCCACCCACGTCCCGATCCAGACGCTCCCCTCCTCGTCGCTCGTGAGGGACCAGACCTGGTCGTTCGAGAGGCCCTCGCGCGTCCCGATCGTCTCCGGGACCCCGTCCCGAAGCCGCCCGACGCCGGCGCCCCAGGTGCCGAACCAGAGCGTCCCTCGCGCGTCGACGTGGACCGCGGAGACCTGGTCGGACGGGAATCCGTCGGCCGCGCGGTACCGCACGACGGTGTCGCCTTTCAGGTACGTGAGCCCGCCCCCCGACGACGCGACCCAGACCCCGCCCGCGGCGTCGGGCGCGAGCCCGCGCACGAGCCCCGTGCCGAGCGCCGCGGCGTCCCAGACCTTCGTGACCCGGCCGTTCTTCACGATCGCTGCGCCGGCCCCGGTCGTGCCGATCCAGAGCGCGCCGCTCGCGTCGAACGCGATCGCCCGGACCTGCTCGAGCGGGAGCCCTTGCGACAGTCCGATCCGTTCCGCTCCCCGGCCGTCGACGACCCTTTGGGCGCCGATCCCGTCCCCCGCCACCCAGGCGTCCCCCGCGCGGTCGAACGCGATCGACCAGACGATCCCGCCCGCGAGCCCTTCGGCCGTGCCGATCGTCGAGAAGGTCCCGTCGCGGCGGCGGCAGAGGACGCCGCCGCCGTTCGTGCCGGCCCAGATCGTCCCGTCGGGACCCTCCGCGAGCGAGATGACGGAGTTGTGCTTCAGCTCCGGAGTGTTCCGCCGGTCGAACGTCGTGAAGCGGGCCCCGTCGAACCGGACGAGCCCCTCCTGCGTGCCGAGCCAGAGGTATCCGTCGCGGCCGCGGAGGACCGCCTGCACGGTGTTCTGAGGCAGGCCGTCTCCCTCCTGCCAGACGTCGAGGCCGTACTGCGACAGGCGCTTGCCCGGATCGAGCGCCGAAGCGGCTCCGGGGGAGAGCAGGCAGACGGCGAGCAGCACCGTCCCGGTCCGCAGCATGCCGGGATCATAGGCGCGCATCCCGAGCCACCGCCGGAAGGCGCTTGACGATCCCGTTCTCCGTCCGCATGTTCGGGGCGTGAGGCGCGAGGCAAAGGGCTACCGGCTCCTCGAGACGAGCGGAGTCCCCGTGAAGGCGTGGACGCTCGGCGTCTCCTGCGACCCCGCCGCCGAGAGGCAGCTCGCGAACGCCGCCTCTCTCCCGATCGTCTTCCGCTGGATCGCCGCGATGCCCGACGTCCACGTCGGGATCGGTGCCACCGTCGGCGCCGTCATCCCGACCGTCGAGGCGATCATTCCGGCCGCCGTCGGCGTCGACATCGGCTGCGGCATGGCGGCGTCCCTCACGTCGCTCACCGCGAACGACCTCCCCTCGAGCCTCGCGCCGCTCCGCGCGGCGATCGAGACGGCCGTCCCCCACGGGCGCACCGACTCCGGCGGTCGGAACGACCGGGGCGCCTGGCACGACCCGCCCGCGCGCATCGGCGAGGCGTGGCGCGCGCTCGAGCCGGGCTGGCGGGCGATCCTCGACGCCCGTCCCGAGCTCGACCGCGGCAACCACCCCGCGCGCCACCTCGGAACGCTCGGCACCGGGAACCACTTCATCGAGGTCTGCCTCGACGAGGCCGACCGCGTCTGGCTCCTCCTCCACAGCGGCTCGCGCGGCGTCGGGAACCGGATCGGCACCGACTACATCGAGATCGCCCGCGAGGAGATGCGCGTCCACCAGCGGAACCTCCCCGACCGCGACCTCGCCTGGCTCACCGAGGGGACGGAGAGCTTCGACGACTACGCGGCCGCGGTCTCCTGGGCGCAGGAGTACGCGCGGACGAACCGCGAGCTCATGCTCGTCGCGATCGAGGAGGCGCTCGCGTCGGTCCCGTCGCTCCCGCCGTTCGCGACGCGCGTCCTCGCCGTCTCCTGCCACCACAACTACGTGCGGCGCGAGCGGCACTACGGCCGCGAGGTCTGGATCACGCGCAAGGGCGCGGTCCGCGCCGGGAAGGGAGAGCTCGGGATCGTCCCCGGCAGCATGGGCGCCCGCTCGTTCATCGTCCGCGGCCTCGGCAACCCCGAGAGCTTCGAGTCGTGCAGCCACGGCGCCGGGCGGCTCCTCTCGCGCACCGAGGCGCGGCGCCGCTTCACGCTCGCCGACCACGCCGAGGCGACCGCCGGCGTCGAGTGCCGCAAGGACGAGGCCGTCCTCGACGAGACGCCCGCCGCCTACAAGCCGATCGACGCCGTGATGAACGCGCAGAAGGACCTCGTCGAGGTCCTCCACACGCTCAAGCAGGTCGTCTGCGTGAAGGGGTAGGTCCGTCGTCTCGCACGAGGGCCCGCCGAGGCTCCCTTGTTCCGCCGTGAGGCGGATTCCCGCCGCAACACTTCCAGCGGATGACCTCACGCGCGATCGCCGTGCTCGGGCTCCTCGCCGTCCTCGTGGTTCCCGCCGCCGCGTCCGGCGACGCGCTCGCCCTTCTCGCCGAGCTTCCGTCCTCGGGGTCGCCCGGCGACCTATCGCCCCGACGCCTCGAGCCGGGCGGGCCGGTCTTTCTCGTCTCCGTCGCCGCGAACGCGATCGAGACGTGGCCGGCCGGCGCGATCTCGGAGCCTGTCGTCTCGCCGGGGCCCGGAATGGCGATCCGGGGATTCCCGGCCTTCGGGGACTTCGACGGCGACGGTCGGATCGACGTCGCCGTTTCCGTGGCGACGGGCATCCAGGTGCTCGCCGGGGACGGCAACGGCCGTTTCCGTGCCGCCATCGGAATTCCGGACGACGGAGCCAGGCCCCTCGCGGCGGGCGACGTCGACGGAGATGGCCGGTCCGACCTGATCGTCGGCGCGCTCTCGCCGGGCGGGGTCGTCCTCCGGACGTTCCAATCGCTCGGGGAGTTCCGCTTCGCGCCCCCGCGGGACACGCC
>JAKLER010000133.1 GCA_022711615.1 Acidobacteriota bacterium
TTCGATTTCGCCGAGCGGCTCCAGACGCCGGTCTTCGTCCTGACCGACCTCGACCTCGGGATGAACAACTGGATGGCCGACCCGTTCCCGTACCCGGAAGCGCCGTTCGACCGCGGCAAGGTCCTGGACGCCGACGGCGTCGAGCGGCTGAAATCGACCTGGGGACGCTACCGGGACCTCGACGGCGACGGAATCCCCTGGCGGACGCTCCCGGGGACGGACCACCCGAAGGCGGCCTACTTCACGCGCGGGTCGGGACACAACGAAGCGGCGGGCTACACGGAGAAGGCGCAGGACTACGTGAGGAACGTCGAACGCCTCGCGAGAAAGCTCGAGACCGCCCGCGGGCTGCTCCCGGGACCGGCGACCGAGGATCGTCCCGGCGCGGCGGCGGGCCTCCTGGCCTTCGGCACCTCGCACTACGGGACGACCGAGGGGCGCGACCTGCTCGAGCGCGAGCACGGCCTCCCGCTCGACTACCTCCGTCTCCGGGCCCTGCCGCTGGGCCCCGAGGCGCGCGCGTGGATCGACGGCCACGAGGTCGTCTACGTCGTCGAGCAGAACCGCGACGCCCAGCTCGCGGGCCTCCTCCGCGACGCGCTCCCCTCCTGCGCCCCCCGCCTCGTCTCCGTCCTCCAGTACGACGGGCTCCCGCTCGACGCCACGACCGTCGTCGACGGGGTCCTCGCCCACGCCCGCCCCGAAGGAGGTGCCCGATGAGCGCGACCGCCCCCGCCGCCCCGAAGACGAACCGGATCGGCCTCGCGAAGGCCGACTACGAGGGGTCGAAGTCGACTCTCTGCCTCGGCTGCGGCCACGACGTCATCACGAAGCAGATCGTCACCGCGTTCTTCGAGCTCGGCGTCGAGCCCCGGCGCGTCGCGAAGTTCTCGGGGATCGGCTGCTCCTCGAAGACCCCGGCCTACTTCCTGAACCGCGCGTGGGGCTTCAACGCGGCCCACGGACGTATGCCCTCCATCGCGACGGGCGCGCTCCTCGCGAACCCCGAGCTGGTCGGGATTGGCGTCTCCGGCGACGGCGACACCGCCTCGATCGGGATCGGACAGTTCGTCCACCTCGTGCGGCGCAACATCCCTCTCGTCTACGTCGTCGAGAACAACGGCGTCTACGGCCTGACGAAGGGGCAGTTTTCCGCGACCGCCGACGTCGGCTCGACGCTCAAGGGGGGCGGCGCGAACGAGCTCGTCCCGATCGACCTCTGCGGCCTCGCGATCGAGCTCGGCTGCGGCTTCGTCGCCCGCTCCTTCTCCGGCGACATGAAGCAGCTCCAGGCGATCCTCCAGGCCGCGATCGCCCACCGCGGCACGGCGCTCCTCGACGTCGTCTCCCCCTGCGTCACGTTCAACGACCACGAGGGCTCGACGAAGAGCTACAAGTACTCGAAGGACCACGAGGAGCCGCTCCACGAGATCGGCTTCGTCCCGTACTTCGACGACACCCTCGCCGAGATCCCGCCCGGCGAGACGAAGGACGTTCCGTTCCCCGACGGGAGCCTCGTCCGCTTCCGCTCGGTCGGCCGCGACTACGACCCGACCGACAAGGACCAGGTCCTCGCGACGCTCCACCGGAGCCGGACGGAGAAGGAGTTCCTGACCGGCATCCTCTACCTCGAGCCGGAGAAGGCGGCCTTCGCGAAAGTCCTGAAGACGGTCGAGGAGCCGCTCACGGCGCTCGGCGCGGAGCGCCTGCGCCCCTCCCGGGAGACCCTCGCGGCGATCCTGGAGGAGTACCGGTGAGGCGGGCCCGCGCGTTCGATCGGCTGTCTTCCGCCCGCCCCCCGCGGCATAATCAACGGATGATTCGCCGAAAGCTGCCTCTCCTTCCCGGCTTTGCCCTTTTCGTCCTCGTCTTCGCCGCGGCGGGCTGCGCTTCCACCGCGACCGTCGTCCCCGGCAAGTCTCTCGCGCTCGTCGAGGTCACCTACCCCGAGATGCGGATGAGCGGCGTCGTCCTCGACACGGGCGAGGCGACCCCGATGACCCGGATGGCGGACTCGCTGCTCCATCAGTTCAAGACCGTCGGCGTCTACGAGCTGAAGGACGCGCGCGGCTCGATGCACGTCTCGAACCTCGCGACGGACGCGGCGGCGCGCGCCGCCCTTCGGCAGAAGTTCCCCGCCGACGCCTACCTGGGCGTCCAGCTCCTCGGGTGCGGCGCCGGGCAGCAGCGGGAGACCGAGCGGCGCGGGACCGGGGCGAGCGCCGTGGAGGTGACGGTCTACTTCTTCCGGGGCGAATGCACGGCCGAGCTGACCGCGTTCGACCCGGAGGGGAAGACGATCGCGACGCTGCAGAAGACCGGCCGCTGGGACAGCCCGCGGCAGGACCGGCCGGACGGCTCGCAGATGGGGTCGCAGGCCCTGAGCCTCGCCATCGAGGACACGGCGCGGCGCCTCGCCCGCGAGATCCGGCCGACGGCCGGGAAGTAGCACGCCGGGCTCCCGAGGCGGCCCGCGGCCGGCCCTGTCCGGGCCGGCCCTCGCCGCCTCGTGCCGGACCGCGGGCCGGGCGGCCCGCGGTCCGCCGGCCCGGTCAGGAGCGGGCCGGGACCTCCACCTCGACGCCGAGCGCGTCGGCCGCGATCGCCTCCTGCTCCGTCGCGAAGACGTGATGCGAGCCGGGAGCCGGGCTGGCCGAGGGGCGCCGGCCCGCGTAGCGAAGCGGCCGGCCTCCGGCCGCCGGCACGGCGCCGTCGAGGACCTGCTCCATCACGAAACGCCAGGCGCCCATGTTCTTGGGCTCTTCCTGCGCGAAGACGAGAGCGGCGTCCTTCGGGTAGCGCGCGATCACGCGGCCCAGCTCCTCCCCGGGGAACGGGTAGAGCTCCTCGAGCCTCACGATCGCCACGTCGGAACGGCCGGCCTTCTCTCGCGCCGCGAGCAGCTCGTAGACGAGCTTGCCGCTCGCGATCACGACGCGGCGAACGCCGTCCGCCCCGCCCGCCTCGAACGCCGCGTCGTCGAGGACCGGCCGGAACGAGCCCTCCGCGAGCTCGTCGAAACGGGAGACGGCCTTCGGATGACGCAGGAGGCTCTTCGGCGACATGACGACGAGCGGCCGCCTCACGTCGCCCCGCATCTGCCGCAGCAGCAGGTGATGGTACTGGGCGGGAGTCGTCACGTTCGCGACCCGCATGTTGTCCTCGGCGCAGAGCGTCAGGAAACGCTCGAGGCGCGCGGACGAGTGCTCGGGCCCCTGCCCTTCCTGGCCGTGCGGCAGGAGGAGGACGAGGTCGCAGGTCTGGCTCCACTTCTGCTCGGAGCCCGAGATGAACTGGTCGATGATGACCTGTGCGCCATTCGCGAAGTCGCCGAACTGCGCCTCCCAGAGAACGAGGGTCGACGGGTCCGCCACGGCGTAGCCGAACTCGAACCCCATGACGCCGGCCTCCGAGAGGAAGGAGTCGATGACCTCGAAGCGCGCCTGCGGCTGGCGGATCGCGTTCAGCGGGATCCACTCGGCCCCCGTCCTCGGGTCGGCGAGGACGGAGTGGCGGTGGCTGAACGTCCCGCGCCCGGAGTCCTGCCCCGAGAGGCGGACCGGCGTCCCTTCCTGGAGGAGCAGCCCGAACGCGAGCATCTCGCCGCCCGCCCAGTCGATCTCGGGGCGGCCGCTCGCGTAGTCGGCCCTCTTCTTCAGCAGCGGCTTCAGCTTCGGGTGGACCTCGAACCCGGGCGGGAGCGTGGAGACGGCCCGCACGACCTCCGTGAGGCGTTCGCGCACGCTCCCCTCGACCGGGTAGCGGGGGGCGGCCGGCGCCACGAGCGAATCGGAGAAGGCCCCTCGGGTCCGCGTCGCCGCGGAGGCGTCGTAAGCCCTGTCGAGCGCCTGCTTCGCATCGACCCAGACCTCCTCCACCTGGGCCGCCGTCAGGACCCCCTCGCGGACGAGGACGTCGCCGTAGAGGCGGGCGACGGAGGAGTGGTTCCGGATCTTCGCGTAGAGGAGCGGCTGGGTGTAGCTCGGCTCGTCCCCTTCGTTGTGGCCGTACCTCCTGTAGCAGACCATGTCGATGACGACGTCGTGCCCGAACGCCTTCCGGTATTCCATCGCGAGGTCGACGGCCTGGACCACCGCCTCCGGGTCGTCCCCGTTCACGTGGAGGATCGGCGCCTGGACCATCTTGGCGACGTCCGTGCAGTACGGCGAGGAACGGGCGTCCTTCGGGTTCGTCGTGAAGCCGATCTGGTTGTTCACGACGACGTGGATCGTGCCGCCCGTCCGGTACCCCTCGAGCTGGCACATGTTCAGCGTCTCGGCGACGAGCCCCTGCCCCGCGAAGGCCGCGTCGCCGTGGAGGAGGATCGGGAGGACCTTCTCGCGCGCGGCGTCGCCCGCGCGCTCCTGCTTGGCGCGCACCATCCCCTCGACGACCGGGTCGACCGCCTCGAGGTGGCTCGGGTTCGGCGCGAGGCCGAGCTTCACCCGCCTCCCGTCCGGGGCCTCGTGGACGCCGACGGCGCCGAGGTGGTACTTCACGTCGCCCGAGCCCTGGATCGACTGCGGGTCGAGGACGTCCTCGAACTCCGCGAAGATCCGGTCGACGGCCTTGCCGACGACCGTCGTCAGGATGGTGAGCCGACCGCGATGCGGCATCCCGATGACGGCCTCCTCGACGCCCGACTCCGCCGCGCGGTCGAGGAGGCGGGTCAGGAGCGGAATCGCCGCCTCGCCGCCCTCCAGGGAGAAGCGCTTGTGGCCGACGTACTTGGCGTGGAGGAACTTCTCGAAGCTCTCCGCCTCCACCAGCTTCGCGAGGACCCGCTTCTTTTCGTCGACGGAGAGCGTCGCCCGGTTCCGGCTCGACTCCATCCGCTCCATGAGCCACGCCTTCTGGGCGGGGTCCTGGATGTTCATGAACTCGGCGCCGATCTTCCCGCAGTAGGTCTGGCGCAGGACCTCCAGGATCTCGCGCAGCGTCGCCTGGTCGCGTCCCGCGAGGCCGTTCGTGATGAACTTCCGGTCGAGGTCCCAGATCGTGTAGCCGAACGTCGCCGGGTCGAGCTCGGCGTGGTACCTCGGGGCGTCGACGCCGAGCGGGTCGAGGTCGGCCAGGAGATGGCCGCGGACCCGGTAGAAGTTGATGAGCGGAAGGATGCGGGCCTGCTTCTCGACCGCCTCGAGGCGGTTCCCCCGGCCGAGGAACGGCGGGTTGCGGTCCGGCTCCCAGCGGACCGGACGGTGGGGGACCTTCAGGTCGCGGAAGATCCGCTCGTAGAAGTCGTCGCCGCCGACGAGGAGCTCCTGGAGCGTCGCCAGGAACGCGCCCGACTCCGCCCCCTGGACGATCCGGTGGTCGTACGTCGACGTCACCGCCATGATCCGGGAGACTCCGAGCCCGGAGACGACCTCGTCGGGCATCGCGAGGTACTCGGGCGGATAGCCCATCGCCCCCGTCGCGACGATGCAGCCCTGGCCGGGCATGAGGCGCGGCGAGGACGACGTCGTGCCGAGCGTCCCGGGGTTCGTCAGCGAGATCGACGTCCCGAGGAACGCCTCCGGCTCGATCGCGCCGCGGCGGGCCTTCCCCACGAGGTTGTCGAACGTCGCGACGAACTCGGCGAAGTCGAGCCCCTCGGCGAGCTTGATGTTCGGGACGAGGAGCGAGCGGCTGCCGTCCTTCTTCGCGACGTCGACGGCGATGCCGAGGTTCACGTGCGGCTTGCGGACGCGCTGGGGCTTCCCCTCCGCCTCGGCGTACGCGTCGTTCATCCCGGGGTGCTTCTCGAGCGCCCGGACGACGGCCCACGCGACGAGGTGCGTGAAGGAGACCTTCGACTGCCGGACCGCCTCGCGGTGGAGGTTCAGGATGCGCCGGTTCTCCTCCATCGCCTTGACCGGGATCACGCGCTGAGACGTCGCGGTCGGGACGGAGAGGGAGGCGTCCATGTTGCGCGCGATCGTGGCGGACCCGCCGACGAGCGGCTGCAGCGTCTCGCCCGGGCGGAGCGACGGCGCGGGGCGGGAGACGACGGCGGGCGCCGGTGTCGCGGGCGCCGGCGCCGCGGCCTCGGGCGCCGTTCCGGGCCCGGAGGCCGCGGCGACGCGCGCGGCCTTCTCGAGCTTCTCGAACGTACGCCGCCAGTCGTCACCGACCGTCCCCGGGTTCAGCCGGTACTGGGCGTAGAGCTCGAGAGCGAACGCGGCGTTGTCGCCGAACGAATCGGAGATGGCGTCGAGGACGGAGTCGTGCATTCGGGGTCTCCCTGTCGGCCGGGTCGTCTGCGCCCGGCGGGCGTCATCGGCCCCTCTGTCGGCCGGGCTGCCGGCAGCGCGGGCATGTTACCCCGACCCCCGAACGCCGACGCCCGCTCCGTCCGCGCCCCGAACGGGCGACAATGCTCCGCGATGAGCCTCTGGGACGTCGGCGTCGACCTCGGCGCGACCCTCGCCAAGGCCGTGGCGGTTCCGTCCGGCCGCCCGCTCGAGGCCTTCGAGTCGTTCGTCGCGCCGGCCGGCGACGAGCGCCTCCTCGATGCCTTCCTCCTGCGCCACTCCCTCCGCCACCTCGCGGCGACCGGGGGCGGCGCCACGGCGCTCGCCGACCGCCTCGGAGAGGGCCGGCCGGTGACGATCGTCGACGAGTTCGCCGCCTGGGGCGCCGGCGAGCCGCTCCTGACGCGACGGGCCGGCCTCGAGCTCCACTCGCCCCACCTCCTCGTGAGCCTCGGGACCGGCACCTCGATCCTCCGGATGGGCGCCCGCGGGAGCGTGGCCCGCGTCGGCGGAACGGCCCTCGGCGGCGGCACGCTCCGCGGACTCGGCCGCCTCCTCCTCGGCACGGACGACCACGAACGGCTCGTCGCGCTCGCGGCCGCCGGCGACCGGCGGCGCGTCGACCTCCTCGTCGGCGACCTCTACCGCCCGGGCGGGATCGCCCTGATGCCCGACCTGACCGCCGCCAACTTCGGCAAGGCGCACGAGCCGCGCGCCGTCGACGTCGCCCACGCCCTCCTCGGCCTCGTCGGCGAGAACGTGGCGCTCCTCGCGGGCCAGATCGCCGTCGCCCTCGCGACGCCGTCGGGCGGCGGACCGCCCCGCCGCCGCCCCGACGTCCTGTACGCGGGCTCGACCCTCCGGAACAACCCCCTCCTCGTCGAGATCCTCGGGAACGTCACGGCCCTCGTCGGCGCCCGCGCCTCGTTCCTGCCGTTCGGGGAGTTCACGGGAGCGCTCGGCGCCCTCGCCCGGGCGCGCGCGGGAACCTGACGCCCGGCCCCGCGGGTGCGAAACTCCCGGGATGAACGCCGCGACGCCCCCTGCCGCGCCTCCTCTCCTCGACCTCGAAGGCCGGATCGCCCTCGTCACTGGCGCTTCCCGCGGCATCGGCGCGGCCACGGCCCGCCTCCTCGGACGCTGCGGGGCGCGCGTCGCGATCCACTACGGCCACAGCCGCGAAAGCGCCGAGGCCGTCGCGGAGGGGATCGCGCTCGCCGGCGGGCCGCCCGCCGCGCTCTTCCAGGCCGAGCTCGCGAGCGACGACGAGCGGAGGCGCCTGCATCGCGAGGTCGCGAGCACGCTCGGCGACCCGCTCCTCCTCGTCCACAACGCCGGCATCTACGTCCGGAACCCGTTCGAGGAGACCGACGACGCCGCGTTCCTCTCGCGCTGGCGGACGACGCAGGCCGTCAACCTCGAGGCGGCCGCGCACCTCACGCTCCTGGCGCTTCCCGCGATGCGCGCCGCCCGCTTCGGGCGCGTCGTGATGGTCGCCTCCCGCGCCGCGTTCCGTGCCGAGACCGACGCCGCGAGCTACGCCGTCTCGAAGGCGGGGATGGTGAGCCTCGCCCGCTGCCTCGCCCGGAACGAAGGGAAGCACGGGATCACGGCGAACGCGATCTGCCCCGGGTGGGTCGACACGGCGATGGCGCGCCCGGACGTCGCCGCCCGCAAGGCCGAGATCGAAGGAGAGGTCCCGCTCGGGCGGATCGCGACGCCCGAAGACTGCGCGCGTGCGATCCTCTTCTACCTCTCCCCCCTCGCTTCCTATGCGAACGGGACGGCGCTCGGGCTGAACGGGGGCTCGTTCCTTCACTGACCCGGCTGCTCGGCTTCCGGATTCCCTCCGAACGGGGCCGGCGAGATAGTTGGTGCGGCCGAGCACGCTTTCGGGAGAGAATGCCCTCGTGCTCGTTCCCTGCGGGAGAGCCCTGGTGCTGGTAGCGTCCCTCCTCGCCGGCCTCGCGGCCGCCGATCCCGGAGTGACGGCGCGCGCCGCCGAGGGTTCCGGCTTCCGGCTCGTCCTCCCCACCGGCCTCTTCCGTTAGACGCCTCTCCCCCCCGAGCTCGGCGTCTTCAGCGACGAGAGCCTCATCCGCCTCCCCGGGGACCCGGACTCCGTCCTGACGCTCGGGGGACCCGTCCCGTCCGGCGAGCCTCGGCTCCGTTTCGCCATCGAGGTGAACGAGGCGGTGCTGAAGCTGATCCCGCCCGACCCGCGGGTCCGCCCGGAAGACACTCGGAGCCGGGCCGGCGGCGACTGGCAGCCGGTCGACGCGACCGGACGCCCCTACCAGCTCCGCCTCGGCGCCCGCCTCGTCTGGTAGGCGGGGACGCCCCGAAGCGCGAACGCCCCGGGAAGGTCCCGGGGCGTTCGGTTTTTCGAGGAGAACGTTCGCCCGCTACGCCGGCTTGGCCGGGGCGGGCGCCGGGGCCGGCGGCTTCGGCGGAGGGGGCGGCATCCGGTTGATGGCCGCGTTCCGCGCGAGCGTCATCGGCAGGATGGCGAGCCCCGACGGCTCGAACTGGCCGGCCTTCTTCGCCGGGCTCTCGCCGTAGTAGGGGCGATATCCGTAGCCCGGCCCGTCCGGCGCCGTGTCCGACGGCTTCTCGGTCAGCTCGGGGATGCCGTAGACGGCGTCCTTCCTCGTGAAGAACGAGAGCTCGTAGTCCTTCGTCATCCAGATCGCGTCCTTCGGGCAGGCGTCGACGCAGAAGCCGCACATCACGCACCGGAGGAGGTCGATCTCGAAGACGGTCGGGTACTTCTCGTAGGCGAGGTTCGGGTGCTCCCCCGCCTCGATGTGGATGCAGTCCGCCGGGCAGGCCGTCGCGCACATGTAGCAGGCGACGCACTTCAGCGTCCCGTCCTCGCGGGCCTTCAGGATGTGCCGGCCGCGGAAGCGATCGGAGTAGTCGCGGCGCTCCTCGGGGTACTCGATCGTCGGGCGCGCCTTGCGCGAGAGGACGTTCGCGACGAACTTCCGGAACGTCAGGGCCATGCCCGCGAGGAGCGGAAGGTAGAGCCGGACGGCGAGGGTCTCGGCCGGGGGCTCGAGGATGACGACCTTTCCAGGCATCGCGTCTCTCCTACCGGTCCAGCTCGCCGGCGATAATGTTGAGCGTGCCGAGCGTGGCGACGGCGTCGGCCATCATGCCGCCGACAATGATCTTCTCGAACGCCGCGAAGAGCGGGAAGCAGGGGGGGCGCACCTTCACGCGGTAAGGGCGTCCGCTCCCGTCGGAGACGATCGAGTAGCCGAGCTCGCCGTTCGCCCCCTCCGTGTACGAGTAGATCTCTCCCGCGGGGACCTGGATCCCCTCGAAGACGTTCTTGAAGTGGAAGATGAGGCCTTCCATCTCGTTGTAGACCATCTGCTTCGGCGGGAGGACGACGCGGTAGTCGTCGCTGGCGACCGGCCCCCCGGGGAGCTTCGACACGAGCTGCTCGATGATCCGGAGCGACTGCCGCATCTCCTCCATCCGGACCTGGAAGCGGGCGAAGTTGTCCCCCGCCGTCGCCACCGGGACGTCGAAGTCGACCTCGTCGTAGCCGTCGTACGGCTTGTCCTTTCGGACGTCGTAGCCAACTCCCGACGCGCGCAGGCACGGCCCCGTGAAGCCCCAGGCAATCGCCTGCTCCTTCGTGACGACGCCGGTCCCGATCATCCGCTTGTGGAGGATCCGGTTCTTCGTCAGGAGCGTATCGACCTCCTGGATGTTCTTCGCGACCTTCTTCGAGAGCTCCCGGCACCACTCGACAAAGTTCGGGGGGACGTCCATCGAGAGGCCGCCGATCCGCGCGTAGCTCGACGTGAGCCGCGCGCCGCAGCAGGCCTCGAGAAGCGAGTAGATCTCCTCGCGCGCCTGGTAGGAGTACCAGAACGTCGTCAGGCCGCCGACGTCGACCAGGTTCGCGCCGATGCAGACCATGTGGTCCATGATTCGGGAGAACTCGGAAAGGACGACCCGCACCGCCCTCGCGCGCGGCGGGATTTCGATCCCGAGCATCTGCTCGACGGCGCGAGCGTACCCATTGCCGTTGATCATCGGGGAGCAGTAGTTCAGGCGGTCCGTGTACGGGATTACCTGGGTGTACGTGTGCGTCTCCGACATCTTCTCGAAGCAGCGGTGCAGGTACCCGCACTCCGACTCGGCCGCCACGATCCTCTCGCCGTCGAGCCGCACGACGATCCGGAGCGTCCCGTGCGTCGCGGGATGCGACGGGCCGAAGTTCAGCGTCGTCGTCTCGAAGACGTCCTCGGGGAGGTCGGTATTCGCGGCGAGACGGGTCTGGAGGACGTCCTCCTCGGCGCAGAGCCAGCGCTGGCCCGCCTCGTAGTCCTTCCGGAGGGCGTGCCCGACGAAGCCGTTGTGCGTGAGGAGCCGCGCAAGGTTCGGATGGCCGTCGAAGCGGACTCCCATCAGGTCCCACGCCTCGCGCTCGAACCAGTTCGCCGCCGGCCAGACGTCCACGAGCGTCGCGACGCGCGGGCCGGCGGCCGGGAGGGCGACCCGGAGCCGGAGGTGCTCGTTCCGCTTCGTCGAATAGAGGAGCGCGTTCAGCTGGAAACGCCCCTCGCCGCGGAAGGCCGCCGGGCCGTCGAGCTTCAAGCGGTCGACGGCGACGAGATCGAGGAGGAGGTCGAAGGACGCGGCCGGGTCGTCCCGGAGGAAGAGCGCGGCGGCGTGCCAGGACTCCGGCGTCGCGACCAGGGTGGGGACGTCGGAGGCGGGGCGCGGCTCGACGCGGACGGAGCCGTCCGGAAACGTCCGCGACAGGACCGGTGCG
>JAKLER010000134.1 GCA_022711615.1 Acidobacteriota bacterium
GAAGGCCCGGCGGGAGGTCGAATCGCTCGAGGAGGAGGTCGCGCGGCTGGAGGAGCGGGTCCGCGAGATCGACGCGGCGCTGGCCGACCCGGCCGTCTGGAAGGACGGGCCGCGGACCCGCGAGCTGACCCTCGCGCGCGACGACGCGCGGCGGGCGGTCGACGCGAGCTACGCGGCGTGGGAGGAAGCGGTGAAGAAGCTCGAAGGGGTGCCCGCGTGACGGAGACCGCCTCGATCCTGGCCGTCGGAAGCGAGCTCCTCGGGACGACCCGGCTCGACACGAACTCTCTCTTCCTGACGGGGGAGCTCGAGGCGATCGGCGTGCGCGTCGTCCGGAAGGCGTGCGTGGTCGACGGCTGGGACGAGCTCCTCGCCGAGCTTCGCTTCGCCCTCGAGCGGGCGCCGCTCCTCGTCGTGACGGGCGGGCTCGGGCCGACCGAGGACGACCGGACGAAGGAGGCCGTGGCGCACCTGCTCGGGCGCCGTCTCCTCCGCGACGAAGAGATCCTCGCGACCCTGAAGGAGCGGTTCCGGAAGCGCGGCTTCGAGATGCCCGCGGTGAACGCGAAGCAGGCCGACGTGATCGAGGGGGCGTTCGTCCTCTCGAACCGGCGGGGGACGGCGCCCGGCTACGTCGTCGAGGACGGGGGGCGGACGATCGTCCTCCTGCCGGGCGTCCCCCACGAGATGAAGGCGCTCATCGTCGAGGCGGTCCTGCCGCGCCTGACGGGAGGCGCGCCCCGGGAGGGGCTCCATCGTCGAGTCCTGAAGGTCGTCGGCCTCGGCGAGAGCATGGTCGAGCAGCTCGTGAAGCCGGTCTACGAGGCCCATCGGGAGCACGACGTCACGATCCTCTCCGCGGCGCCCGGGGAGGTCCAGCTCCACTTCGCCGCGCGCGGCGGCTGCGCGGAGGCCGGGCGGACGCTCGACGTCCTCGAGGCTGCGTTTCGCGCCGCGCTCGGGGGGGCTTTCTTCGGCCGGGACGAGGAGACGCTCGAAGGCGTCGTCGGCCGCCTGCTGCGCGAGGCCGGGCAAACGCTCGCCCTCGCCGAGTCGTGCACCGGAGGGATGATCGCGGCCCGCCTCACGGACGTCGCGGGGTCGTCGGACGTCTTCCCGGGAGGCGTCGTCGCCTACGCGAACGAAGCGAAGGTGGCGCTCCTGGGCGTCTCGCCGGAGTCGATCGCACGCTGGGGGGCGGTCTCGGAGCAGGTCGCCCGGGAGATGGCCGCCGGCGCGAGGCGCCGCTTCGGCGCCTCGGCGGGGCTCGCCGTCACGGGCGTCGCCGGTCCCTCGGGCGGGACGCCCGAGAAGCCGGTCGGGACGGTCCACCTCGCGCTCGACGCGGAGGCGGGGATCCGGCACGAACGGCTGACGCTCGCCGGGGATCGCGCGATGATCCGGCGCTGGACCACCTCGGCGGCGCTCGGGCTGGTCCGGGCCTGGCTGACCGAAGGAGGGGGGGCGAAGTGAAGAAGATCGCGATCGTCGGGACGGGTGCCTGGGGAACGGCCCTCGCCATTCACGGTGCGCGGGCCGGGCTGGCCGTCAGCCTCCTCGGCTACCGCGACGACATCGTCGACGACCTGGCTCGGACGCGCGCCCACCCCGCGCTGCCCGGCGCCGAGCCGCTCCCGGCCCTCGTCCAGCCGACGATGAGCCCGGACGAGGCCTTCGACGGCGCCGAGACGGTCCTCTGGTCCGTCTCGGTCCAGTTCACGGCGAGCGAGCTGGAGCGGCTCGGCCCGTGGCTGCGCCGCGGACTGCCGCTCGCTTCGACCTCGAAGGGGATCGAGATCGGGACCCACCGCCGGACGAGCGAGATGATGGTCGACGCGCTCGGGCCCGACGTCCCCGTCGCCGTGCTCTCCGGACCGACGTTCGCGATCGAGGTGGCGCGGGGCCTCCCGACCGTCGCCGTGGTCGCCTGCGCCGACGCGGCCGTCGCCGAAAGGCTCCAGAAAGGGCTGGCGTCTCCGACGTTCCGCCTCTATCGCTCGTCGGACATCGTCGGAGTCGAGATCGCGGGCGCGACGAAGAACGTCGTCGCGATCGCGGCCGGTATCGTCGACGGCCTGAAGCTCGGGCACAACACCCGGGCGGCCCTCCTGACACGGGCGCTCGCGGAGATTCGGAGGCTGGGGACGCGGCTCGGCGGCCAGCCGGAGACCTTCTCCGGTCTCGCCGGGGTCGGCGACCTGATCCTCACGGCGACGGGCGACCTCTCTCGGAACCGGCGCGTCGGGCTCGCCCTCGCGTCCGGCCTGAGCGTCGACGAGGCTCTCGCGTCGCTCGGCGGCCAGGTCGCCGAGGGGGTCCCGACGGCCGGCGCCATCGTGGAGCTGGCCCGGACCGTCGGAGTCGAGATGCCGATCTCCGAGACCGTCAGGTCGATCCTCGAGGGGACGACGGCTCCCCGGGAAGCGGTCTCCCGCCTCATGACGCGCTCGCTCAAGGAGGAAGGGGCCTGACGTACGCCCGGGTCGACCGTCCCGGCGAGGAGCCGCCCGCGGAGCGCACGTTCCTCGACGTGGCCGTCCTCGACATGAACCACGGATTTCCGAACCTCGGGCACGCCTCGGTCGTCGGGCGTCTCGAGCGGATCGGCGCGGAGGAGCGCGAGCGGCTCGGCGGAGGCGCTCCCGAGGTCCGCGTGGTCTCGTACGACGTCCGGCGCGGCCTCGCGGTCCCGTCGAGCGCCGACCGCTTCCCGCTCGTCGTCGGGACGGGCGGACCGGGCGCCCTCGACCCCCGCGAGAACGACGGCATCTCGCCGCTGTCCCAGGGGATCGACGAGGACCCGGCGTGGGAGGCCCCGCTCTGGCGCTTCTTCGACGCCCTTCTCGGCCGGAGCGACGGCGCGCTCTTCGGCATCTGCCACACCTTCGGCCTGCTGGCCCGATGGTCCGGTTTCGGCGAAGCCGTGGCGCGCGGGCCGGAGAAGGGGAAGAGCGCGGGGGCCGTAACGAACCGCCTCACGCCCGAGGCCGAGGCGCACCTCTGGTTCGGCGGGTACTACCGGACGAGCTCCGGCGGGAGGGTCCGCGTCCTCGACAGCCGCCTCTTCGACATCCTTCCGTCGGGGCGCGGGCCGGGCACGATCCTGGCCTGGGAGTCGAACGACGCCGGCGAGCGCGGAGACGCGGCGACCATGGTCGAGCTGGACCGCTACGCGGACGGGGCCCCGCGCGTCTGGGCGGTGAACCACCACCCCGAGATCGGCGGAGCCGCGGAGCAGCGGGAACGCCTGCTGCGCCTCGCCTCCGAGCGGGAGGTCGGGCCGGGTTGGCTCGAGGAGAGGCTGCGGGCGCTGGACGCCTTCGACGTCTCCCCCGAGGTGGAAAAGGAGCTTCGCGCGACGCGGGCGTTCACGTTCGAGGAGCCCGTCCGCGCCGTCCTCGCCCGGGCGCTCGCGGAGCGCTCGGGGACGGCCTGATCGGGCTCAGACGGTGCCGTGGAGGTCGCAGTGATCGCCGTGCAGGTGATGGAGAGCGCCGTCGACGAGATAGTCGAAGTGGTCGCCGTGAGGGACGCGCGGATGAGGGCATCCCGGGTGATGTCGGGCGGGGCACTCGACCGGAGCGCACGCCGCCGGGTGGCCGTGGTCGACGGCGAGGACGTGCTCGGCCACGCCCGACTCGCCGGGAGAATGCAGGTGCCCGTCGTGGAGATAATCGGCGTGGTCGCCATGCCGAATCGCCCGATGACCGCAGCCCGGCCCGTGCTCGTGGGGATGCCCGTCCCTGTGCTCCACGGCGTGTCGCCCTCCTCGGGCGGGAGCATCGGGCCGCGGACGGCCCGAGGTCAAGCTGCGGGAGCGCGACGATGACCCGGGCCCGCGTGCGCCTGGCGATCGGCCTTTCGCTTGCGGCAGCGGGCTGCGCGCCTTCGTCGTCGCGCCCGGCAGCCGGCCCTCAGGTCGCCGTCGCGACGATCGCCCCGCTCGCCGACCTCGTCCGGCGGGTCGCCGGGCCCGAGTGGACCGTGCGGACCGTGATCCGTCCGGGAACCTCGCCGCACGTCTTCGAGCCGGAGCCGTCCGATCTCCGGAAGCTCCTCGGGGCCCGGGCGGTCTTCGTGGCGGGGGCGGGCTACGACGACTGGATGCGGAAGGTCCTTGCGGCGTGCGCCTCGCGCGCGCCCGTCCACGACGCGGCGGCCTCTATCGGGATCGGACCTGGGCGCGCGTGGTCGGCGAGCGCCGGTCGCGATCTTCCCGCGCAGGGTCCCGAGGCCCACGGCGAGGACGATCTCGTCCACGCGGCCGGACCTCACGACCGGGATGGTCACGCGGCGCACGACCACGAAGCCGCCGGCCACGAGGGGCACGGACACGAGGACGACCCGGGCGGTGCGGCAGGAGCTCACGACGGCCACGCCCACGGCATCCTCGGCGAGGACCCGCACTGGTGGCTCTCTCCCGAGCTCGCCGCCCGAAGCCTCGGCGGCATCGCCGAGGCGTTCGCGGCGGTCGACCCGATCCACGCCGAGTCGTATCGGGCCCGGGCCCGGGAGGCCGCGGCGGAGCTCGTCGAGCTCGACGGCGAGATCTCGGCGAAGCTCGCGCCGGTCCGCGGGAAGCGGTTCGTCTCGGCGCACCGGGCCTGGGTCTACTTCGCCGACCGCTACGGCCTCGTCGAGGCGGCCTCGATCGAGCCCGTGCCGGGTCGGGAGCCCTCCCCGCGCGAGCTGAAGGCGCTCGTGACGGAAGGCCGGCAGGGAGGGCTGGGCCGACTGTTCACCGAGCCGCAGTTCCCGCCGGCGGCGGCGCGGGTCGTCGCGAACGAGGCGGGCCTCGACCTGACGCTCGTCGACCCGATCGGGGGAGTCCCCGGCCGATCGACGTATCCTGAGCTGATGCGCTTCAACGCGGACGCCTTCCTTCGGGGGCTCTCCGGCGCGGCGGAGAGACGCCCTTGAGCGTCGCCGCCTGCTTCGAGAACGTGACGGTCCGCTTCGGGGGCCGGCCGGCGGTCGAGTCCACCTCGTTCACGATTCCGGCCGGGATGCGCACGGCGATGGTCGGACCGAACGGCGGCGGCAAGACGACGCTCGCGCGGGTCCTCCTCGGGATCCTCCGGCCGGACGCCGGCCGCGTCGCATTCCTGGACGAGCAGGGGCGGGAGCTGCCGCGGCCGAGGATCGGCTACCTCCCGCAGCGCTCCACGCTCTCGCCGCAGGCCCCCGTGACCGGCCTCGACCTCGTCGGCCTCTCCCTCGCGCCCGGGCCGGGCTTCGGGATGTCGCCCGCGGTCGAGGCGGAGGCGCGCCGGGCGCTCGGGAGAGCCGGCCTCGCCGACGACCTCGCGACGCGCCCCGTCGGCCGCCTCTCGGGCGGCCAGCGGCAGCGTGTCCTGCTGGCCCGCGCGATCGCCGGGACGCCGGCGATCCTCCTCCTGGACGAGCCCGACACGGCGCTCGACGCCGAGGGGATGAAGACGCTCCGCCGGCTCGTCGCGGAAGAGGTCGCCGCGGGGCGGACGATCATCTACGTCACGCACGACAGCGACGCGATGGGAGGAGCCGACGCCGTCTTCCGGATCGACGGGCGGCTCACGGAGGAGACGCGCGCGTGACGGAGTTCCTCGCCTTCCCGTTCTTCCAGCGGGCGCTCCTCGCCGGCTTCGTCGTGGCGGTCGTCTGCGGGGCGCTCTCGTTCTTCGTCGTCCTCCGGAGGCTCGCGTTCGTCGGCTCCGGCGTCTCCCACGCGGCCTTCGGCGGCGTCGCCCTCGCCGCGCTCGTCGGCGCGCCGCCCGGGCTCGGGGCGCTCCTGGCGGCCCTCGCGGTCGCCTTCGCGACGGCCAAAGCCTCCGGCGACGGCGACCTGACCGAAGACACCGCGGTGGGCGTCTTCACCGTCGCGGGGATGGCGGTCGGCGTCGTCGCGATCAGCTTCCTCGAGACGAACGTCGACCTCTTCGGCCTCATGTTCGGGAACATCCTGACGGTCGACCCGCGGGACCTCCTCGCCCTCGTGGCCGCCTCGACGCTCGTCGTCCTCCTCCTCGTCCTCTACTTCCGGCCGCTGCTGCTCGCCTCGATCGACGAGGACGGCGCGTTCGCGGCCGGCGTGAACGTGGCGCGGATGAGGCTCCTCGTCCTCGTCCTCCTCGCCCTGACGGTCGTCGTCGCGCTGAAGGTCGTCGGGATCCTCCTCGTCTCCGCCCTCCTCGTCCTTCCCGGCGCCGTCGCCCGGGCTCTCTTCGCGCGCTGGCCCGGCTTCCTCCTCGGGTCGGTGGCGGCGGCGCTCGTGATGGTCCTCGGCGGGCTCCTCCTTTCCGTCTCGCTCGACGTCCCTTCGGGGGCGGCGATCATCCTCACGGGCACGCTCCTCTTCCTCGCGGCGGTCGGCGTCGGTCGGCTCCGGCGGAACGCGTGACGGCGCCGCTTCTCTCCGCGACCGCCCTGACCCGGACCTACGCGGCGGGCGAGGAGCGGGTCGTCGGCGTGAGGGACGCCGCGCTCTCCCTCGAGCGGGGCGAGCTCGCCGTCCTCGCCGGACCCTCGGGAAGCGGGAAGACGACGCTCCTGAACCTCCTCGGCCTCCTCGACCGGCCCGACTCCGGCCGGCTCGAGCTCCTCGGCGAGGACGTCTCGACGCTCGACGACCGCGGTCGCGCGCGCCTGCGGCGCGAGAAGCTCGGCTTCGTCTTCCAGTCGCACCAGCTCGTCCCGGTCCTGTCGGCCGAGGAGAACGTCGCCCTCGCGCTCTGGATCCGCGGGCTCCCGGACGGGGAGTGCCGCTCCCGCGCGCGGGCGGCGCTCGCCGCGGTCGGCCTCGCAGGCCTGGAGGGGCGCCGCCCCGACGCGATGTCGGGCGGGCAGCGACAGCGGGTCGCCGTCGCGCGAGCGATCGTCGGCGAGCCGTCGCTCGTCCTCGCGGACGAGCCGACCGCCTCGCTCGACTCCGAGACGGCCGCGCGCCTCCTCGACCTCTTCGACGCCCTCCATGCCGAGAAGGGGATCGCGTTCCTCTTCTCGAGCCACGACCCGCGGATCGTGGAGCGGGTCCCGCGGCGCGTCCGCCTCGTGGACGGCCGGATCGCCTCGGACGAGCGGACCGGGGGAGGGGCGGCGTGACGCTCCGCTGGTGGCGCCTGGCGGCTCGGAACCTCCTCCGGCACCGGCGCCGGACGTTCCTGACGGGGAGCATCGTGGTCGTCGGATACGTCGCCGCGACGATGACGGCCGGCTTCGTCGCCCAGACCTTCGGCGGGTTGAAGGACATCACGATCCGAGGCCAGGGCGGACACCTCCGCGTCGTATCGGCGGAGGCCGAAGGGAAGACCGACGAGGAGGCGGCCAGCCTCCTCCTGGACGACGCCGACGCGGTGACGCGGAGCGTGGCGACGAGCCCGGACGTGAAGCAGGCGATGCCGCGGCTCACGTTCTTCGGCCTCGTCGCGCACGGAGAGCGGAGCGTCGGCTACATGGGGACGGGCGGAGTGCCGTCGCTCGAGAAGAGCGCGACGCTCGCGGCCGAGGCGGTCGCCGCCGGGACCTTCCTCTCCGATCCGGAGGCCGACGAGGTGATGCTGGGCGGCGGCCTCGCCCGCTCCCTCGGCGTGACGGTCGGCGACCTCGTCACGGTCATGGCGACGACCCCCGACGGAGGCCTGAACGCCGTCGACGCCACGGTCGTGGCGGTCCTCCGTTGGCCGATCAAGGAGCTCGACGACCGGATCCTCTTCCTCCCGTACGCCCCGGCGGCGCGCCTCCTGAAGGCCGAAGGGAAAGCGACCTCGATCGCCGTGACGCTGAAGGAAGGGGCCGATCTCGAGAGGTCGGCCGGCGCGCTCCGGGCGCGGCTCCACCGGAACGGCACGCCGGCCTCCGTGAGGACCTGGATCGAGAGCGCCCCGTTCTACGTCGCCGTGAAGCGGCTCTACGCGGCGATCTTCCTCTTCACGGGCCTCGTCCTGGCCACGGTCGTCGTCCTCGCCGCGGCGAACACGATGACGATGTCGGTCTTCGAGAGGACCCGGGAGATCGGGACTCTCCTGGCGATCGGGATGGAGCGCGGCCAGGTGAGAAGGCTCTTCCTTGCCGAGGGGCTCCTGATGGGCCTCGCCGGCTCCGCGGCCGGGGCCGTCGCGTCGCTCCTCATCCGCGCGGCGATCAACGCGGCGCGGATCGTGCTCCCCCCGCCTCCGGGCGCCACGAGCGGGGGAGCGCTCCACGTGGAGCTGATCCCGCTCGCCTTCGGAGTCGGGTTCGTCCTGATGACGGCCACGCTCCTCGTCGCGTCGTGGTGGCCGGCGCGGCGGGCCGCGCGCCTCGACCCCGTGGAGGCGCTCGCCCATGTCTGACCGGAGGCTCGCGGCCGGCCTCGTCCTGCTGGTCTTCGCGCTCCTCCTGCTGGCCCTCGCGCCCTCCGCGCCGAGCGCTCCGCCGGACGCGGCCGCGATCCTGGCCCGGGCCGATGTCCCGCGAACCGCCCTCTCCGAGGCGCGCCTGCGCCTTCGCGTGACGACGGCGGTCGCCGGCGCGGCGGCGTTCACCGGCGAGTTCACCGTCCTCGTGAAGGGGCCGGAGAAGATCCGGATCGAGTTCCTCGCGCCGGAGGACCGCGGCAAGCTCCTCCTCGTGAACGGGAAGGACGCCTGGCTCGTCCTGCCGAACACCCGCAACCCGATCCGCGTGCCGCGCAGCCACCGCGTGACCGGCGGCTTCGCCGTCGCGGACGTCGCGCGGACCCGTTTCGTCGACGACTACGACGCGACCGTCGAGCGGTCGGACGTTCTCGCGGGGAGGACCTGCGACGTCCTCCTCCTCCGGGCGAAGAAGGGGCGCGATCCGGCGTTTCCGGTCCTCCGCGTCTGGGTCGACCGGGCCGAGTCGCTCACGAGGAAGGTCGTCTTCCTCCTTCCCTCCGGGAAGACGGCGCGCGAGGCGACGTTCGACGAGTGGGGGACGCTCCGCGGGGTCCGGACGGTGACGCGAATGACGATCGTCGACGCGCTCCGGTCCGGCACGACGGTCGTCGACTACCTCGACGCCGAGAAGGCGACGCTCGACGACGCCCTCTTCCTCCCGCAGCTCCCGTTGCGCCGCTGACGCGGCCCGCCGGTCAGTTCACCGTAGTCCCGGAGGCGAGCGAGTCGAGCCCCTGGGAGGCGCGTTCGGCCTCGGGCGAGTCGGGGAATCGCTCGATGACGTCGGCGAAGACGCTGGCGGCCTCCTCCGTGACGCCGACGGCGGCGGCCGTCATCGCCTTCTGGAGCGTCCGCTCGGGCGAGAGCGGACGGAGCGCCGCGAGGAACGTGGCGACGCGATAGCTCCCCGCCGCGTCGTTCTCCTCCCGTGTCGTCGCCGCCAGGTTGTTCAGGACCCTTTCGAGGACCTGGTCGATCGGGCTCGGCCGGAGGAAGTCGTCGCTCCAGCGGCTCTTCGTCCCGGCGATCCGGTCGTGCAGGGAGCGGCACCCTTCGCGCGAAAGCTCCTGGCCACCCGCGAAGGTGTCGACGTGGACGCCTGCCGCCCCGCCCACGCGGACGAGGAAGTGGCCTGGCATTCCGATCCCCTCGACGGGGATTCCCGCGCGCCGACCGACGACCATCCAGACGCACGACAGGAGGATCGGCATCCCCTTGCGCCTGGCGAGAACCTGGTGAAGACAGCAGTTGCGCGTCGTCGAGTAGTCGTCGGCGTCGCCCTTGAGGCCGAGCTCGTCGACGAGGAGGCCTCGCAGGAGGCGTGAGAGAGCGAACGGCCCCGTTGTCGGAAGGACCGTCAGCCGCCGCGCGGCCACGGCGGCCCAGGCCTCGAGCTGGGCCGCGTCCTCGATCCGGACCGGCGCGGGGGTCCCTTCTACGGCCGAGAGGGCTCGGAGGAGGTCGTCCTCGGTCACGGCCGACAGGAAGGCGCGGACGTCCTCCTCGTCCTCCTCGGTCCAGAGGTCGCGGAGCGTCGGGTGGGGCGGGCCTCCGAGCACGCCCTGATCCTAGCGCGAGCCGGCCCGGGGGCCTCAGGAAACGGGGACGCGGCGCGTCTTCGCCGCGATCGCCGCGCGGATCTCGGGAAGGGCCCTTCGGGTCGCCTCCTCGCCCGCCGTGATGAGGCGCTTCTTCTGTCCGAAGTCGTCGTAGGCCACGTCGCCCACGTCGGGCGTGACGACGACGTCCGCCTCGCGCGCGCGCAGGCGCCCGATCTCGGCCGACATGATCATGACCGACTGGTAGGCGACGGCGACCGGGTTCTTCGGAATCGTCGCGGGCGTGAGGGCCGGAATCGCGACCGCGACGACGACGTCGGCCCCCATCGAGCGGACGACGTCCGCCGGGACGGGGTTCGCGACGCCGCCGTCGACGTAGGTCCGTCCGCCGATCTCCACGGGGACGAAGACGCCCGGGATCGCGCAGGAGGCGTGGACGGCCGGCGCGACCGGGCCGCGGCGAAAGACGACCGCCCTGCCGGAGGCGACGTCGACGGCGACGGCGGCGAAGGGGACCTTCATCTGCTCGATCGACCGGCTCTTCAGGTTCGCGCCGAGGAACGCGCGAAGGCGCTCGCCCTTCACGAAGCCGCCGGAGAAGACGGCGAGGGCGCGGTAGTCGAAGAGGTCCTCCTCGGTCACCGTCACGGCGTGGAACTCGGCGTCGAGGACGCGCCCCGTGTCGGCGTAGAGCGCGCCGATCAGGCTTCCGACGGAGGTCCCCGCGACGAACGAGATCGGGATCTTCTCCTGCTCGAGGACGCGCAGGACGCCGATCTCGGCGAAGCCGCGCGCGCCGCCGCCGCCGAGCGCCAGGCCGACCTTCGCCGGCACCTCGCGCGTCGGCACGGGGGTCGGGACGGGCGTCGGCGCCGGTGGGGGCGCGGGGGACGGGGCCGGCGAGCACGAAGCGCCGAGGAGCGCCGCGAGCGCGAGGAGGGCCGCCGCTCCCCGGAGGCGCGGAGTCGAGGGCTTCATGCCGTCGCCTCTCCCGGGCCGGGCCG
>JAKLER010000135.1 GCA_022711615.1 Acidobacteriota bacterium
CCCTCGTCCCGAACCAGAGGTTGCCGTCGCGGTCCAGGAGGAGCGTCTGGATCATGTCGGTCGAAAGGCCGTCCGCCGCCGTCAGCCGCTCGACCCGGCCGTCCGGTCGGAGACGGTGGAGCCCGCCGTTCGTCCCGGCCCAGAGCGCCCCGTTCCGGTCCACGGCGAGCGCGGAGACGAACTCGTTCGCCAGCCCTCCGATCCGCTCGCAGGTGCGGAGGTCGGGGGAGACCCGGAAGAGCCCCTGGTCCGTCCCGACGAACAGCGCGCCGTCCGGTCCCTCGGCGAGGGAGAGGGCGATCCCTTCCGGCGCGGGCTCGGCGACGAAGCGCCGCAGCGCTCCGTTCTCCACGACGCCGAGCCACGCGACCGTCGCCACCCAGAGGCGTCCCTTTCGACCGGGCGAGATCGCGAGAACGGCCGCCGAGGCGAGCCCCGGGTCCGCCGCGAACCGCGTCCGCCGGCCGTCGACGAGGCGCTCGAGGCCGCCCGCGGTCCCGATCCAGATCGAGCCGTCGGGCCCCCGCGCGAGCGCCCGGATCGGCCGGCTCCGCTCGGGCTCCGGATCCATGGCCGGCCGCGAGAACCTTCGGCCGTCCCACCGAAGGAGTCCCGCGCCGTAGGTCCCGGCCCAGACGTTCCCGTCCTCGTCCGCGCAGAGGGCCTGCACGTTGTGGGCGTCCATCGACGGCGTGTTGCCCCGGTCGCGCACCTCGAACTCGGCCCCGTCGAAGCGGACGAGCCCCTCCTCGGTCCCGAGCCAGAGCGACCCGTCGGCGGCCTGCGCCATCGCGAGGACGGAGTTCATCGGGAGACCGTCGGCGGACTGCCAGGTCGAGATCGCGAACTGGCTCAGCTGCCGCTCCGGCGAGAGCGAGAGCGCCCGCGGGTGAGCGAGCAGGAGCGCGAAGGCTGCGGCCAGCGACGCCCATCGGGCCGGAGGGAGCGCCATCGCCGAAAGTCTAGCCCGGCCGATCGCCCCGCGGGTCCACCCGCCGCGATACGCTGGCGCGCGAGGTGCCGCATGACGCACGCCGTTCGCATCCACACGCCGGGCGGACCCGAGGCTCTCTCCTGGGACGAGGTCCGGGTCGGACCTCCGGGCCCGGGCGAGGCCCGTGTCCGGCACACGGCGATCGGCCTCAACTTCATCGACACGTACCACCGCAGCGGCCTCTACCCGCTCCCCCTCCCCGCAGTCCTCGGCTCGGAGGGGGCCGGCGTCGTCACCGAGGTCGGCGAGGGCGTCGCCGAGGTGAAGCCGGGCGATCGCGTCGCCTACGCCGGCCCCGTCGGCGCGTACTCCGAGGAGCGGCTCGTCGCCGCCCACCGCCTCGTCCCGCTTCCCGACGACGTCGACGACCGCGTCGCCGCCGCCGCGATGCTGAAGGGGATGACCGCGCGCTACCTGCTCCGGAAGACGCACCGCGTCGAGGAAGGCGAGACGATCCTCCTCCACTCGGCCGCCGGGGGGGTCGGCCTCATCGCCGCGCAGTGGGCCCGGAGCCTCGGCGCCACCGTCATCGGCACCGTCTCGACCGACGAGAAGGCCGAGCTCGCGCGCGCGGCGGGATGCGACCACGTCGTCGTCACCTCGCGGGAGGACCTCGTGCAGCGGGTCGACGAGATCACCGGGGGCGCCGGCGTGCGCGTGGTCTACGACTCCGTCGGACGGGAGACGTTCGAGGCCTCGCTCGACTGCCTCGCGCCGCTCGGCCTCATGGTCTCGTTCGGGAACTCCTCCGGCCCCGTGCCGCCGTTCGCCCCCCTTCTCCTCTCGCAGAAGGGGTCGCTCTTCCTCACGCGGCCGACGCTCATGGCCTACACCGCCCGTCGCGAGGACCTCCTCGAGACCGCGGCCGACCTCTTCGCCGTGATCCGTTCCGGCGCGGTGTCCGTCCGCGTCGGCGCGACGTTCCCGCTCCGGGAGGCCGCCGACGCGCATCGCGAGCTCGAGGCGCGGCGCACGACCGGCTCCACCGTCCTCGTCCCCTGAGGCGGGGAGAGCGCCGCCGGGTATCCTCCGCCCCGACGACCACCAGGAGGTACACGATGCCCGAAGAGACGCCCCGTCCCGAAACGACCGACGCCTCGCGCCGCGACTTCCTGAAGGGAGCCGCCGCAGCCGCCGTCGCCGCCGGCGCGCTCGGATTCCCCGCGATCCTCGAAGGGGCCGCGCCGCACGAGCTCGCGCCGCTCCCCTGGCCCGACACGGCCCTCGAGCCGGTCATCTCCGCGAAGACGCTCTCGTTCCACTGGGGCAAGCACCACCGCGGGTACGTCGACGCCCTCAACGGGCTCGTCAAGGGAGGCCCGCTCGAAGGCAAGCCGCTCGCCGACGTCGTCCGCGCCTCGGCGGCCGACACGGCCTCGCGCGCGGTCTTCAACAACGCGGCCCAGGCGTGGAACCACGACTTCTTCTGGAAGAGCCTCCGGCCGAAGGGCGGCGCCGCCCCGTCGGGGGCGCTCGCCGAGAGGATCGAGGCCTCCTTCGGGAGCCTCGAGGGCCTGAAGAAGGAGCTCGTCGCCGCCGGCCTCGGCCAGTTCGGGAGCGGCTGGGCCTGGCTCGTCGCCGACGGCGCCGCGCTGAAGGTCGTCAAGACGGCGAACGCCGACACGCCCCTGACGACCGGTGTGGCGCCGCTCCTCGTCCTCGACGTCTGGGAGCACGCCTACTACCTCGACTGGCAGAACCGCCGGAAGGACTACCTCACCGCGGTCGTCGACGCCTACCTGAACTGGGAGTTCGCGGCCTCGAACCTGCCGAAGAAGGCCTGAGACGCGTCGGCCCGGCTCCGGCCGGGCCGACGGTAACGGTCTTCGACCGGGAGCGCGCCGCACGGCGCGGCGCGCTCCCGGCGCAATCAGGCGTGCGCGTGCCGGCGGGCGGGAAGCCCCGCCGGCTCGTAGCGGATCGGGAGGTACTCCGGGAACCACATCGCGCGCCGGACGGTCTCCTCGAGACCGTTGAGCATCTCCGGCTCGGCGAGCCCTTCCGCCACCGCTCTCCGGATGACCGCGCAGGCGACCGAGTGCGAGCAGTCGCGGATCGTCGCGATCTGGGGGTAGACGGCGGACTGAGCGATGTCGGCCTCGGTGACGTGAGTCGCCAGGGCCTGGGCCGCGGCGAGGAACATGCCGTCGCTGACGCGCCGGGCCTTGGACACGCAGACGCCGAGCCCGATCCCCGGGAAGATGAAGGCGTTGTTGCACTGGCCGATCCGGTGCGTCACGCCGCCGTGGACGACCGGCGCGAACGGGCTCCCCGTCGCCACGATGGCCCGGCCGTCGGACCAGGTGACGGCCTGCTCGGCCGTGCACTCGGCCTTCGAGGTCGGGTTCGAGATCGGGAAGATGAGCGGCCGCTCGTTGAGCTCGGCCATCTTCCTCACCATCGCCTCGGTGAACGTCCCCGGCGTCGCCGAGACTCCGACGAGAATCGACGGCTTCGCGTTCTCGATCGTCTCCTCGAGCGAGATGCGGGCCGGGTCCGCGACCTTCCAGGAGGCGAGCTCGGCGCGGTCGCGCGCGAACTCCTTCTTGAACCCCTCGAGGCCCGGGCGGTCGGAGACGGCCAGCCCCTTCGTGTCGCAGGTCCAGATCCGCTTCCGCGCCTCCTCCACCGGGATGCCTTCCTCGACGAGCGCCGAGACGAAGAGCTCCGCGATGCCGTGGGCGGAGGCGCCGGCCCCGGCGAAGACCAGCCGGTGGTCGCTCATCTTCCCGCCCGTCAGGCGAAGCGCGCCGAAGATCCCCGCGACGACGACCGAAGCGGTCCCCTGGATGTCGTCGTTGAACGTCAGGAGCTCGTCCCGGAAGCGTTCGAGCTGGAAGATCGCGTTGTCCTTCAGGAAGTCCTCCCACTGGAGGAGGACGTTCGGGAAGACCTTCTTCACCGCGGCGACGAACTTGTCGACGAAGGCCTGGTACTCCGCGCCGCGGACGCGCTTGTGGCGAAGCCCGACGTAGAGCGGGTCGGCGAGGCGCTCCTCGTTGTCGGTGCCGACGTCGAGGGTGATCGGGAGGGTCGAGTAGGGCGAGACCCCGGCGCAGGCCGTGTAGAGGCAGAGCTTCCCGATCGGGATGCCCATGCCGCCCGCCCCCTGGTCGCCGAGGCCGAGGATCCGCTCGCCGTCGGTCACGACGATGACGGACGGCTCGGACGAGTGGTAGTTCCGGAGGATCTTCTCGATGTGGTCCTGCTGGTCGATGCCGATGTAGAGGCCGCGCCCGCGGCGGAAGATGTGGGAGAACTTCTGGCACGCCTCGCCGACGACGGGCGTGTAGACGATCGGCAGCATCTCCTCGATGCGCTCGTGGACGAGGCGGTAGTAGAGGACCTCGTTCCGGTCGTGGAGGCTCGCGAGGTAGATGTACTTCTCGAGCGGCGTCGGCTTCGCGCAGAACGACTCGTAGACCCGGACGAGCTGCTGCTCGATCGTGAAGATCGCCGGCGGAAGGAGGCCGAGGATGTCGAGCTCCTCCCGCTCTCTCGCCGTGAAGGCCGTCCCCTTGTTGAGGAACGAGTCCGTCAGGACCGCTTCGCCCTTCTTCGGCGTCGAGATGTATCGCTGCCACGTGGACGGGTCGACCTTGATCGAAAAGTCCATGCATCCTCCTCGCGGCCCCGGCCCGACATCCCCACTGCGAGCGCCGCTTCCGGGACGCCACGCCTCGCGACGACCTCGTTCCGGGACCGTCCTCCAGAATACAGGATCGGGGCTTCCCCGGAGGCGTCGAAATCGCGACCGCGACCGCCCGGGCCCGCCTCTGCCGCGGGGGGGCGGGCCGGTCCGGCTCGGGTGCCGACACACGCCCGGAATCGTGCTCCCGTCGAACGCCCGGTCCGCCCGAACGCCGTTCGACGGGAGGACGATGTCCCCTCCGGCTCGTATGATGTGAGACCGCGATGGAGCCCCTCTTCGACGCGCGGACGCTTCTCGCGGCGAGCGCCGTCGTCTTCGCGGGCCTCGTGCTCGCGGTCGCGCTCGCGTGGCGGGAGCTCCGCGCGATCCGGGGGCCGGACCGGCTCGCGCTCGGGTTCGGCCTCTTCTTCCTCGGGCTCGTCCTCCTCGCGTTCAAGGGGAGGATTCCCGCGCTCCTGCCGGCCGTCCTCGCGAACGTCCTCGTGACGGTCGCCGCCGCCTTCATCCTCGAGGGGACGAAGCTCTTCTACGGCCTCGTCCCGAGCCGCCGCCTGACCGTCGGCGTCGGCCTCCTCGCGACCGCCGCGTTCGCCGCCACGATGCTCCTCCGCGACGGCGAGAACGCCCGGGCGATCCTGAGCAGCGCGTTCCTCACCGCGCTCGTCGGCGCCTCCGCCTGGACCGCCTGGCGCCACCGGGCGCCCCGGGGAGCCGGCGCCTTCGACCTCGTCACCGCCGTCGCGCTCTGGGCCTGCGCCGGCCTCTTCTGGGCGCGCGGCGTCGCCGTCGGCGCCGGCTTCGTCGAGGGCGACATCCTCGCGGGGGGGCCGCTTCTCGCCCTCCCTCCGCTCCTCTGCACGATCTTCGCCGTCGTCTGGACGACGACCCTTCTCGCCACGACCAGCCAGCGCCTGACCCGGGTCGTGCGGACCCAGAACGACCTCCTCGCGAGCCTCCTCTCCGTCGCGCGGGCCGCGGGCGCCGGGGAGGGGCTCGACGAGACGCTCACGATGGTCCTCGACGCCGCGAAGCTCGCGACCGGCGCGACGGGCGCGAGCCTCCTCCTCCTCGACGAGCACCGCCAGTTCACCCGCGGCCTTTTCACCGAGGGGGACTCCACGCTCGTCGTCGGACCGGCCGCGGCGGCCGAGATGCTCGAGAGCGGCCTCGCCGGATGGGTCGTGAGGAACGGGTCGGTGGCGCTCGTCGAAGACGTCCGGCAGGACCGCCGCTGGCGCCGCCTCGAGGCCCAGGACGCGACGATCCGGTCCGCGCTCTCGGCGCCGATCTCCGCCGGCGCGTCCCTCTCCGGGGTCCTGACGCTCGTCCATCCCGACGCCGGGCACTTCGGGGAGGAGCAGCGGCACCTCATCGAGTCGACGGCGGCGCAGATCGCGCTCGCCCTCCGGACCGCGCAGATCGCCGACGCGCGGCGACGCGCCTCTCGCGAGCTGGAGGCGCTCAACGCCGTCCTCGACATCTCGGCCCGGCGGCACGCCTCGGAGGAGATCGCCGAGGAGTCCGTCGCGGCGATCTGTCGGCTCTCGTCCTTCTCCCGGGTCTTCGTCGCCCTCCCGACGGAAGCCGGCTTCCGCCGGATCGGCCGGACCGATGGCCCGGAAGAGCTCCGGTCGTCGGACCTCGACGGCGAGCTCGGCCTCGCCTGGGAGAGCGGCCTCGTCCGGCGATCGGGAGGAGGCGGCGCGAGCGGGGCCTGCCGGAGCCTCGTCATCCCGCTCCGTCACCTCGGCAACCGGCTCGGCGTCGCGTCGTTCGAGTCCTCCGGCCCGGAGGGCCTCGACGAGGACGCCTGCGCGTTCGCGGAGGCCCTGGCCGAGGCGATCAGCCTCGGGCTCGGGAAGGAGATCCTCTCCCGCGCCCGGGAGGAGCTCTCCCGGATGCTGGTCCACGACCTCCGCGGCCCGATCTCGGGCGTCCTGGGCGCCCTCGAGCTCCTCCGCGAGAACGAGTCCCTGGACGGCGACGGGAAGCGGCTCCTCGACCTCGCGGAGAGGAACGCACGCCGCCAGGTGGCCCTGGTCGACGGCATCCTGGAGCTCTCCCGGCTGGAAGAGGGCTCGCTCCCCGTTCGCCGGACGGACGTCCACCTCCCGGCGGTCGTCGACGAGGTGATCGGGAGGGCGCTCCCGGCCGCACAGGCCCGCGGCATCTCGCTCGTCTCGGCTCTCCCGCCCGACCTGCCGCCGGTGCGCGCCGACGCCGGGCTCGTCGCGCGCATCGTCGAGAACCTCCTGGCGAACGCGGTCAAGTTCAGCGCGCCCGGCGCCGGCTCCGTGCGGCTGGAGGGACGGGTCGAGGGGGGGAGCGTGATCCTCGACGTGAAGGATTCGGGCCCCGGCATCTGCGAGGAGCTTCGACCCCGGCTCTTCGAGAAGTTCGCCGTCGGGAACCTTCCCGGCCGCGGTTCCGGCCTCGGACTTCCGTTCTGTCGCCTCGCCGTCGAGGCGCAGGGAGGCCGGATGTGGCTTCAGCACCCGGGCCCGGCGGCCGTCTTCTCCTTCAGCCTGCCGCTCGCGAGCCCTCCCCCGTCGTAACGTCTCCCGGGGCCGTGCTAGAAAGGCGCATGCGCCGCGCGGCCGCCGTCCTCCCGTTCCTCTTTCTCCACCTCGCCTGCGACCGCCCCCCCGCCGCCGACCCGGACTACGTGCGGGAGATCGAGGCGGCGCGCGCCGCCCGGCACGCCGAGCTCACGACGGAGGACGGCTGGCTGACCATCGTGGCGCGCGAGCCGCTCGCGCCGGGAGAGAACACGTTCGGCTCCGACCCGTCCTCGAAGGTCGCCCTCGCGGGCGCCGGCATCCCGCCCCGGGCGGGCGCGTTCGTCGTCCGGGAGGACGCCAGCGTCGTCCTTCGGGCGGAGCCGGGCGCGCCTGTGACGGTGAACGGAGCCGCGCCGACCGACGCGCCGCTCGTTCCGGAGGGGGACGAGAAGGCCGACGTCGTCACCGTGGGCCGTGTGCGCCTGGCGTACTTCCGGAAGGACGGCGCGCCCTACGTGCGCGCCCGGGACCCCGAGAGCGCTCGGCTCCGCGGCTTCCCCGGTCTCTCGCACTTCCCGATCGACCCCGCGTACCGTGTCGAAGGACGCTGGGAGCCGTACGACGCACCCCGCAACGTCGAGGTGCCCTCCTCCCGGGGGCCGGCCCGAACGGCCCTCGCGCCCGGGCTCGTCCGGTTCACCCTCGGCGGGAGGGAGCTCTCGCTCGAGCCGACCGTCGAGTCGCCCGACGACGCGACGCTCTTCTTCGTCTTCGCCGACGCGACCTCCGGCTCCGAGAGCTACGGCGGCGGGCGCTTCCTCTCGGTCCCGCGGCCGGCCGCCGGAGGGGATCGCGTCGTCCTCGACTTCAACCTCGCCGAGACGCCGCCCTGCTCGCTGACGCCCTTCGCGAGCTGCCCGATGGCGCTCCCGCGGAACACTCTGCCGATCCGCGTCGAGGCCGGGGAGAAGGCTCCGAGACACGAGTGACCGTCGCCGGAGGCTCGCGGCGCTTCGCCCCGAGGGACGCCCTTCCGGCCGCCGTGCTAGAAGGGGCCATGCGCCGCGTCCTTCCCCTCCTCCTCCTCGCCGCCGTCGCCCTCGCCGCCTGCCGGCGCCCTCCGGCCGCGGACCCCGCTTACGCGGCCGAGATCGGCACGGCCCGAGCGATGCGCGAGACGCGCCTCGCATCCGAGAGCGGATGGCTCACGCTCGTCGCCCTCCACTGGCTGACTCCGGGCGAAAACCCGTTCGGCTCGGACCCCGCCCTCCCGCTCTCGCTGGAAGCGCCCGGCATTCCGGCGAGGGCCGGGGCGTTCGTTCTCGGTCCCGACGGCGCCGTCCGGCTCGCCGTGGATGCCGGCGCCCCCGTCACCGTCGACGGCGCCCCGCCGACCGGCGCACCGCTCGCCACCGACCGGGACGGGAAACCCTCCGTCGTCGAGGTGGGACGCGTCCGCCTGACGGTCATCGACCGAGGCGGCAAGCTCGCCGTCCGGGCCCGGGACCCCGAGAGCCCGCGGCGGAGGGATTTCCGGGGAATCGAGCACTTCCCCGTCGACCCGGCGCTCCGGGTCGAGGGGACGTTCGAGCCGTACGACGCGCCCCGCGAGATCGAGGTCCCTTCCGCCCAGGGTCCGGCCCAGAAGTCTCTCGCGCCGGGTCTCGTCCGCTTCACGATCGGGGGGAAGGAGCGGACGCTCGAGCCGACCGTCGAGTCGCCGGACGACGACACGCTCTTCTTCGTCTTCGGCGACGCGACGAACGGAACGGAAACCTACGGCGCCGGACGCTTCCTCTACGCGACCGCGCCGAAGGGCGTCCCATCGAAGGTCGTCCTCGACTTCAACCTCGCCCAGAACCCGCCCTGCGCCTTCACGCCCTACGCGACCTGCCCGCTCGTGATGCCGAGGAACGTCCTCCCGGAGCGCGTCGAGGCGGGCGAGAAGGTGCCGGCCGGGCACTGATCGGCGCGCCGCCTCGGGCGCGCGCCCTGGGCGGCTTCCGTCAAGGAGCTCCGGCCGGCCTCGGGCCGAGGCGAATGAAGTCCGACTTCACGACGCGCCCGTCGCCCGCGTCGACGAAGACCTCCTGGACGCCGCCGAGCGCCGGCAGGCGGAGGGTGAACGGCCAGACCAGGCAGCCGTCGAAGACTTCCGCGTCGGAGGAGAGGACGCCGTCCGCGCGAAGCGGCGCGATGGACGCGATGGCCGCCTTCGCGGCGGTCTCCTGCGGTGTCTTCGCGAGCCCGTTCAGCTCGCCGGGCGGAGTCCTCGCGGGCGGACGGAGAGTGCATTCCGAGAGACGGTCGACCGGCGGCGGCTCCTTCGCGGGCAAGCCGCCCGGCTCCTCCGGCGCCGGAGCGGGCGTCGATGCCGGAACGGCGGGCGACCAGGGGACCCGGACGGCCGGAGCCGGGGCCGGGGAGGGAGACGGCGCGATCGCGGCGGCCGCTCCGTCGGGGGCCGGCTCGTAGGTCCGGACGTATTCGTGCGATTCCCTCCCCTTCAGGCGACCGGTCACGACGAGCCGGCGCGGGTCGGCCCGCAGCTCCCACGTCTCGCGCAGCCGGTAGCCGCGCACCCACTCGGACGAGACCGTCACCGTCCCTTCCCGCCGGCGCGCGACGACGTCGGCCGGGCCGTCGCCGTCGTCGACGTAGCGCTTGCTTCCGTCGGTCACGAACGTCCGGACGCGCCCGGACGGGTAGGTGACCCGGAGCCGGAGGCCGTCGTCCTCGACCGCGAGGAGGCGAGCGTCCGTCATCACCTCGATCGGCAGGTCGAAGCCCCCTCCGCCCGGGCGAGTCGTGGCCCCGGTCGTCCCGCCCAGGCCTGTCCACGCCCCCTTCGAAGGAACTCGCTCGACGTCGTCGGCCCTCATCGCGAGGGCCCAGGTGCCCGTGAACCCCTCAGCCGCAGCCGCCGCCGGCGCGAAGGCCGAGAAGAGGAGCGACGCCGCGAGGGCGCCGAGGGGGGGCGTTCGAGGGGCGGGGGTGCGCATCGAGCCTCCGGGGCCGAGTCCGGCCCGCACCGAGAGTAGCCGCTCCGGTCGCTCGGCGGGGCCCGGACACCAGCGGGTCGCGCCATGAGATCCTCTCGCGTGAGCATCGCCCACGGAGGGACCATGAGAAAGCTCGGCGCCACGGAGCTGGAGGTCTTCCCCGTCTGCCTCGGAGGGAACGTGTTCGGCTGGACCGCCTCGGAGGCCGAGTCGTTCGCCGTCCTCGACGCCTACGTCGCCGCGGGCGGCAACTTCGTCGACACGGCCGACGCCTACTCGGCCTGGGCGCCGGGCAACGCCGGCGGCGAGTCGGAGGAGATCCTCGGGCGCTGGATGGCGTCCCGCGGGAACCGCGAGCGCGTCGTCGTCGCGACGAAGGTCGGAAAGCTCGCGGGCCTCACCGGCCTCTCGGCGGGGACGATCCGGAAGGCCGCCGAGGACTCGCTTCGGAGGCTTCGGATCGACCGAATCGACCTCTACTACGCTCACGCCGACGACCCGGCCACGCCGCTCGAGGAGACGCTCGGAGCCTTCGACGCCCTCGTCCGCGAGGGAAAGGTCCGGGAGATCGCCGCTTCGAACTACGCGGCACCCCGCCTCGCCGAGGCGCTCGCCGTCTCGAGCCGGCTCGGGCTGACCCGCTACGTCGCGCTCCAGCCGCACTACAACCTCGTCCACCGCGCCGAATACGAGGGAGAGCTCCAGGCGCTCTGCGTCCGCGAAGGGCTCGCCGTCTTCCCCTACTAC